>JBILMQ010000262.1:0-5094 GCA_044375455.1 Caulobacterales bacterium | reverse complement strand
CTCCCCAGGAAGCCCGCCCTGAAAGCGGCTTGATCATTGGTGGGGAGTCCCCCCCCGCAACGTCACCCACTGCGATCCTGAAGCGGCCGGCCGTTAATGCATTCTTCACGAAACGGCGCGATGTTCCCCTTGTGTTCCGGGAACAAATCCGGTACGCAAGGATAGGGTCGGTGACGCAGTCAAGCGATTGAGAACGTGCCGGCGCTGTGGGACCCTGATTAGGAGATTCGGCCAATGGCGGAGCCAGCTTTGAAAGTCGTGAAGGATAAATCGGACTCCGCCGGCGACGGCGACAAGGAAAAGGCCCTCAGTGCGGCCTTGACGCAAATCGAGCGCGCCTTCGGCAAGGGCTCGGTCATGCGGCTTGGCGAAAAGGGCCCCTCGGTGGAGATCGAGGCTGTATCCACCGGGTCGCTGGGGCTTGATATCGCCCTCGGGATTGGTGGTCTGCCGCGCGGTCGCATCGTTGAGATCTACGGCCCGGAGAGCTCCGGCAAGACCACACTCGCATTGCATTGCGTTGCAGAGGCGCAGAAGAACGGCGGCGTCTGCGCCTTTGTGGATGCAGAGCATGCGCTTGATCCGGTGTATGCGCAGAAGCTGGGCGTTGATCTGGATGATCTCTTGATCTCTCAGCCGGACACAGGCGAGCAGGCGCTGGAGATTGCTGACACCCTGGTGCGGTCTGGCGCAATCGACGTGTTGGTCATCGACTCGGTCGCCGCGCTGACGCCGCGCGCTGAACTCGAAGGCGAAATGGGCGAAAGTCTGCCGGGATTGCAGGCGCGCCTGATGAGCCAGGCGCTGCGAAAGCTGACAGCATCGATCTCTCGGTCGAAGACGCTGGTGATCTTCATTAACCAGATCCGTATGAAGATCGGGGTGATGTACGGGAACCCGGAGACCACCACGGGCGGGAATGCGTTGAAGTTTTACGCGTCCGTCCGCCTGGATATCAGGCGGACCGGGGCGATCAAGGAGCGTGATGAGGTCATCGGCTCGACCACCCGCGTCAAGGTCGTCAAGAACAAGGTTGCTCCGCCCTTCAAGCAGGTTGAGTTCGACATCATCTACGGAGAAGGCATCTCGAAGCGGGGCGAGCTGATCGACCTCGGCGTCAAGACCGGTATCGTTGAAAAGTCAGGCTCCTGGTTCTCCTACAACTCCCAGCGCATCGGGCAAGGCAAGGAGAATGTCCGGACCTTCCTGAAAGAACACCCGGAGATGGCAGCCGAGATCGAAGATGCGATCCGACAGAAGTCCGGGCTTCTGGCTGAGGAATTGCTGGCCTCCAGTCCAGATGCGGGGGAAGACGACGAAAGCTGAACGCCTGCGCTCGGGGCGGTGTTGGGTTCGTGGGGGGGGCGCTGGCAGGCGGATCCTGACGCTCCTGCGCCGCTCCGGCGTGCGTTCCCAGCTTTGAGCCCCTGTTTTTCGCGCCGGCGTCCTTCATGTCCTGCGGGTCATCGTCAAATGCAGAGGCCGTGGACGCTTGGCGCGTCCACGGCCTCTCTTTATATCCAGGTGTGTCCCGGGGGTGCGGGGGCTTCGCCATCTGATGGTGAAACGCGCGCGTCGCCGGCCGCAGGAAGCGCGTCTTGGCGCAGCGTCTGGCCCAGGCCGGAGCGCAGTGGCGAAACCGCTGCTGGCACAGCGCGCCTCCGCGGAGAGCCCAACCACTGGTCGCGTCGGCGCCCCGCTGGGGTCTGACGCAGTCCGTCAGACAGAGCGAGCCACAGTCCATGGCGTCCTTGAGCGAGATCCGTACGGCCTTCCTCGACTACTTCAAACGCCAGGGCCATGCGGTGCTGGCTTCAAGCCCGCTGGTGCCGCAGAACGATCCGACCCTGCTGTTCACCAACGCCGGCATGGTGCAGTTTAAGAATATCTTCACCGGAGCCCAGGAGCCGCCCGCGCCGCGCGCAGTCACATCCCAGAAGTGCGTGCGCGCCGGCGGCAAGCACAACGATCTCGACAATGTCGGCTATACCGCGCGCCATCACACCTTCTTCGAGATGCTCGGCAACTTCTCTTTCGGCGACTACTTCAAGGACGACGCCATTGCGTTCGCCTGGGAGCTGGTGACGAAGGACTACGCCCTTGATCCCAAGCGACTCACCGTCACTGTCTATGCCGATGACGAGCAAGCGGCGGCGATCTGGCGCAAAGTTGCAGGACTGCCCGATAGCCGCATCATCCGTATTCCAACTTCAGACAACTTCTGGATGATGGGGCCGACCGGTCCGTGCGGCCCGTGTTCAGAGATATTCTTCGATCACGGCGATAAGGTTCCAGGCGGGCCACCAGGGTCGCCCGATGCGGACGGCGACCGCTTCGTCGAAGTGTGGAACCTCGTGTTCATGCAGTTCGAGCAGATCGACGAACACACGCGCATTGCGCTGCCCAAGCCGTCGATCGACACGGGCATGGGCCTGGAGCGGATCGCTGCGGTGCTGCAGGGCGTGCATTCAAACTATGATACGGATCTCTTTCGCGCCCTGATCGCGGCGTCCGAGGAAGCGACTGGAATGGCCGCGCGCGGCGAGCATGCCGCAAGCCATCGTGTGATCGCAGATCACCTGCGTGCGTCATGCTTCTTGATCGCCGACGGGGTCGGCCCGTCCAATGAGGGGCGCGGTTATGTGCTTCGCCGGATCATGCGCCGGGCCATGCGCCACGCCCATTTGCTCGGCGCGAAGGAGCCGCTGCTGCACCGGTTGGTTGCGACCCTCGCGGAGCAGATGGGTGGGGCTTATCCGGAACTCGTGCGCGCCCGCCCTGCGCTTGAGGCGACCCTGCGCGAGGAGGAGGAACGCTTTCAGCGCACGCTCGGAAATGGCATGGCGCTTCTCGAGGCGGAGGCCGCGCGGCTGTCCGCCGGCGGTGCGCTTCCAGGCGAAACCGCCTTCAAGCTTTACGACACGTATGGCTTTCCCCTCGATCTCACCCAGGACATCCTGCGCGGGCGTGGCCAGACCGTTGACCTTGACGGCTTTGAAACAGCGATGGAACGTCAGCGCGAAGCTTCCCGCGCTGCGGGCTTCAGTTCGGGTGAAGTGGCGACGGACGCTGTCTATCTGCACCTGAAAGACCGGCTCGGGCCGACCCGGTTCGTCGGCTATGATCAGCCCAGCGCCACGTCAAAAGTCTCCGCGATCCTCATAGGCGGCAGCGAAGCCGTCACGCTCGAGGCCGGTCAGCCGGCGGAACTCTTGTTCGACACGACGCCGTTTTACGCAGAAAGCGGCGGCCAGGCCGGCGACAAGGGGCTCATCGTCTTCTCTGATGCCGCGGTCTTTAAGGTCGAGGATACCCACAAGCGCGCTGGCGCGCTCCATGGTCACAGTGGCGCGCTCGTTTCGGGGCGCATCAAGGTTGGGGCCGAGGCCACCTTGACGATAGACGCCGACCGGCGCAGCCGTCTGCGCGCCAACCATTCCGCCACGCACCTGCTGCATGCGGCCCTGCGCCACGTGCTCGGGCCCCACGTAACCCAGAAGGGTTCGCTCGTGGAGGCCGATCGCCTGCGCTTCGATTTTTCTCATGGCCAGGGCGTGACGCAAACCCAGCTCGACGCCATTGAAGCGGAGGTCAATGGCGTCATCCGTCAAAATGGCGCCGCCGAAACCCGGGAGATGGCCCCGGAGGCCGCGGTGGCGGCAGGCGCTCTCGCCCTGTTCGGGGAGAAGTATGGCGACAGCGTGCGCGTGCTGAGCATGGGCGCCAGCCTTGCTGACGCAGCGAAAGCATACTCCGTCGAACTGTGCGGGGGCACCCACGTCACACGAACGGGCGACATCGCCGTCTTCGCAATCCTGTCCGAAAGCGCCGTCTCAGCCGGGGTGCGTCGGATTGAGGCCGCAACTGGGGCCGCCGCCATCGAACACTGGAAACGGCAAGCCGCCATCGCGCGCACGATCGCAGACGATCTGAAGTCGCCTCTGGCCGAGACCGCCGAGCGGGTTGCGACACTGGCCAGGGAGCGCCGCAGCCTTGAGCGCGACCTGAGCGACGCCAGGACCAAACTCGCCCTCGCTCAATCGGCCGGGGGCTCATCAAGCCCGGCGGGCCCGGAAACCGTCGCTGGCATTGCCTTCCTGGGGCGCGTTCTGGCGGGCGTTCCCGCGAAAGACCTGCGCGCCCTCGTCGACGATGCGAAAAAAGAAATTCACTCCGGCGTCATCGCGTTCATCGGCGTGGCCGACGGCAAGGCGGCCGTCGCGATCGGCGTGACGCCAGATCTTGCAGGCAAGGTCTCGGCCGTTGATCTCGTCAAACCAGCCGTGGCCGCGCTTGGCGGTCACGGCGGCGGCGGCCGTGCCGACATGGCCCAAGGCGGCGGTCCCAACGGCCAGGCTGCACAAGACGCGCTCAGCGCCATTCGCGCGATGCTCGCCGGCTAGGCCCGGCAGTATAACGAGGTCCCTGCTGACGGACGCTCCGCTGTGCTTGAGGATCGTCGCGCTGCCTGGTGCGACCGCTGTCGACCCAACGCGCCCGCGCCAGTTCGGGCCGGCTGTCCTGGCGGCGCGCTGCGGTCGCGCATCTCCATACCTGGATAGTCTGCCTGCGCAGCTTGCCTGAACAGCTTGCTTGCAGAGCGTGCCTGCCCAGATTGCCGGCACAGAGTGGCTTTGCGGCGGGTTTGCCTTACGGCGGTCCGGCGTCGTTAGGCTGAGCGCCTCACAAGGGCCCCTCCGATGGACCTCCCTGCCGCACCGGCGTGCGCGTCGCAGGGTCGCCTCCGGTGCATCGGCCCGAGGCAGCGTGCAGGCTCACCTGTGCATGGTTGGCGCGCACTGACTCAGTTGCCGTCCTCGAGCAGCCGGCGCGCGATCACCTGCGCCTGAATTTCACCGGCGCCCTCAAAGATGTTGAGAATGCGGGCGTCGCACAGCACGCGGGACACAGGGTATTCCAGCGCGAAGCCGTTGCCGCCGTGTATCTGCACGGCGTTGTCTGCCGCCGCCCACGCCACCCGCGCCGCCAGCAGCTTGGCCATCCCGGCCTCGAGATCGCAGCGCTTGCCGGAATCCTTCTGGCGTGCGGCAAAATAGGTGATCTGGCGCGCCGCCATGATCTCCGCCGCCATCA
>JBILMQ010000042.1:0-17519 GCA_044375455.1 Caulobacterales bacterium | reverse complement strand
TTCGCGCGTGATGGCCCGCATGAGGTCGATTTCCGTTTCGCCAGGCGCCTCCTCGCTGTCGCCGCCGCGCTCGCCCATGACATAAGCGCGCAGCGCCGCATGCGGCACCTGCGCGCCGACGTCGACGGCGAAGCGGCGCCTGTCAAGCGCGTCGAGATAGTCGGGAAAGGTTTCCCAGTCCCAGCTCAATCCCTCGGCAAGTGCAGAGCCGGGGATGTCCTCAACGCCCTCCAGAAGCGCGATCAGCCAGTCGTGGCTGTCGGGACGGGCAGGGGCGAAACCGACGCCGCAATTGCCCATGACCAGGGAGGTCACCCCGTGCTGGGAGGACGGCGCGAGGACCGGATCCCAGCTCGCCTGGCCGTCATAGTGGGTGTGGATGTCGACAAATCCGGGCGTGACAAGCAGGCCTGTCGCATCGATCACCCGGCGCGCCGGGGCGCTGACCCGCCCCACTTCCACGATGTGCTCGCCGGCGATTGCGATGTCGCCGCAGAAGGCCGCCCGGCCAGCGCCGTCCACGATCGACCCGCCGCGGATCACGATGTCATGCATGGCGAACTCTCCTGAGCCGGCGCGCGTCGCGCACCCTGTCGAGCTTCGCTTGCACGCACCGGGCTGGCAAGAGCCAGAGGGGTCCCCAGGCCCGTCCCCAGGCGCTTTCCCGGGCGCTTTCCCGGGCGCATGCCCAGGCCCATGCCCAGGCTCGCGCCCAGGCCCGTGCCCAGGCTCGCGCCCAGGCCCATGCCCAGACCCATGCCCAGACCCATGCACTGCGTCCGCGACCAACTTGTGGCGGCATCGGGCGGCCCCTTGCCGGACCGCCGGCGCCCGGCGCGGGCTTACCCTCGATTAAGCCGCCGCTGGTATGAACGCCGGTCATCCTCGCAGACGGAGCCAAGCGTGCGGGTGGAAGCAGCGCGACCGGGCGAACTTGGCCCCCAGGAAGCCGCGCGCTGGCGCCGGTTGCAGGACGCCGATCCGCAACTTGCGAGCCCGTTCTTCAGCCTCGCCTGGGCGAGGCTGGTGGACGGCGTGCGTCCGGACGCCCGGGTGGCGGTGATCGAAGATGGCGGCGAAATCGTTGCTTTTCTGCCGGTGCAGCGGCTTTCTGCCTTCACGGCAATGCCGATTGGCGCCCCTCTCAACGATGCCCAGGGGCTCATTGCGGCGGCGGATTTGGAGATTGACTGGCCGGCGGTCCTGGCCGCGCTCCGGGTTGACCGCTGCGATTTCACGGCGCTGCGGCCGGATCAGACGGCGACACGCGCCCACCAGCGCTCCGCCTGCCAGGTCTGGCACGCCGATGTGACGGGTGGCATGGACGCCTATCTGGGTCGCAAACGAGATCAGCGCAGCGGCGGCCTGAAGAAGTTCAGTCAGTACCATCGCCGGTTCTGGCGCGAAGCCCCGGCGCCGCAGTTTGACGCCTTCGTACAGGACGAGACTGCGCTTGCGGCGATGATCGGCTGGAAGCGGGCGCAGTACCGGCGCACCGGCCAGACCGACATCATCGCGCGTCCCTGGGTGGGCGAGCTCATCCGCCGCGCGGCGGCCTCCACCGATCCGGACTTGACGGGGGCGAGCTTCGTGCTGCGCGCTGACGGCGGACCGGCGTGCGTGACGTTGTGTCTGCGCCGCGGCATGGTTCTGCACACCTGGTTCACGGCCTACGAACCGGCGCTTGAGCAGCTGCGGCCGGGCATCGTCAATTGGCGCGCCATGGTTGAGGCGGCCGCCGGTGCGGGCGTCCGCGACGTCGAGATGGGACCTGGCGACTACCAGTACAAACGCACCCTGGCGACCCACAGTTCGCAGATCGCGGACGGTTTCGTGTCCCGCCCGAGCCTGGCTGCAGCGGTGCGCGCCGCCCAGTGGCGGGTGCGCGGGGCGCTGGAGCAGCGCGCCTGGCCGCGCGTCTCCGAGCTGCCCGGCAAAGCGATGCGACGCTGGGACATGTGGCGCGCGCTTGGCCGCGGTTAAATCAGGACGGCCTGCAGAGCCGCCGGCGCCCCTTCCCTTTGGCCCGCCTTCTCCCTAGTGTCCGCCCGCGTCAGGCGGGAAAAGGCGGCCATGAGGGTTACATTCGAGCACATCAAGGCTGCGCAGTCCCGCATCGCAAATCATGTGGAGCGCACGCCGGTGCGCCGCTCGCGCACGCTTTCCGCGATCACCGGCGCCGAGGTCTGGCTCAAGTTCGAGAACCTGCAATTCACCGCAAGCTTCAAGGAGCGCGGCGCGCTCAACAAACTGATGAATCTGTCGCCGTCCGAGCGCAAAGCGGGGGTGATCGCCATGTCGGCGGGCAATCATGCCCAGGGCATCGCGTATCACGCCACCCGGCTCGGCATCCCCGCCACCATTGTCATGCCGCTTGGCACGCCGTTCGTGAAGGTGGAGCACACGCGCGGTCATGGGGCGAGGGTGATCCTGCACGGCGAGACCCTTGCTGAGGCTCAGACCTATGCTTACGAGCTGAAGGATCGCGAAGGCCTCACCTTCGTCCACCCGTATGACGATCCGTTCGTCATCGCGGGTCAGGGCACCTGCGGCGTTGAACTGATCGAGGACGCTGGCGTCGACCTCGACATGCTGGCCGTTCCGGTCGGCGGCGGCGGGCTGTTGTCCGGCGTTGCGACCGCGGCGCGCGCGCTCAATCCCAACATCCGCATCATTGCGGTGCAGGCGGCCATGTACCCCTCGCTGAGGGCCGCCTTTGAAGGCCGCGATCCGGTCGTCGGCGGGGCGACGATCGCCGAGGGCATCGCCGTCAAGCATGTCGGCAAGATCACGAGCGCCATGCTGAAGCCCGTGGTCGAACGCATCGTGCATGTCAGCGAGGACCAACTGGAGCGCGCCGTCACACTGCTCGCCAACGTCGAAAAGACCATTGTCGAGGGCGCCGGCGCTGCGGGTTTGGCCGCGCTGCTTGCCGAGCCAGAGCTGTTTGCGGGAAAAAAGGTGGGTCTCCTGCTGTGCGGCGGCAACATCGATCCGCGCCTGCTTGCAAGCGTTCTGACCCGGGCGCTTGTGCGCGAGGGGCGGATTGTGTCGATCCGCATTCTTGGCGACGACCGGCCAGGTTTCCTCGCGCGCGTCTCCAAGGTGATCGGCGATCTCGGCGGCAACATCATCGAGGTGTTCCACAATCGTCTGGCGTTGGATGTTCCGGCCAAAGCCGCCGAGTTCGACATCATGATCGAAACCCGTGATGCACAGCATGCTGAAGAAATACAGGATTCTCTGCAGGCCGCCGGCGTTGCGATCCGCCGCAATCTGCTTGATTAGGAGGCCGTCATGGCGCCCATTCTCTACATCGGTAACAAGAACTACTCCTCGTGGTCGATGCGGCCCTGGCTGGTCCTGCGGTGGGCGCGAATCGGCTTTGACGAGCAGGTCATTCCGCTTGGCGGTCCCGGTTATGGCAAATCCAGGATCTCAGAGGTTCTTGCAGTCTCGCCGAGCGGGCGGGTGCCGGCGCTTCTGGTGGAGGGGCGCACCATTTATGACAGTCTCGCCATCAGCGAGTGGGCTGGCGAGACGGCGCCTGAGGCCGGACTTTGGCCGGCCGATCGCCTGACCCGGGCGGAAGCCCGCGCCGCCACGGCCGAAATGCATTCAGGCTTCGCTGCGCTGCGCCGGGACTTGAGCATGAATCTGCGCCGGCGCGTGCGCATTGGCGATGTGAAGGAGGACACCGCCGCTGACATCGCCCGGATCGAAGAACTATGGGCGGATCTGCGTGCACGCCATGGCGCACACGGCCCCTGGCTGTTTGGCGCGCGCTCGATCGCCGACGCCTTCTTCGCGCCGGTCGCGACGCGTTTTCGCACCTATCAGATCACCCTGTCTGCAGTCGCTGAGGCCTATTGCGAAACGATTTTTGCCGACGCCGACTTTCAGGATTGGGACCGTGCGGCCGCCGCCGAGCCCTGGTCCATCCCGGCCACCGATGCGCTGTACGCCTGAGTGTTTCATCAAAGGAGCTGCCATGCGTTTTGTTGTGATCGCCGCCGCCGTCCTCGCGCTCGCCGGTTGCCAGCGCGACCAGAAGTCAATTGTCGCCGACACCGCCGTCACGCCGGGGGCGACCATGTCCATGCAGGAGGCGGCAGGGCTGTCGCGTGCAAACGCGTTTCTTGCCCGCAACAGGTCTGAGCCTGGCGTCCAGGTGACTGAATCCGGACTGCAGTACAAAGTCGTGCGCGCCGGCCCCGGTTCTGCGGCCGCGCCGACCGCGGATGACGTGGTGTGCGTCATGTATGAAGGCGCACTGACCGATGGGCAGGTGTTTGACAGCTCCTACCAGCGTGGCGCTCCGATCGATTTTCCGCTGTCCGGGGTCATTCCTGGCTGGACGCAAGGCCTGCAGCTGATGAAGCCTGGGGACATGTTCATGCTCTACGTGCCTCCCGAGCTTGGCTACGGTCAGACGGGCACGCCGGGCGGTCCGATCGGGCCCAACGAAGCGCTGGTCTTCAAGGTGGAGCTGCTCAATGTCGGCGGCTGCTGAGCGCACGGCCCCGCCCGGCGCCGGATCGGGCATTGTCCGCGACCAGCCGCCGGCTGAGCAGGTCGACGCCGGTCCGCTGGCTGCTTATGAGGGCCGCCGGCCGGCGGCGCCGGCCTGGTTTGAGGCTGCTGTCGCGGCCCCGGCGGAAGAGCGCAGCGTCATGGTGGAGGGCGCGCGCATCGCCTATCGGCGCTGGGGCGACGCGGCGCGCCCGGGTCTTCTTTTCGTTCATGGCAATGGCGCGCATGCGCGCTGGTGGGACTTCATCGCGCCCTATCTCGCCTCGCAGTACAATGTCGCCGCGCTGAGCTTCTCGGGCATGGGCGACAGCGCGTGGCGATCCACCTATCGCATGCGAACCTTTGCCGAGGAAGAAATGGCGGTCATGGCCGACGCCGGGATGTGCGTGCATGACGAAAAGCCGATCATCGTGGCGCACTCCTTCGGCGGTTTCGTGACCATGCTGACGGGGGCTGTTTACGGCGACCGCCTGGCCGGCAGCATCATTGTTGACAGTCCGGTCAATCCGCCGGAGCGCCCGCACACCGGACCGCGCGAGCGGATCATGCGGCCCCACCGGGTTTATCCGAGCCTGCAGGCTGCGCTCGCGCGATTTCGCCTCGCGCCGCCACAGCCTTGTGACAATCATTACATCCTCGACTACATCGCCCGGCATTCGCTCAAGCCAGCCGAGCTCGCCGAGGGGGGGCAGGGGTGGACCTGGAAATTCGATCCGGCAATCTGGACGCGGTTTGATGCAGGTCATCCGCCAGCGGACCTCCTGAAGGCGACGGCCTGCCGCATTGCGATATTCCGTGGCGAGGAGTCGATCCTGATGCCCGACGATGTGCGCGAGTACATGCGCGCTCTGCTGAACCGGCAGGCCCCTTTCATCTCCATTCCTCACGCGCAGCATCATATCATGCTGGATCAGCCGCTTGCCTTCGTCGCGGCCCTGCGCACCCTTCTGGAGGACTGGGACCATTCCCGCCCCACGCGCATCCTCGCCGGGCGTTAGGAGACGCGCCATGTCGGCTCAGATCATCGACGGCAAGGCCATCGGCGCAGCATGGCGCGCCAGGGCTGCGGCTGCTGCTGGCCAGTTCGCCGCCCTGACGGGCAGGCCGCCAGGCCTTGCGGTCGTTCTTGTCGGAGATGATCCGGCGAGCGAGATCTATGTGCGCAACAAGCACCGCGACGCCCAGGCGGCCGGCATGGTCTCAGTGGAGGTCAAGCTGCCTGCAGACATTTCTCAGGATGATCTGGAGGGGCGCGTGCGCCAACTTGGCGAAGACCCGGGCGTTGACGGCGTGCTCCTTCAATTGCCCCTGCCGGCAGGCCTGGACGCCGGGCCTGTGCTGGCCTTGATCCCGCCGGACAAAGATGTTGACGGACTGACGCATGAAAGCGCCGGCCGGCTGGTGGCGGGCGCGCCGGGTCTGCGCCCATGCACGCCGCAGGGCTGCGTCATTCTGGCGCGCGAAACGCTGGGCGCGCTCGCTGGCCGCAGGTGCGTCGTCGTCGGGCGTTCCATTCTGGTGGGCAAGCCTGCCGCCCTGATGTTTCTGGAGGCGGATTGCACGGTCACAATCGCCCATTCCCGCTCGGCCGATCTGGCCGGCCTGTGCCGAACGGCGGACATTCTGGTTCCGGCAGTGGGGCGCCCCGAGATGGTGCGCGGCGACTGGATCAAGCCTGGCGCCTGCGTGATCGATGTCGGGATCAACCGTGTCGCGGTCCCTGACAAAGGGCCGGGCGCGACCCGGGTGGTCGGCGATGTCGCGTTTGGCGAGGCAGTGGACGTGGCGGGCGCGATCACGCCGGTTCCTGGCGGAGTCGGACCGATGACGATCGCCTGCCTGCTCGCCAACACGGCGCGTGCGGCCTTCATTCGGGCTGGCCGTCGTGTTCCGGATATTCTGACGATCTGAGCCGCTGCCCCACAGTCCGCGCGGGCTGGTGTGCTGTGAGCGTTCAGCGCACAGGACTGGATCCGGCTGCGCTGATCGCCGCCCGCATGGCGCGCGAGAGGCCGCCGCCGGGGCTGGCGGTGACGCCCTTGTCCGCGAGCCAGTCAAGGCAGAGTTCAGCGACCCGCCCCCAGCCTGGCTCAGCTGGCAGCCAGTGGCTCATGTCCGGCAATTCGACGAAGGTCGCCTGGTCGCTCGGGAAGCGCTGCGCGAGGCGGCGAATGGTGGGCGCGGGGGTCAGTCGATCGCGCCCGCCGGCGACGGCCAGCACCGGGGACTCGATGAGATAGACCGGTGCGGCCGAGCGCATGCTTGAATCGCGCCACCAATGGATCGATTCAAAGGCCGCGCGCCCGCTTTCTGGCACCATGCGCGCAAACAGGCGCAACGCGTCGTCCCGGGTGAAGTTCTGCAGGGCGAACTGGCGCGCGGCCGCATAGTCAGGTTCGACGGGGCGGCGCCAGAAATCTCCCATTGTGTAGAGCGCAAGGCTTGCCGCGGTTTCCTCTGTGGTCGTGGGCCAGACCCCCCATGGCGACGCGGGGGCCAGCAGAATGAGGCCCGCAATCGGCCGGTGTGATGCGACGATCTGGGCGATGAGCCCGCCCATCGAGTGACCGATCAGAACTGGTGGCTGATCGAGCCGGCTGCACAGGCTCTCGATTGCGGCGGCGTATTCGCACACGCCAAGCTGGCACAGCGCGTCGACATCGGCGCCTTGCTCATGATGCGGAAGATCCGGCGTCAGGGTCCGGTAGCCGCGCTTGTCGAATGGGCGGCGGAACAGGTCGAAGGACCAACCGCCGCAAAACGCGCCGTGAATGAAAATGATCGGGGTCTTGCCCAGAGCTCTCATGAGGTCCCGTTCCGCCGGTCGCGAGATGGCAAGCCTCGCTGATTGGCGCCGCGCAGTCCAGCGGCATGGCGCAGCGCGACGAGGCGACGCACGCGCATGGCGAGTTTCTCCACTTTGCGCAGCGTCACGGGCGCGTCCTCGCGACCCTTCCGGGCGCACAATCCGGGGCCGGGCGATGCGCGTATGTTGGGGTATGCGGTCCTTGATGACGCGATGACTGCGTGTGTGGCCGTCTGGCCTGACGACAGGATCCGGCCGTTCATTGTGTGCAGGGTGCTGTGTGCGGGGGTGCTGGGCTCAGCTGCCTCACCCTGGGCTGTCTGGTGTTGTGAAGAGTGCAAAGCGGCGCGCGACCTCCTCATAGACGCTGCGTTTGAAAGGAATCACGAGACCGGGCGTCTCGGCGAGCGACGCCCAGCGCCAGGCGTCGAATTCCGGCGTGTGCGCATCAAGAACGATGTCGTCGTCGCAACCGTTAAAGCGCAGCGCGAACCATTTCTGCCTCTGGCCGCGATACGGGCCCTTGCGGGCCATTGCTGCCTGAATCTCCGGCGGAAAATCGTAAGTGAGCCAATCGGCTGTTTCGGCCAGGATCGTCACCTGGTCGGGCCTCACGCCGATCTCCTCCTGCATTTCCCTGAGCGCAGCAACGCGCGCGTCCTCGCCCTCATCGACGCCGCCCTGCGGCATCTGCCAGACATGGCGTCCCGATGCGCGCGCCCGCTTGCCGACAAACACGCGTCCATCGCGGTGAAACAGCGCAATGCCGACATTTGCGCGGTAGGCGGTGCGTTCACCCGCAGCCATCGTCATGGCGCGCCCGACCGCTCGCGCAGCACGGCGCTTGCCGGTGCAAGCTGATACCCTTTGAGCGACAGCGTTTCGGCCCATGCCGCTGTCTGGGCGATCGTTGCGGCGACGCCATTGGCGCCGCCGAGCGCTGACCCGCTCTTGAGCGCCAGGGTCTCAAGCGCCAGCAGCTGGTCGTTGATCGCTTCAGGGTTGCGTTGCCGGTCGATCATCCGATCGAAGGCGGCGAAGGGCAATCCGGCCGCCCGGGCGGCGACCTCGAAAGCGGGCCTGGCGGTGGCGCCGTCATGCACGAGGGCGAGCCCTTTCTGGTCGAGATCTGCGATCACATCGCTCAGCGTTTCGCCCTGCGCGGCAAGGCGCGCGCCCTCGTAATTTGCGACGGCGAAATACCCGCCTGCGCGGGACAGAAGCTGGCCAAGCCGCCGGGAATTCTCCTCGCGCGAGCCTGTCGCGCTCAGAACGAGCGGACCGGTGTCAGCGCGGGCGTCGAACGATTCCATCGGCAGTTCCAGGATCACTTCATGACCCTGCGCGCGCGCCTGGTTCACCCAGGTCTGGAGGTCAGGCGCATACGGAATAAACGACAGTGTGACCTCCGGCGGAAGTTCCTCGATGGCTGCACGGGTCGCGAGCGGGTCGAGGCCAAGACCGCCCACGACCAGAGCGATGCGCGGTTTGCCATTGGCGGTGAACGGACGCGCATAGGCCTGGCGGGCGCGGCTTCCGTCCGGCCCCACAGTTGGCACGGGGCCGTAGGGACCTTGGCGGGTCAGCGCCGCGATGGGCGCGCGCACCAGGGGGCTTGGGGCGTAGCGGCGCACCGGCGCCTCAGCGTGCGCTTGAGCCTGACCGGCGCTCGGGCTGATCATCGCCATCTCGCCCGCTTGTGATGGCCCGGGGTCATGGTCCAGCGAGGGATCGACCCTGATGGACACGCCGTAAGCCGGCTGCAGGGCAGGTGCTTCTGTCTGAGCCTCGCCCGCCGGTGCGGAGGTGAGATCAAGGACAGGCAGGCGCGCTTCGCCGGTGCTCGGGTCTGGCGCATCGACGAGGCGCTCGCGCAGGGCGAGCTTCTGCGCCGACGGGGCGCTGAACAGCAAAATGGTCTCGCGCGGCGTGGCGTCATGCGGCGAGCCGAAGATTTCGATCGACAACGCGACGGCCGCGCCCGCGCTGGCGAGCCCGATGAGTGTCGCTGCGGCCTGGGACAATCGCCAGGCGCCTGATCTGCGGCGCACCTGCGCCGGGCGGGCATCGAACATGGGAGGCAGGTTCGCCGGTTTCGGTTAACAGGAGCTGACGGGCCGCCGGGCGCTCACGCTGCGGGATCAACGGTCCTCTGGCGGCGGCGGAAGCGGGGCGGGCGCAGCTTGCGCAGCCGGCTCCAGAGTCGTCGACGCTCAAGCGGGGGCAGCGGGGAGAGGTTCCTGACGAATTCTTCTGCGCAGGCGCGCCAGGAGTACTTCTCCGCATAGGCGCGCACCGCCGTGCGATCCAGTGTCAGACACTGCCGGATCGCGGCGGCGAGGTCATCGTCCACTGCGCCGGCCCCGGATCCTGGGATGATGTCGCGCGGACCTGGCGCGACATAGCCCGCCACGGGCGTCCCTGTCGCCATGGCCTCGAGAATGACGAGCCCGAAGGTATCTGTCAGTGATGGAAACACGAAGACGTCGGCATTGGCGAAATGGCGGGCCAGATCGTCTGCGAATTTGGCGCCGAGGAAGACCGCATCGGGGTAATCAGCCTCCAGCTGGCGTCGCTGCGGCCCGTCGCCGACCACAACTTTCGAGCCGGGCGCGTCGGCCCTGAGAAAGGCCTCGATGTTTTTTTCGACGGCGACCCGGCCGACATAGAGGAGGACCGGCGTTGCGAGGCCGGCGAAGGGACCGCGGTCGGGCGCGCGTTTCGCCGGGTGAAACAGGTCGGTGTCCACGCCGCGCGACCAGGGCGTCAGATTGATAAAGCCCTTGGACTGCAGTTCGGCCTGCATCGAGGGCGTGGCGACCATGACCTTTCCGGCAGGGCGATGAAACCAGCGCACAAAGGCGTAGCCGAGGGCTTCCGGCGCGATCCGCCGGGCAGCGACGTATTCCGGGAACTTGGTATGGTAGCTGGTTGAAAAGGGCATGCGGTGCTTCAGACACACGGTGCGGGCGGCAAGGCCAAGCGGACCTTCCGTCGCGATATGCACAGCCTCGGGCTCGAAGGCTTTGAAGCGGTCCTCGATGTCGTCCTGGGCGAACAGGGCGAGCTTGATTTCATCATAGGTGGGCAGCGGCATCGTCACGTAGCCGTCGTTCGGCGACACAACTTCGATGTCGTGCCCCATGGCGCGACATTCGGCCACCGTCCGCGTCAGCGTGCGCACGACGCCATTGACCTGCGGCTCCCAGGCGTCCGTGACCACGAAAATGCGCATGAACCCCGGCTCCTTCGACGCGGGACCATACCCCTGCCCAGCCCGCGGCGCCATCGCCTTCGCCAGAAGCGGACCTGTGGATAAGTAACGCCTTGCTAACCATTCGTTCACGGGTCGTTCGCAGGCTGACGCTGTTCTGAAGGAAAGGCGTCAGCCATGCGGGCAACATATTGGGCGATGTCCGTGTTGGGCCTCTCGGCATTGCTCCTGGCGGGCTTTCTTGCCTGAGAAGCTGAGGCCCCAGAAGCTGAGGCCCCATAACCTAAGGCCCCAGAACCTGAGGCCCCAGAACCTGAGGCCCCAGAACCTGAGGCGCCAGAAAGCCAGGCTCCAGAACGGCAAGCATCAAGAAGGCCAGGCATCAAGAAGGCCAGGCATCAAGAAGGCCAGCCTCCAGCACCTTTGTCCGCCGGGGGCGCAGGCGGCGGACCCGCGGGCCGGGCATGGCCGCTGCATGTCTGATCTGGCGCCATCCGGATCTGGCCCAATCCTCGTGATCCGCGCCTGGTCGTCATCGCCCCGTCTCGGCCGCCGCACCATGTCGAGCGGGTCGGGACGGGGTCAATCATCACGGGGTGACGATCGCAAAAGCGGGATCGGGCGCGTCGAAGAGGCTCAAAAACAGGGCGAGCCTTGTGCGATCGCCTTCCACCTGCACGCTGGGGTCTGCGGCGCCGGCCGCGCCTGAGCCTGCGCCCGCGAGCGCGCGCAGCAGCAGTGCGCGCGGCATGGTCACTGTGACGTCGGCGCGATCATCGACCTGGAATGAGGCGACAAGCACGCCGTTTCGGATGGCCGCATGCACCCGCTCGTCGCGTTCGGGAAAGACGAAGGTGACCGAGAAGGAGGCTGCGCCCGCCTTCGCCGGGTCAAGGCGCACGGCCATCAGATCAAACAGCATCTGCGTCGTTGCGGCCTGCACCAGGTCCCGCGAATTCGCGCCTTCGCCGCGCGGCGGCGTCTCGGCCGTCAGTTCGAGCGCGGCGCGCAGATACATGTTGCGCCAGATGGCGCTTTCCGATTGGAAGGCGAGCTGGCGATGGGCCTCGGCCAGCAGTTGTCGGGCGCGCCGGTTTGAGCCGTCGGCGAACACCGCCTTGTCAAGCAGTTCGCTCGCCCAGCGATAATCGCCTTTGTCCATCGCCGCTTTGGCGAGGCGCTCGACGCGCCGTGCGCCGCCCATGGCCGCGACGGTGCGCCGCGCTGAGTCCTCCGGAGGAAGAGGATTCAGATGCGCCGGGTTGGCATCGTACCAGCCCATGTAACGCTGATAAACCGCCCGCGAATTGTGCTCCATCGTGCCATAATAGCCGCGATTGAACCAGCGTGCGGAAAGGCCCGGCGGCAGGGCGATGGTCTCGGCGATCTCCGGTCCGGTGAGCCCCTGGTTCATCAGCCGGACGCTCTGATCATGGAGATACTTGTAGGCATCCCGATGGCTGGCGAGGAAGTCGGCGATCGGTGTCTGGCCGAAGCGCGGCCAACCATGCGCCGTGAACATGATGTCGGACCTGGCGCCGTAAAGACGCAGGGATTGGGAGAGTTGATCCGCCCACGCCTTTGCGTCCCGCACCAGCGCGCCGCGCGGCGTCAGGATATTGTGCATGGTCACATTGGCGTTCTCGGCCATGAAGAGCGCACGGAACTGGGGCAGATAAAAGTTCATTTCCGAGGGTGCTTCCGTGCCCGGCGTCATCTGAAACTCGAACGCCACGCCATCGATCATCATCGTCTGACCGGTGGCCGTCACCTCCCGGGTGGGCGCAAGAAGGGTCACGGTCCCCGCCGGTATGGCGGGTCCGATGCCGGACCCGAGCGAGCCCTGCGGTCCCGCTGCAAGGCCGGCCCCGAACTGGAAGACGGCGCGTCGCGACATGGCGTTTCCGGCGATGACGTTTTCACCGACGGCGTGTTCCAGAAAATGCTCCGGCGCGATGATCTGTGTGCGCCCGGCCGCGACATCAGCTGGATCCACGACGCCCTTCACCCCGCCGAAATGGTCGGCATGGCTGTGGGAGTATATGACGGCCCGCACCGGCCGGTCTCCGAGATGGGCGCGCACCAGCGCCATCGCGGCGCTGGCTGTCTCGGTGGTGGTGAGCGGATCGACCAGGATGTAGCCAGTATCGCCGACGATCACGGAGAGGTTGGACACATCGAAGCCGCGCACCTGATAGAGCCGGTCAGCGAGTTTGAAGAGGCCGTGCCTGGACAGCAGCCGGGCGTGGCGCCAGAGGCTCGGGTGCGCGGTGTCGGGCGCCTGCGAGCCTGCCATGGCGAGGTTGCTGAAGTCCCATGCGACCCCGCCGTCGGCGCGCAGGATCGTTGATTGGCCGGGCCCGGAGAGGAAGCCGCGGGACGAGAATTCGTCATCCTCGCCGTCGTCAACCGGCAGCGCCAACGCCGCTGCGGCGTTGGCCGCCCGGGTCGCGCGGCTGGCCTCCTGTGCGTGCGCGCTGATCCAGGTTGCAGCGAGGCTCGCCGTTGCGAGCGCAGCCAGAGCCGTGCGCCAAGCCATCGTTCGATCCCCGTCGTCTGTGCATCGCCGGCGCCCGCATGCACCAGGCCACATGCTGGCGCGGCTGCCGATTGCGCCTCCCGCTTGCCGCGCCCGCGGGAAGGCTCTAGCAGGCGGGGCCATGACCGCCGCAATCCAGAACCTGATCGACATACTAACACTGGAGCAGATCGAAGTGAATCTGTTCCGCGGGCTTACCCCGCCGGACGAACGCGCCCAGAACCGCATTTACGGCGGTCAGGTGATCGCCCAGGCGCTGATGGCGGCCTACCGGACGATTGACGGGCGCATGTGCCACTCGCTGCAGGCTTATTTCATCCGACCGGGGGATCCAGGCGCGCCGGTGCTTTATGCGGTGGAGCGATCGCGTGACGGCAAGAGTTTCGCCACCCGGCGCGTCATCGCGATCCAGCACGGCGAGCAGATTCTCAATCTTGCGGCGTCGTTCCAGGTCAGCGAAGCGGGCTTTGACCATGCCGACGCCGCTCCGGCGGTCCTGCGGCCTGAGGATACGCCCAGCGATTCGCAGCGCGTCTGGGGTGACGAGGCGCCGGCGGCGATCAAAGAGGTCATGGCGCGCGACCACGCCATCGAGGTGCGCCGCATCGACCCGATCAACCCATTCCGGCCGACGCCTGCCCCGGCGACACAGAAGGTCTGGTTTCGCGCGGCGGGCGACGTCGGGCCCGATCCGGCCCTCAACCAGGGTGTTCTTGCCTACGCAACCGATATGACGCTGCTGTCAACCTGTGCGCGCCCGCATGGCGTCTCCTGGATGACGGGCGTGCAGATGGCGAGCCTTGACCATGTCATCTGGTTCCACCGTGCATCCCCCGCCGCCCAATGGCATCTGTACGATCAGGACAGTCCCTCAGCATCTGGCGCGCGCGGTTTCAACCGCGGCGCCATCTACGACGCTGACGGACGACTGGTGGCAAGCGTCGCGCAGGAGGGGCTGATCCGCCCGCGCGCGGCCAGACCGCGCTGACAGCGCCTTTGGCGCAGGTCGGATCCGGGTCGTCCCCCCGGCGGCGACTTTTGGCGGCGACTTTTGGCGGCGACCTTTGGCGTCAGCCTTTGGCGTCGGCCTTTGGCGTCGGCCTGCTGTGCGGCCCGGCAGCCGGCTGCAGAGGGTCGCTGCGCGGCGCTCGCCAGGTCACGCAACGGCAAAGGCCGGACTGACTGCGGCAGTCCTCAAGATCCCCCGCCCCAAGGACGCCTCGCCCCCCCAGACCGGCGGCCCAGACCGGGCGCCCCCAGCCCTTTTCCGCCAGGCCCTTTTTCGCCAGGCCCTTTTCTCCAGGATCTGGCGGCCTCGCAGGCCCGCGCGCCCGTGCGTGGCCGGGCGCGCGGGCCGGCGCTCAGTTTACGACGGCGCGCAGCGGCGTGCGTTCTGATGCGGCCACCCCGTTGATCGTCAGAACGCCGCCGACTGCTGCGACGGTTACACTGTCGCCGTCCGCGATGCGACCTTCCAGGATCATCCGGGCCAAGGGGTCCTGCAGCTGCTTCTGGATCACCCGTTTGAGCGGGCGCGCGCCATATGCAGGATCATAGCCCTTGTCGGCGAGCCAGTCGCGCGCGCTGGCCTCAAGCGTCAGCGTCATGTTGCGGTCGGCCAGGAGCTTGTCCAACCGGCGCAGCTGGATCTTGACGATTTCGCCCATCTGCGCGCGCTGCAGGCGACGGAACAGGATGATCTCGTCGATCCGGTTCAGGAATTCGGGCCGGAACCGGGCGCGCACATCACCCATCACCAGGTCGCGCACGTCCTCGACATCGGCGCCCTCCGGCTGGTCGGCCAGATGAAGGGCGCCAGCGTTTGACGTCATGATCAGGATGGCGTTCTTGAAATCGACTGTCCGTCCCTGGCCGTCGGTCAGGCGGCCGTCATCCAGCACCTGGAGGAGAACGTTGAAAACATCCGGGTGGGCCTTCTCGATCTCATCAAACAGAACCACCTGATAGGGACGTCTGCGCAGCGATTCCGTGAGCACGCCGCCTTCCTCGTAGCCGACATAGCCCGGAGGCGCGCCGATCATCCGACTCACAGAGTGTTTCTCCATGAACTCGCTCATGTCGATGCGGGTCATGGCGGTGTCGTCATTGAACAGAAACTCCGCCAGGGCCTTGGTCAGCTCTGTTTTTCCGACGCCCGTGGGCCCGAGAAACATGAATGAGCCGATCGGCCGATTGGGATCCTGCAATCCGGCCCGGGCCCGGCGTACAGCGTCGGACACCGCGCGCAGGGCGTCTTCCTGGCCGATCACGCGACGCCGCAGGTGATCCTCCATTTTCAGGAGTTTCGCCTTCTCGCCCTCAAGCATCTTTTCGACCGGCACGCCCGTCCAGCGGGACACGACGGCGGCGACTGCTTCGGCGTCAACCACTTCCTTGACAAAGCCCGGACCCGCGCCCTCAGCCTCGCTGACGCGGCGCTCCATGTCCGGAATGCGGCCGTATTGCAGCTCTCCGGCGCGCTGCAGGTCGCCGCGCCGCTTGGCGTCCTCAAGCTCGGTCTTGAGGCGATCGAGTTCCTCCTTGGCTTTGGTTGCGCCCGCGAGCTTGGCTTTTTCCGCCTGCCATGCACCTGTGATGTCGGCTGACTTCTGCTCAAGCTGGACGATCTCATCACCGAGTTTGGCCAAGCGATCCCTCGAGGCCTGGTCGGTCTCCTTCTTCAGCGCCTCGCTTTCGATCTTCAGCTGCATCAGCCGGCGGTCGATTTCATCGAGTTCCTCCGGTTTGGAGTCGACCTGCATGCGCAGCCGCGATGCGGCCTCGTCCATCAGGTCGATCGCCTTGTCGGGAAGAAATCTGTCGGTGATGTAGCGATTGGACAGTTGCGCAGCCGCTACGATCGCACTGTCGGCGATGCGAACCCCGTGATGGACCTCGTACTTCTCCTTCAGTCCGCGCAGAATAGAGATGGTGTCTTCAACCGTCGGTTCGCCGACGAACACCGGCTGGAAGCGGCGCGCGAGGGCTGCGTCCTTTTCCACATGCTTGCGGTATTCATCGAGGGTGGTTGCGCCCACGCATTTCAGCTCACCGCGCGCCAGGGACGGTTTGAGCAGGTTTGACGCGTCCATGGCGCCGTCTGTCTTGCCTGCGCCAACGAGGGTATGCAGTTCATCGATGAACAGGATGACGTCGCCGTTTGCGCCTTCGATTTCCTTCAGCACCGCCTTCAACCGCTCTTCGAATTCGCCGCGATACTTCGCGCCTGCGATGAGCGCGCCCATGTCGAGGGCGAGCAGGCGCTTGCCCTTAAGACTTTCGGGTACGTCGCCGTTGATGATGCGCAGCGCCAGGCCTTCCGCGATGGCGGTTTTGCCGACGCCAGGCTCACCGATCAGAACAGGATTGTTCTTGGTGCGCCGCGACAGCACCTGGACGGTGCGTCGAATCTCCTCATCGCGCCCGATCACCGGATCGAGTTTGCCCGCGCGGGCGGCTTCGGTCAGGTCGCGGGCGTATTTCTTCAGCGCCTCGAAGCTGTCTTCCGCGGTCGCGGAATCGGCTGTACGGCCCCGCCGCTGGGCTGCAATTGCCTCGGCGAGTGTCTGGGCGGTGACGCCGGCTTTCTTGAGGATCTCGGCCGGCTTGCCCTCTCCGGTCAGCGCAAGTCCCTGAAGCAGGCGCTCTGCGGTGACGAAACTGTCGCCGGACTTCTTGGCCGCCTCCTCGGCGGCGGCGAAGGCGCGCACTGTGGCGGGCGCCATGTAGAGACGCTCCGCGCCGCCGCCTTCCACTTTGGGCAGGGCGGACAGCGCCTTGTCTGTGTCGCCCGCAATCAGGCGCACATCGCCGCCGGCTTCGCGCAGCAGGTTGGCGGCTAGCCCCTGGTCGTCATCCAGGAGCGCCTTGAGGATGTGCTCAGGCGTCAGGCTTTGATGCTTGCTGCGCACGGCCAGGGTTTGGGCCGCCTGCGCAATCAGCCGGGCGCGTTCAGTGTACTTCTCGAGGTCCATCGGGCGAAGCTCCCCAGAGCGGTTCCCCGCCGCATGACGCGGCGGGCCTGACCGTTCACATAGGTGTGCCCTTTTTGTCACACAAGACCCGATCGACGGGTTTGACATGTGACAAGGTTCTCAGGCTGTCCCGGCTGGGGTGCGCAGGCCGACGTCTCAGCTCGCGTCGTTTGGCGTCTCGTCAGCGCCGCGGCCGGGGTCGCGCTCAGGCGCGCCGGTTTCACTGGCGCGGAAGCGCGTGCGCCGACGCCGGCCTCGGCGCGGTGCTTCCTCACCAGGCTCGGTGTCGTCGAGCGCAGCGATTTCCGCGATTTCGGCGTCGCCCGGCTCCTCGTCGATGATGGCCGGACGCAGCGGCGCAGGATTGCGCAGGAATTGCGGCAGATCCGAGCGCGGGTCAGCTATCTCGCCGCGCGGATCGCGCTCATATCGCTCGCCGGAGCGTTCAGCTGC
>JBILMQ010000261.1:0-5101 GCA_044375455.1 Caulobacterales bacterium | reverse complement strand
CGTCGTGATGTAGCTGTCCTCCTCCGACCCCAGCGAATTGGTGTTGGGACGCAGCTGCACCGCATACACCACCCCGGCCTGAGGCGTGTTGCCCGCAACGCCGCCCGTGCCGCGCACGCCGGTTGCAACATTGGCGCTGTTGCGACCCTGATCGAAGCGGAAGATATAATTGTTGCGAAGTTCCTCGTCCGCATATTGCGTCCAGAGCGACTGCAGAAACACCGCGTGTTCTGGCGCGATGTCATAGTCCAGGCGAAACGACATGGATTGATTCATGCGCGTCAGCCGATACGGCTTGTTTTCGTACTCGCGGGCAAAACGCACGCCGGCGGCGACATCGGCCGGCGTCCGAGCGACGTAGGGATCGGTCTCCCAATTGTCCGTCACCATATTGCGACGGTAGTAGGAGCCCTGCACCATAACCCCAAGCTTGCCGCCGAAAAACCGGTTTGCCGCGACGAGCGAGGCGTCGACTTCCTCCCCGCCGCCGAGCGTCACATAGCCAAGACCGGCTGAGCCGAAAGCCGTGAAATTTTCATAGTCGAAAGCGCTGCGCGTCTGGATGTCAACATTGCCGGCGACAGTGTCCCCGGGCATGTCGGCCGTGATCGCCTTGGTGACGATCACCTGCCTGGCGAGAACTGAGGGAATGTTGTCATATCGCGTTGCGCGCCCTTCCGGGGACACGACCGACAATCCGTCAAACGACACGGTGTTCCAGTAGATCGGCGTGCCGCGCAGGTTGACATAGCGGGCCTGTCCCTGATCGCGTTCGAGGGAGACGCCGGGCAGACGGCCGACGGCGAAGGCGATGTTCTGGTCCGGCAGGCGCCCGATTGCATCAGCGCTCAAAACACTGACAACGCTCGGCGACGCGGCCTGGACGAGGAGTGCGGCTTCCTGTGATTCCGCCAAAGGACGACGCCCCAGGACAACAATTTCGCTCGTCGCCTCGCCGGCCTGCGCTGGGGCCAACTGCGATTGGGCCAGCTGCATTGTGCCCGGCTGCGTTGAAGACGGCGGCGCTGCAGGCGGGGTCTGTGGCCCAATCTGGGCGTGAACCGCCGTCGTGCTCAGAACCGCCGCACCGCCCAGCAGCACAGCACGCAGCGCGTGCGGCGCAGCGCGCCGCTCGATATTGTGTGTCATAGCATGTCCCCTCAGCCAGATGGCTTCGAGGCGCGGTATTGAATTTTATCACAACACCGCGATGACAGCTGGATGATAGATATTTAAAAAAGTGTCGGACAGTGGACTGCACTTTGGGTTGCGCCACGCGCGTCACCTGCCGCGAAAACCCATGGCCACAACGTAAAGCTCCGGGCTCGCGCTGCGGCTCGCTGGCGGCTTGACGTGTCGCACAACCTTGAAGCAGTCCCTCAAGCGGCGAAGCATATCCGCCTCGCTGCCGCCCTGGAACACCTTTGCCACGAACGCCCCGCCTGGCGCCAGCGCGGCAATCGCAAAGTCGACCCCCGCCTCGGCAAGAGCAGCGGTTCGCAGATGATCCGTACGCCGATGTCCGGTGGTGTTGGCCGCCATATCGCACAGCACGAGGTCTGCGGGCCCGCCAAGCGCAGCCATGACGGCGCCAGGCGCCTCCTCGCCCAGGAAGTCGCCGCGAATGAACTGCGCCCCGGCGATCGGCCCAATGGCAAGCAGATCGATGCCAACGACCCGGGCTGCGCCGCGCTCCAAAGCGACCTGGGTCCAGCCCCCGGGCGCAGCGCCAAGATCAATCACACGCGCGCCGCGACGTATGATGGCGTGCTTGGAGTCCAGCTCTTTCAGCTTGTAGGCCGCCCGGGAGCGGTACCCCTCGAGCTTGGCGCGCGCCACGTAAGGATCGCTCAATTGGCGTTCGATCCAAAGCTTGGACGACAGCTTCTTGCCCCTGGCCGACTTCGCCGGGCCAGCCAGATTGCGCGGTTGCGCCGGGGCGCCAAGATCCGGCGGACTGACCCGCCCTCGGCGCGGCGACTTGGGAGCGTCATCAGTCATTGGCAATCCATTCGCCCTGGATCATCGCACGCCGTCGCGCGCCCGGCGGCGCGACGCCATCATGTGCAGCAGCAGCCCCTCGCGCAGGCCGCGGTCAGCGACCCGCATCCGCTGGCTTGGCCAGCGCTCGAAGACTGCCTCCAGGATCGCTGCA
This sequence comes from Caulobacterales bacterium, assembly GCA_044375455.1. GTDB lineage: Bacteria > Pseudomonadota > Alphaproteobacteria > Caulobacterales > Aquidulcibacteraceae > JBEIHX01. Next base: position 2,946 of record JBILMQ010000261.1, on the reverse strand, counting down.
CCCGCCACCACAAGGTCCGAGCGGTCAAGCCCGATGCACGGTTGGCGCGCCCGCTCCTGCGGCGTCATGGCGGCAAGACGGGCGCCCGTCGATCGCGCCGCAGCTACATCGAACCACAACCCATCGACGGCAGACCGATCATAGCGGCTGAGACCAAGGTGGACGCTCGCCAAACTGGTGACCGTCCCGGATGCGCCGATCATGTGCGCGCGACCGGCTGCGAATTGATCTGAAAGGTCTGGAGCACCGCGGCAGGCGGAGATCGCGTCGCGGGCCGTCTCAAGCATATCGGCGTAGGCCTCCGCCTGGCCGTCGCCTTCAGCACAGCTCTCCGCCAGGGTCACGACGCCAAGCGGGATCGACGTCCACGCCAACAGCGCATGACCAATGTCGCCTCGGCGGGCGGCGCGCGCCGCGACCGCATCCACCCAGGACATCTCCGTCGAGCCGCCGCCGATGTCGATCACGAGCGCCGCGTCAGCCTTTGGATCTATCAGGTCGACGCAGCCCAGCACGCAATAGCGCGCTTCTTCCTTCGGTGTGATCACCTCAAAGGACAGCCCCGTCTCAGCCCGGGTGCGCCGCAGAAACTCAGCCCCATTGGCCGCGACCCGGCATGCCTGCGTGGTGATGCAGCGAACCTCTGGGACCCCGCGCCGGCGCAATTTGTCGGCACAGATGCCCAAAGCCTCGATCGCGCGCGCCTGGGCTGCCTCACTGAGGCTGCCGGTGCGCGCCAGCCCCTCACCCAGCCGCACGATGCGCGAGAACGAATCAACCACCCGAAATCCACGCGCCGACGGCTCAGCCACGAGGAGCCGACAGTTGTTGGTGCCAAGGTCAATTGCCGCGAACAGATCGCGCGCACCACTCCGGCGGGCGGCGCGCGCATACGCGTGCGTCGTTTCAGCCGGCTGGCCAACAACGTCTGCGCCGTCCGGCCCAGGAGGGGCGGATCGCCGATCTGGGCCCCGTTCGGCCATGGATATATGTTCCTCCGGCGCGGGGACGCATGACTGCTGCCGCTTTGCCTGACCGGCGCCGTTTGTCCGCCGCAGTCTAGCAGTCATCCTGGTGCAGCGAAAAGCCCAACCCGCGCCCAACCCGCGCTTGAGCCCAAGGCCTCGGCGGCTTAAGCAGCCAAGTATGGAAATGGAGCACCAAGACGCCATGCGGACCGCGAGATACGCCATCGGCGACATCGTGCGTCACCGGTACTTCCCGTTTCGGGGCGTGATTTTCGACGTCGACCCGGTGTTCAACAACACCGAGGAATGGTGGCTTTCGATCCCAGAACAGATCCGCCCGCACAAGGACCAGCCGTTCTATCATCTGCTCGCCGAAAACGAGCAGACCCACTACGTGGCTTACGTGTCCGAACAGAACCTGCTGCCGGATGACACGGGCCAGCCAGTGCAACATCCCCAGGTGCGTGAACTTTTCGCCAAGATGGAGAACGGACGCTATCGTCCGCGGGAACGCCAGGCCAACTGAGCGGTGCAGCCAGACAGGCTCCATGGGATTGACCCGGCGGGGGGCCCGCCCGCAAGCTCACGCGGTGGATACAGGCGCCGACCTCATCATCATTGGAGCCGGAACCGCAGGCTCGCTGTTGGCCGACCGCCTCAGTGCAGATGGCCGCAGACAGGTGCTCGTCCTCGAAGCGGGCGGCCGCGACGACTGGATCTGGTTCCACATTCCAGTGGGCTATCTGTTCACCATCGGCAATCCGCGCAGCGACTGGATGTACGAGACCCTGCCCCAACCAGGGCTCAGCGATCGGGTCCTCGCCTATCCGCGTGGCAAAGTCATCGGCGGGTCCTCCGCCATCAATGCGATGATCTACATGCGCGGCCAGCCGGCCGATTACGACCGCTGGCGTGATCTCGGCCTGCCGGGGTGGGGCTGGCGCGATGTGCTGCCGGCGTTCCTGTCCCATGAGGGCCATGCGGATCTCGGCCCGCCGCTGCATGCGCAGTCCGGCGCCTGGCGCGTCGAGCGCCCGCGGGTCGGCTGGCCAGTGCTGGACGCCTTCGCCGCCGGCGCCGCCGAGGCCGGCATGCCTGCATGCAATGACCTGACGTCGAGCGCCGTGCCGGGCTGCGGCCACTTCCACGTGAACCAGAAGCGCGGCAGGCGCTGGAGCGCAGCCCGCGGCTTCTTGAAACCGGCGCTGCGACGCCCCAATCTGCGCGTCGAACTGCGCGCCCACGTCACTCGGGTGATCACGCGCAATGGTCGTGCCGTGGCGGTGGAATGGTCGCGTGACGGGCGTCTGACGCGCACCGAGGCGCGCGCCGGGGTTGTTCTCGCCGCAGGCGCGATCGCTACCCCACAGATCCTCGAACTCTCTGGCATCGGGGATGGCGACAGGCTGCGCGCGCTTGGGATCGACACGGTGCGCCATCTTCCAGGCGTCGGCGAGAACCTTCAGGACCACCTGCAGCTCAGACCCTATTTTCACGTCACAGGCGCGGCGACGCTCAATAATCTGCCATGGTGGCGGATCGCACTGATGGCGGGCGACTACATCCTGCGCCGGCGCGGTCCGCTGACCATGGCGCCATCCCAACTCGGCGCCTTCGCCCGCTCGCACGCCGAGGCGGCAACGCCTGACATCCAGTTTCACGTCCAGCCTCTGTCGCTCGACCGGTTCGGCGAACCACTGCATCGCACACCCGCCATCACCGTCAGCGTGTGCCATCTGCGTCCGACCAGCCGCGGTTTCGTCCATGCCGTCTCGCCGGTTCCAGGACAGCCGCCGGCGATCCAGCCGAACTACCTGTCCACCGAGGAAGATCGCCGCGTCGCCGTCGCCGCCCTGCGCCTCGTCCGGCGCGTCATGGCGCAGCCGGCGCTCGCCCGCTTTCAGCCGCAGGAAGCCGGGCCAAGCGCAGGCGCGGCAACCGAGCCAGACCTGCTGGCTGCAGCGCGACAGATCGGAAC
>JBILMQ010000041.1:0-17574 GCA_044375455.1 Caulobacterales bacterium | reverse complement strand
ATCGCACTCGCCATCGCCGCCCTTCCCGGCGTCGACCCTGGAGCCGTTCCAGAATCGATCGCTGCGGTCAGCCTCGCGAGCGACGCGGCGCACTGACCCCCAGCCTCAGGCAGCCCCCCTTTTGTAGCCTCCCCTTTTTCAGACCCGGGCCTCACGCAGCCCGCACGAAGGTGTCGATCACCTTCTTTTCCCCAGCCTTGTCGAACATCACAGTGAGCTTCGTGCCCTCCACCGCAATGACGCGGCCATAACCGAACTTCGCTTCATGGAAGACCCGGTCACCGATGCGGTAGCGGCTGTCGCTTGCAGCGTCGCTGGCGATCAGTCGTCCCTGCCCCTCCAAGGTGGGCGGGCGGCTCGGCGCGCCGCGCCCGGCGGCGGCCTGCGCCCTGCGCCAGCCCGGACTGTCATAACCTGAGGCAAAACTCGATGGCGCATCCCAGCGCTGCACGCCGGTCTCGCCGCCAACTGCGCCAAAATAGCCGGTCTGAGAGACGGCGTCGACATGCTCAGCGGGCAGTTCGTCGACGAACCGCGACGGCAGCACGCTTTGCCAGCGCCCGAAGATCTGGCGGTTCGCGGCGAAGGAGATGCGCGCGCTTTCGCGGGCGCGGGTGATGCCGACATAGGCGAGCCGCCGCTCCTCCTCAAGCGCCTTGGCGCCGTTCTCGTCGAGCGCTCGAGCGGAGGGAAACACTTCTTCCTCCCAGCCGGGTAGGAAGACCAAGGGCCACTCCAGGCCCTTCGCCGCGTGCAGGGTGAGGATCTGCACTTCGTCGCCGGTCTCGCCGCGCTCCACATCCATGACGAGTTCGATGTGTTCCAAAAAGGCGCTGAGGGTTTCAAACTGCCCCATCGCCTGAATGAGTTCCTTGAGGTTCTCCAACCGCCCGGCGGCCTGCGGGCTGCGGTCATTGCGCAGCATGTCGGTGTAACCGCTTTCCTCAAGGATGGTCTCGGCAAGTTCGCCATGGGGAACCTGTGCCGCGAGCCCTCGCCAGCGGTCGAGATCGCGCAAGAACTGCAAGAGCCCGGTGCGCGCAGCGCCGCGCAGTTCATCGGTCTGACCGATCGCATGGGCGGCCTTTGCGATCGACATGCTCTGGGTGCGGGCGATCGCCAGGACCTTCTGAAACGACGTGTCGCCCACCCCGCGCTTGGGCTGGTTGACCACCCGTTCAAAGGCAAGATCGTCGTCCTCGGAGCGCACCAGGCGCAAGTAGGCGATGGCGTCGCGGATCTCGGCGCGGTCGAAGAAGCGGGGGCCGCCGATCACCTTATATGGCAGCCCCAGCATGATGAATCGCTCTTCAAAGGCGCGCATCTGCCAGGACGCGCGCACAAGCACCGCCGCCTCAGCATAGGCGCGCCCCTGTGCGCGCCAACTTTCGATGTCATCGGCCACCAGCCGTGCTTCAGCTTCGCCGTCCCATACCCCGCGCACCCGCACTTTCTCGCCGCCATGCTCGTCGGTCCACAGCGTCTTGCCAAGGCGCGCGCGATTGGCCGCGATCATCCCTGAGGCTGCCGCGAGAATATGCTCCGTGGAGCGATAATTTCGCTCAAGCCGGATCACCCTGGCGCCCGGAAAGTCATTTTCAAACCGCAAAATGTTGTCGACCTCTGCGCCACGCCAGCCATAAATTGACTGATCGTCATCACCCACCACGCAGAGGTTCCTGCGTCCCTGCGCCAGCAAGCGCAGCCAGAGATACTGCGCCACGTTTGTGTCCTGATATTCGTCCACCATCATATAGAGCAGGCGCTCCTGGTACTCCGCCAGAACATCTGCATGCTGGCGCAAAATATCGACGCAGTGCAGCAGCAGGTCGCCGAAATCACAGCAGTTGAGGACTTTGAGCCGCGCCTGGTAGAGCGCGTAGAGCTTGGCGCCTTTGCCACTGGCGAACGCGTAGGATTCGTCGCCGGGGACCTTGTCCGGACCGAGCGCCTTGTTCTTCCAGCCATCGATCAGGGCGGCGAGGAAGCGCGGCGTCCAGCGCTTCGGGTCGACGCCTTCTGCTTCCAGGATCTGTTTCAGCAGACGCTGTTGGTCGTCATCGTCAAGGATGGTGAAGTTCGACTTCAAGCCGACAAGCTCGGCATGACGGCGCAACATCTGGGCGGCGACCGAGTGGAAGGTGCCGAGCCACTTCAGTCCTTCGACCTGCGGTCCGATCAGACGCCCGGCCCGCTCGCGCATCTCGCGCGCCGCCTTGTTGGTGAAGGTGACGGCCAGGATCTGCCAGGGCTTTGCCCGCCCGGTGAAAATCAGGTGGGCGAGCCGCGTGGTGAGGACGCGGGTCTTTCCGGTGCCTGCGCCGGACAGCACCAGCACGGGGCCTTGCGTCGTCTCCACCGCCGCCAGCTGTTCCGGATTGAGGCCATCGAGATAAAGCGGCGCAGGGCGCGCCCGCTGTGAAATGGGAAGTTCGGACATGGGTCTGAATCGGCCTCCATACCCTTCTGATTAGCACAATACCCGCCTCGCGCGACCGTCGGAACGCCGCCGCCGCGCCCCCGGTCGCAGGGCGGTCCAGCGCTCCCCCCGGCACGTGTCGCCACGCAGGTATCTTGATCCAGCCCCCCTGTGCAGAGCGCAGCCATGAAAGGCGATCTGAACGGCGCCGGTCTGACCATAGCCCCTTGCGGCGTCCCCTGCGGCTTTGCGCATCGCTGAAAGGCTCTGGAAGCCGAGATGCGATCGGCTTAAGTCACTGCACAAGATGCAGTCCCCGCGCGGGGCGCGGGTCGCAGGCATGGCCGACGACCCTGGACAGGATGTGAAAGAACGCAATGAGCCAGGACAAGGCGAGCCAGGACAAGGCAGACTTGCTGCGATCGCTGCGCATCGAGCAGAGCGACAGGTCAGATGCGCCGACGGGCGTGTCGACGCCGGTCATCCTTGCGGTGGCGAGCCTGTGCGCGCTCGCCGGGGCGGGGGTCGGCTGGATGTTGAAACCGGGGAAGGCCCCTGCGGCTGTCGCGTCGCAGCAGCCGGCGGCGGCGACATCCCCTGGACAGGGCGCGGGACAGCAAATTGCCCGCTCGGGGCTGACGGCGTCAGGCTACGTCGTTGCGCGCCTGCGCGCCACAATTGCGGCCGAAGTCACCGGGCGCGTGCTGGAGGTGCGGATCGAAGAGGGCCAGGTGGTGCGCAAGGGCGACGTGCTGGCGGTGTTGGACGGTCAGACAGCGCGCGCCGACGCGGCTGCGGCCGAGACCCGCGCGCAGTCGGTGCAGACCACGATCGCCGTCGCCGAGGCCAACGATGCGGAGGCCCGGCGCGCCCTGGAACGGGCGCGCGAACTGGCCGCGAAAGGGTTCTTTTCAGACGCCAACCTGAAAACGGCGCAGGCCCGCGCCGACAGCACCGCAGCGCAGGTGGCCCAGGCCCGCGCGCAGGCCGCAGCCGCCCGCACTGACGCCAACCGCGCGATGGTGCAACTCGCAAAATATGAGATCCGCGCCCCGTTTTCGGGCGTGGTGATCGACAAGGCGGCCCAGCCCGGCGAGATCATTTCGCCGCTGTCTGCCGGCGGAAGCTTTACCCGGACCGGCATCTGCACCATCGTCGACATGGACAGCCTGGAAATCGAAGTCGACGTCAACGAGGCCTTTATCGGCCAGGTGCGCGCCGGTCAGAAGGTGGAGGCTGTCCTCGACGCCTATCCTGACACCGTATTGCCTGCGCGCGTCATCGCCACCATTCCCACGGCGGCGCGCGACAAGGCCACGGTGCGGGTGCGCATCGGCTTTGAGACAAAGGATGCGCGCATTCTGCCCGACATGGCAATCAAAGTGACGTTCCTTGAGACGGCGTCGGGCGAGCCGGGCTGAGGCGGCGTCGCGCCTCGTATTCGTTCGCGTTGCCCGCAGGCTCTGCGGATCGGCGTTTGGGAGATGAGCATGTCCGGCGATCTCATAACATTGTCCAGAGTATCCAAGAGCTATCGGCGAGGACGCGAGTCGATCGCCATCTTCGACACCCTGTCGATGTCCATCCCCGAGGGCGATTTCGTGGCGATGATGGGCCCCTCCGGCTCCGGGAAGACGACGCTTTTAAACCTGATCGGCGGCACGGATCGCGCCGATGCGGGCGAGATCGTGTTTGATGGCGCGCGCATCGACACGCTGAGCGAGAGCCAGCTTGCAGCCTGGCGCGCGGCGAATGTCGGTTTCGTGTTCCAGTTCTACAACCTGATGCCGGTGCTGACGGCGGCTGAGAACGTCGAGCTGCCGCTGATGCTGACGGGATTATCGCAGAAGAAGCGGCGACAGAATGTGGAGACCGCCCTGCGCATAGTTGAGCTTGCCGATCGCGCGCGCCACAAGCCGAAGGAGCTGTCCGGCGGCCAGCAGCAGCGCGTCGCCATCGCACGCGCCATCGTGTCAGACCCGAAGCTGCTCTTGTGCGACGAGCCCACCGGAGACCTTGACCGCGCGACGGCGGATGAAATCCTGCGCATGCTGCAATTGCTGAACCGTGAACTGGGCAAGACCATCGTCATGGTGACGCACGACCCCGAGGCGGCGAAGTATGCGCGGCGCACGCTGCATCTCGACAAGGGCCGCTTCGTCGAACAGGGCCTGGCCTCATGACTGATTTTGATCTTGTGGCCCGCAATCTGTGGCGCAAACCACTTCGCACCATCCTTCTGGTCATCTCCATTCTCGTGGCTTTTCTGATTTTCACGATCCTCATCGGTTTCAATTTCGCCTATGAGCGCTCCCTGAACGAAAGTTCGCGGGCCAACCGGCTCGTCGTGAACAACAAGATCAACTTCACAGAGTCCCTGCCTTACGCGTATTTCAATCGCATCGCGCGCGCGCCGGGCGTGACGGATGCGACCCACGCAAGCTGGTTTGGCGCCTTTTACCAGGATCAGCGCACCAGCCGGTTTGTCGGCTTCGCCGTCGACCCGGAAAGCTATCTGCGTGTTTACACCGACCAGATTCTCTTGCCGGAGGAGCAGAAACAAGCTTTCATCCGTGAGAGGACTGGGGTTATCGTCGGGCGAGACCTCGCCGAAAAGTACGGCTGGCGGATCGGCGATACCATCCCCATCAGCTCAAATATATTCTCGCAGCGCGACGGCAGCCGGGCCTGGGATATGAAGGTGGTCGGGATCTTCAGCGGAACCCGGCCGTCCGACAGCACCACGGCGCTTTACTTCCAGTACAAGTACTACAATGAGACGATCACATTCGGGCGTGATCAGATTGGTTCAGTGTCCGTTCTGACCACCGGCCCCGAAGCCAATGACGCGACTGCCCGGGCGATCGACGCACAATTCGCCAACTCCTCGGCCGAGACAGCAACCGTCGACGAAAAAACTTTTAGCCGATCATTCCTGCAGCAGGCGGGCGATATCAACTTCATCATTACCCTGGTGGTGAGTGCAGCCTTCGCTGCGATCTTGATGATCGTCGGCAACACCATGGTTACATCCATCCGGGAGCGGACGAATGAAATCGGGGTGCTGAAGACAATCGGCTTCTCAAGCCCGCGCGTTCTGCGGATGGTGCTGGGCGAGTCCGTCCTGCTCTCGCTGATCGGCGCCGGGGCGGGGGTTGTTCTGGGCGGCCTCGCGCTGAAGGCGCTGGAAAGCCAGGCGCCCTTCGGCGCTCTCGACCTGGAGCCGGCCGTGGTGGCGATGGCGTTCGCCATCGCGGTCCTGCTTGGTCTTCTGACGGGTCTCATTCCCGCCATAGCGGCGCTGCGGATGAGCATCATCGAAGCGCTGTCGCGGCGCTGACCGGAACACGGGGGAAGACATGGCCGCCATCCTCAGACAGACCGGCGCAGTGATCGCGATGAACGTGCGCTCGATTCCGCAACGCCTGTGGATGTCGATCGCAACCATGGTGGCGATCGCGCTCGTGGTTGCGGTGCTCCTGGGTTTTCTTGCCCTGGCCAACGGCTTTCGCCAGACGCTGGCTGGCTCTGGTTCTGATGACGTCGCGGTGGTGCTGCGCAAGGGCTCAAATTCAGAACTGAATTCGGTCATGGTCCGCGATCAGATCCGCCTGCTGGGCGCAGCGCCGGGGATCGCGCTGGGAGCTGACGGCAAGCAGATCATCTCGAGCGAGCTTTTTGTCATCGTCGACGGCGTCAAGCGGTCCACTGGCTCTAAGGCTAACATGCCGCTACGCGGCCTCGGCGCGCCGGGGCTGACGGTGCGCAAGCAGGCGCGCATCCGCGAGGGGCGGATGTTCTCGCCGGGCACCAACGAGATTGTGGTCGGCGCCGGACTGCTGCGCGAGTTCTCCGGTTTTGAACTCGGCAAGACGATCCGCTTCGGCACGAGCACGTGGCGGGTCGTCGGCGTCTTCGAGGCCCCCGGGACGGTGTTTGAGTCAGAGCTTTGGGCCGACGCAGCAGTCGTCCAGAGCCTGTTCAACCGCGGCGTCTCCTACCAGACCGTTCGCGTGCAACTCACCGCGCCTGACGCCATGCCGGCCTTCCTGGACTTCGTGGCCCGCGACCCGAGACTGCAGGGCCTCGAAGCGACCTCGGAAAGCGCCTACTATCAAGCTCAGTCGGAGCGGTCAGGTTTCCTGATCCGCTTTATCGGATGGCCGCTTGGCATCATGATGGCCATCGGCGCCCTCGCTGGGGCCCTCAACACCATGTACAGCTCAGTGGCCAGCCGATCGGCTGAGATTGCGACCCTGCGCATCATCGGCTTTTCGGGCTTTTCCGCCTTTATGGGAACAATGGCGGAATCGCTGGTGCTGTCTGCGCTGGGGGCCCTTCTCGGCGTCGCGATCATCGCCATCTTCTTCAACGGCATGTCCGCCTCGACCTTGGGGGCAGGCTTCACCCAGGTGGCGTTCCGTGTGGAACTCGGCCCGCAGATTCTGCTGCAGGCAGTCATCGTGGCGCTCGTGATCGGCTTTGTCGGGGGGGTGTTTCCGGGCTGGCGCGCCGCGCGTCAAAAGCCGCTTGCGGCTTTGTCGGCCTGACGCGCCGGGCCGAGGCGTCAGAACGCAATGACGATCTTGCCGAAGTGGGCGCCATCGCGCATGGCGGCGAGCGCCGCCTGGGCGTCAGTGAGCGCAAACACCTTGTCGACAACCGGGCTGATCTTATGGAGCGCCAGCGCCCGGCACATGTCTTCGAAGTTTTCGCGGCTGCCCACGGCGAGGCCCTGAAGCCGGGCCCCGCTCCAGATCAGCATGGGGATCGCGATCGGTTCGGCCGGACCGGACAAGACGCCGATGATCGGGATATGGCCGCCCTGGCGGATGGCCTTGAGGCTCTCGGTCAGGGTTTTCGCTCCACCCACTTCAACCACGACGTCCGCGCCGCGACCGCCCGTGATCTTGCGCACCTGGGCGCTCCAGTCGGGGTGGATCTTGTAGTTGATGACATGATCGGCCCCGAGCGCCTTGGCCCGCGCAAGTTTGTCGTCCGACGATGACGTGATGATCGTCTCACAACCGGTCGCCTTGGCGAATTGCAGAGCGAAGATGGACACCCCGCCCGTCCCCTGCAGCACCACCACGTCGCCAGGCTTGACATCACCGTCTACGAACAGAGCGCGCCACGCGGTCAGCGCCGCACACGGCAACGTCGCCGCCTGGTGATCGCTCAGATGGTCAGGAACCTTCGCCACGCCCTTTTCACCGATCAGCATCAGTTCCTGGCCGCACCCGTCGCGCGGTCCGCCGAGGGCGCCTGCGAGTTTTTCCGGGGTAGCCGGCCCGGAGAGCCAGGTGTCGGAAAAAAACAGGCTTGCGACCCGGTCGCCGGGCTTCAGGCTGGTCACGCCAGGCCCCACGGCCTCCACCACGCCGCAGCCGTCCGAAAAGGGAACAAGCGGCAAGGCATAAGCGCCCCCGTACATGCCGGTGACTGTGAGCAGGTCGCGGAAATTGAGCGACACGGCGCGCATCCGCACCACCACCTGGCCCTGGCCGGGCGCGGGGTCCGGGCGCTCGGCCAGCTTGAGATTTTCAATGCCGTAGGATCCCTGGATCTCCAACGCGCGCATGCGAGCCTCCTGCGATGATGTGCGGTGTGTGAATGGACAGTGTCGCGCTCGTCGCAATCGTCAACCGTCTTGTCAGGCGCTGGCGTCATTCTTGCCGGATTGGTCCTCAGGTCTTTGTGCATGGTCGCCAAGCCCGGTTCGCCGCTCACCATCCTCCTGGCCGGGTTCGCGCCGTCCGTGCGCACGCCGGACGATCCGAGCGCGGCCCTGGCCCTGGCGCTGGCAGGCGAAAAACCAGGGGGTGCGACATGCGTCGCGGCAATCCTGCCGGCGCTGTGGTGCGGCGCGCCGCAAGTGCTGGATGACGCCATTGCCCGGGCCGGTCCGGATGCGGTGGTGATGTTGGGTTTCTGCCACGCGGCCGCTGGCTTCCAGGTCGAGACCCGCGCCCACAATCGCGCCTGTCTCGACGAGCAGGACTGGACGGGGCGATGCTGGCCGGGCCCGCGGCTGGCGCCGGGCGGGCCTGATGCGCTGCGCGTTCCTCTGGCTGAGACCTTGTATGCGGGCCTCACGGCGGTGACGCCGCTGGTCACGTTGTCCGATGGAACAAGCGGCGATGTGCGCAATGGCGCGCTGTGGTCTGCGCTCTACCGCGCCAGCGCGCCGCCGGTCGGATACATCGCGCTCCCGCAGGCGGCGGAGGGCGCCGACGCTGCCGGCGTCGCGCCCGCCATGATGCTGACAGAGGCAGAGATCGTGCGCGCCGTCCGCCATGCGCTCGCAGTTCTTGCCGAAGGGACGAGTGTGCCAGCCCGCAATTTTGCGGCTCTCAGCTCTGGGGCTCCCAGCGCTCTTTGCCGCAGCGCTACGGCCCGGCTGCGGGCCGCGACGCCAGGGTCGGCGCACGTCGCCGCAACAGCGTGACGCAGGCCGGCAATCCAAGCCCCGCCATCAGCGCCATCGACGCATAGCCGGCCGCGCCGAAGGTGTCATAAAGACCGCCGGATGCGATCTGCGCCAGACCCATCGCCGTGCCGCCGGCCGCTATGGCGGCATACAGCGTCTGTGCCGTGCCGGCCTGCGATTCCGGGGCGGTGTCGTGCAGGATCCGCATGGCGCCGACATGGGCGGCGGCGAATGTCAGCGCATGCAGCGCCTGCAGCGGCCACAGCATGGCGATCGACGGCGACAAGGCCATCGCCCCCCATCGCAGGACTGCGCCCAGGCATCCGATCAGGATGAGACGCTCCGGGCCCAGGCGGGCAAGCCAGAAGCGCGACGTCGCCAGGAAGCCGATCTCAGCCAGAACGCCGAAGGCCCACAGGTATCCGATCAGGTCGGCCGGGACGCCCTGGTCGCGCCAGACGATGCTGCCGAAGCCGTAGTAAAACGCATGCGCTGACTGCACTGCGCAGGTGGCGATCAGAAGGGAGGTGATGGTTGGGCGCCGCAGCAGCGTGACGGCGTCGCGCAGGCGCTGGCGCACCCCCGCGCTTGGCGCGTCCGCATCTGGTGATGGATCCGTTTGCAGCCACAGGGCGGCGAGAAATGTTGCAAGAAGGCCGGCCTGCGCCCAATGAAGCGCCGCCTCCGGACCAAAGACCCGCACGAGATAACCGCCGACGATGTTGCCGAGGATGAACGTCAGCGAGGTGACGGAGCGCGCAACGCCATAGTCGACGCCGTCGTCGCGCGCGGCGCGCAACATCGCGCTTTCCAGAAGCGGGCCCACCGCCTGCACGAAAACATAGAGAACAAACCCCATGAGCGCGAGCGCGGCAAAGCCCGACACGGTCCCGAACAGCAGATAGAGAAGCGCAGAGGCGCCCGCGAGAATCCGGACCGGATGTCGCCGGTCGCGCATCGTGTCCGCCCACGCCGCGATCGGCGGTCCATGCAGCACGCGCAGCAGCACGGCGCCCGATGTCACGATCGCAACTTCCGGGCCGCTGAGGTGATGGTGTTCCTTGAGCCACACCGGCAGGAACGGCATGGCGGCGCCGGCTGCGCCCGTCATGCAGGACATTGCGAGCGTGACGCGCCAGACAGCAGGTATGGCGCTTCGTGCCCGGGTCATCGGCCCTTTTAGCCGGACGCCTGCGGCATGGCGAGCGCCCGGCGTGCGGTGGAGTCGCGCAGATGCCCCAGAACGGCCCGCTCGATTGCGCGTGCTTCAGGCCCTTCCTGCGTTTCAATACAGGCATGCAGCTGAATGAGCAGCACCTCGTGGGCGCATTTGCGCTCCGTGAGGGCGCTCAGACGCAAGGAGCCCTGGGTTTCCGCAGCTGCGCCCGCGAGCGCGGCCGCGAAGGCGCGATCGTGCGACGCGACCAAGGGAGCGGCGGCCATAAAGATCGCCTGCATCTCGCCGATATCCGTCGCAAGGTTCTCTCCTGCCCGGTCGATGTCCTGGCCGGCGAACATCAGGAGAAACGCAATCGCCCCGACGTCGCCTTGCGCGTAGGAGGCGCCGACATGCGGCGCGACCTCGCCAAGCAGGCGTTGGGCGGACAGCAGCAGAATGTGATCAACGCCTGGACGCATCAGGTCATGCCCCTGCAGCCGCAGCAAGCCGGGCGGCGATCAGCCGGTTGTGCTCCACCTGACAATACCATCCGGAAAATGCGAGCACAGGGTCGATGTTTTTTCCGTCGGCGAAGGCGCGCGCTGCAGAAATCCAGATCGCAAGCCCCTTGAGATGCGCGAACAGCTCCCACCAGGCGAGCGCTTCACGATCGACGGCGCGACCTGATTCCTCCTCCCACAGCCGCAGGGCCTGGTCGCGCGGCAGGAGGCCGGCCGCAAGATCGGGCCGCCCATTGCACCACATCGGGTCCATCGACCAGGCAAGATCCTCCAGCGGGTCGCCAATATGGGCCATCTCCCAATCGAGTATGCCCAGAATGCGCCCCGCCCCGTCATGCAGAAAATTTCCGCTGCGATAATCGCCATGGACGAGCGCGAGGCGGGATGGGGGTGGCGGCGGACGCTTGCGCAGGGCCCGGATCGCAGCGCGCGCAACCGGCTGCGGCTCAAGAGCGTCGGTGTCGATCACCTTTTCCCAGTGATCGAGTTCGCGCGACCAGCATGTTTGCAGACTGGGGACGTCCACACTGCGCGCCAGGGGCGTTTCTGCTGGATCCAGGCGGGCGATGCGACCGAGACACGCAAAGAACGCAAGACCAATGGCCTCGGCGTGAGGAGCGTAAGCGTCTTTTGCGAAGGGACTGCTCGCTGCTCCCCCGTCAATCCGCTCCATGATGAAGAAGGCGCGCCCAAGGACAGACGGATCCGTCACCAAGGCCACCGCACGCGGCACAGGAATGCCGGCGGCCCCGACCGACTGGTAGGCGGCGAACTCGAGTGCGCGTTCCGTGTCAATCAGGGTATCGACGGGATCGCGGCGCAGGATCAGGCCGCGCCGTTGCGGCGCGCCGCCAGACAGGAAGACCGCATCAAACGAATAGGTTTCGCGCGATGCGCCGCCATGGATCCGTCTCGCGCTCTCGATGGTCACGCCGCCCTCAGATCCCAGCAGGTCGGCGAGATAGCGCGCAAGCGGCGCAGCAAGGCTGTCGTCCATGGCGGCGTTCACTCTGGCGCTCCCCTGCGGCCTTTCATGGGGCGTTTCCTGCGGCGTTCCCCTGCGGCGTTCATTATGACCTCACGCCTGCGCCGCGCCGTCGAGGATATCGCGAAATCCGGAAGGCTCATGCGCTCCGATCAGCAATTGCTCCAGAATTCCCAGACCCGAAAACGCGGCGCCCCCAAAATCAGTATAAACCACTTTCGAGATCGCCTGAACGTGCAGATTCGCCAGAGTGTTCCAAGCCTGATCACAGAGGCGGATATCCTCCCGCTCCACGCGCAGGTCGCCATGCAGCCTGCCGTGTCCCCAGTCAGGATGGCCGTAGCCGATCCCTTTCATCTGAAACAGCGCAAAAGGTTCATAGGCCACGGCGGCCTTCGCGCCATCGGCGTCTGTCAGGGTGACGATCGCCTTCTGGATGCGCCGCGTGCCCGGCGCGTAGCGCGCATCACAGCGGGTTTGTTCGATGTGGCGCAGCGCGCCTGCCTCGGCTCCATCCTGCGCGATCACAGCGCGGGTGTTCCAGGCGCGTCCGGCGGCATCGTCGTTGGTGTGCCAGAACAGGCTCATGGCCGCAAAATTTGAGGGGCCCCACAGCCAATAGAACTGGGGCGCACGTGCAGCGGGATTGGCCTGCGCATCCGGCGCACCGATCGGGCGCACCCCCCAGGAACGATCCCGGACGCCGACCGCGCCGGGACCGTAGTCGATGCGGTGGCCGTCCACCTCGATGTGGCCGCGCCATCGCCCGGTCTGGGTCATACGCGTTACGTCCATCACGGTTCGCGCGCCCTGGCGCAGGGTGAAGCGCGGTTCCTGCACGGGAAATACCCGGCCCTCGAAGGTGAGATCCGCGCTGAGCCCGTCGGTCGGTGCGAGCACCACGCGCAGTTTGTGCAAGGGTTCCAGCACTTCGATGCTGATCGGTCCCACGCGCAGCGCCAGTCGTTCCATGTGCAGTATGCGCGAGGCGTGGACGCAATGCTGCACGCCGTCGCGGATCACCGACACATGGGCGTCTGCCACATCAAGATGGGGATATATGCCGAAGGCGACGGCGAAGTACCCCTCCCCATCGGGCAGCGACCCGCTGAAGAAGTACCGGTCATAAAAATTTCTATCCGTCCCGGAAAACGCAATCGGCTCGGGCGTCTGGTGGATGGGATAGTCATCACCTTTGGTGAGCATGCGTCCTCCCGGAGCGTGAGCGCGGCGCGTGTGTCTTCTTGGGCCGGACGTGCGCCGACCTGACTGTGAGGCTAGCCCCGGGCGACCATGTCCAGCAACGGCGCCGCGGGGGAAGCCATGGCCGGCGCGACCCCGCCGTCGGCGGGTGAGCCGCCTGGTGCGGCGGGCTGTCACGACGCGCGCCGCCGCCGCGCATGCCAGAAAGAACCGACGCGGGGCCGGGGACAAGCCAGGGCGGGGCGGGCGAGAGACCCGATACGGGCGCATAGAGGCGGTGCGCGGGAGGGAGCGCGATCGGCCGCCCCCAGACTGGCGAGGGGAAGAACCAGATGCCGGGACGAACAGTGATCCAAGCGGCGATCAGTTTGGACGGTCGCATCGCCGGGGCGGACGGCGACATTCACTGGCTGGACCCATTCCCGCCCGAGGCCTTCGGCATCGACGCCTTCATAGCCGGCCTCGACGCTGTGGTGATGGGTCGAAAGTCCTATGATGAAACGATCGGTTTTGGAGACTGGTATCTGACCCAGGTCCCAGAGGTGATCGTGACGACCCACCGCGCGATCGAAAACCCGCCGCCCAACGTGCACAGCGAGCTCGGAGAGATCGGCCAGATGCTGTCGCGGCTGCGCGCGCGGACGTTTCGCGACATTTGGCTGTTCGGCGGCGCAGACACCTGGGTGCAGGCGCTGGAGGCTGATATGGTCGATGTCATCGACCTCGTCATTGTGCCGGTGGTGCTGGGGGATGGCCCGGTCTGGCTGCCGCGCGCCCGCCTGCAGGGTCGATTCGTCTCCGTGAGCGCGGCAGCTCATGCCTCGGGCGCCGTGCGGATGATCCTGGAGCGCGCGTCATGACCCGCGCGCCCGGGGCGAGCGCGCGTGCGATCGAGGCCTTTCTGTCGGAGCATTTCTCGCAAGGCCAGCCGGCGCAGGTGGAGTATGCCGATGGCCAACGCGCGGTCGTCCGGCTGGCCTTTGATCCATCCCAGATCCGGCCGGGCGGGACGATTTCCGGTCCGACGATGATGAGCCTTGCCGACACCGCCATGTATGCGCTGATCTTTTCCGCGATCGGGATTGTGCCGCTCGCTGTCACAACGAACCTGTCGATCAACTTCCTGCGCAAGCCGGGTCCTGGCGACATCGCCGCGCAGGCGCGCATGCTGAAGCTTGGCAAAGCGCTGGCCGTCGGCGAGGTGGACATCCGCTCGGTGGGCGCACACAGCCCGGCCGCCCATGCGGTGGTCACCTATTCGATCCCGCCGGACGCACGGCCATGACGCAGCCCCCGCCGACGGGCGGCGGCGCCGCCTGGACGAGGCCCCACGCGCCGGATGGCTTGAGCGGCCACACCCTGATTGGCCTTGGCGCGCTCAATGGACTTGCTGCAGTCGCGCTTGGCGCATTCGCCGCCCATGCCCTGGACGGCGCAGCATCGCCGGCGGCCATGGCATGGTGGAGAACCGCGGGAAACTATCAGCTCGCCCATGCGGTCGCGACGCTGGTGATGGCGCTGGCGCATGAGCGTGGCGTGCGCGGCGCCCGCCGCGCGGCCTGGTGCTTCGTGATCGGATCCTGGACATTCGCCGGCGCGCTCTATGCCCTTGCGCTTGGCGCGCCGCGCGGTCTCGGCGCCGTCGCCCCGGTCGGCGGCGGGTTGCTGCTGGCCGGCTGGCTCAGCGTGCTTGCGCCATTGGCGCGCAACCCATGGGGCCTTCGCGGATGAGGTCTTCGCAGATGAGACTAGTGGATTTGCCCGGAATGCCGGCGACCCGGAGTTTCACGCGCGCCGGGGTGCGTCTGGCGTTTTACGAGGCCGGGGGCGCGGGTGCCGGCGCGCCGCCGATCGTATTCTGTCACGGCTTTCCGGAGACCGCCTATTCCTGGCGCCATCAGCTCGCGGGGCTTGCCGCGCAGGGCTTTCATGTCATCGCGCTCGACCAGCGCGGCTACGGTCAGAGCGACTGTCCGCCGGAGGTGGAGGCCTATGATCTCGCCAACCTCACCGGCGACCTGACGGGCCTGCTCGATCATCTGGGAATTGAGAGGGCTGTGTTTTGCGGGCACGACTGGGGAGGCATCGTGGTTTGGGCCTATCCGCTGCGGTCGCCAGAACGCGTCGCGGGCGTGATCGGGCTGAATACGCCCTACTCCAGGCGGGCGCCCGTGGATCCCGTAGCCCTGTTCGAAAAGCGCTTCGGTCCGGACTTCTACATCGTGCAGTTCAACCGCAACCGGATCGCGGATGCGGTCATGGAGGCGGACGTGGAGCGCACCTTGCGCTGTCTCTACCGTCGCCCGCAGCCGGAAGCGCAGACTGCATCTGGTGGGCGTATCGGCATGTCGATCACAGATCAGATCGCAACCTTTGACAAAACGGACCGGCGCCAGCAACTGCTCAGCGACGCCGAACTCGCGGTGTTTGCAGCGGCCTTTGCGCGCACCGGCTTCACGCCGGGGATCAACTGGTATCGCAACTTCACGCGCAACTGGGACCACGCGCCCGCCGGTCCGGACAGGGTTGACGCGCCAGCGCTGATGATCATGGCCGAACTCGATCTCGCGCTGCCCCCGGCGGCCGCGGACGGCATGGAAAAATATGTTCCCAACCTGCAAAAAGTGCTGATCCCCGGGTGTGGTCACTGGACCCAGCAGGAGAAACCGGAAGACACCAACCGCATCATCGCGGATTGGATGAGGCGCGTCTTCCCACCCCGGTGAGGCGGGGCGCCAGGGTTTGGGCGCCAGGGGTTGGACTGCGGACTTGGCGAGCGTCATGCAGCGGCACAAAAGCGCAGCGGCGCAACACCCGGCCCAGAGGTCTTGGACCGTCGATGAATGACCCTTCGAAGGACCGCGCCGCCCGGGAAAGCTTGGGGCGGGAGGGGTTCAGATGCGTAAGCGGACAGCGCTGCAGGTTCGCGTGCGCGGCGTTTTCCACCATCGCGCGACGTTGACAATTTCGCCGGTCGTGGGATCGCCCTCCTCGATCCGCTTGTGAGCAAGCCCGTGCCCGCATGGCCGACCTCGGCCCGGGCAGGAGGCAAGGTCGAACGGAAGCAGGACGTGGCGCCCACGTCCCGATACCTTCAGCATCGCCAGCGCGCGCAGGCCGGGGGCCAGGGCGAAGATGCGACGCAGCCTCCTGACGCCGGCGGGCACGATGACAGGTGCGCTGCGGCCTGTATGCTTTGCGCCTTACTCACAGGCGTGCGGAATTTTGAGCCGGATGCCGGCGTCGTCGGCGGCTGCCGGGTCCATGAAGGCATTGGTGCGCCCCAGCGCTTCCTGGGAGCGCTGCAGGTTGGACCACGGGATGGCGGCGACCCATTTCTGCGCAAAGCCCAGCGAAAGCACCAGCGGGGCAGGATGGCGGCTCAGGGAATGAGCCTTAAACGCGGCGAGATAACTGCTTCGGAAGATCGTCGGAATGATGATCCGTTCTTCGCCCGCGGCGACAAGCTCGGCGTTCATCATGATCCGGGCGATGCGCCCATTGCCGTCGGCGAAGGGATGCACTTCGGAAATGAGGAACATCATGTAGATGGCGCGCGCGAGCGGCGTCGTGAGGCTCGGATAAAATTCAAACCCGCGCCCCTGCGTGCCCTCGACAAGGTCCGGCGCCACGAAAATGGTTTGACCTGCGCGGTTGCTGGCTTTTTTGAAAGCGCCGGGCAGCTTTTCGCGGCGGCTCTCCATAAGAATAGCATGATGTCTCTTGATCAGCTCAAAGAGCGCATCGACAGTTTGCGGCGTTCGCCCCATTGCAACCGGATCGGAGACGATCCGCCATGTGCCCAGGACGTCGTGGGCGCCTTCGGGCCGGTCTGCCGGAATGACATTGTTGAAGACGATGTCCGCCGCTTCTGCGACCTCAAACTCAGTGCCTTCGATAAAGTTCGAGAACTAGGCTTCAAAGAAGGTGAGTGAGGCGTTGGCTTCGCGGCTGCGCGCCGCTACCGGCCGGCTCGGCAACGCCGTGTTCTGGAGTTCCTGGTGCAAATGTTCGAACAGGACGATCCGGTCGGGATCGAAGGGCGCGCCTGTGCGGCGGGCGCGCGCGCGATCGCAGACGAGGTCATCGTCGCGCGTGCCGAGCAGGGCGCCGACGAGTTTGTCGAAGGCTGCAAACTCTTCTTCCCGGCCGATCAACGGCGCGATGCGGCGGGCCTCGTCGCGCATCTGGTTGATCGCTTCGACGCCGCGGCGGCGAATGATGTCGTCGGGACGACGCTCCATCACCTCACGGCTCAAGGTCCGGCTGACGCCGCCGCGTTTTCGCGAGGGCGCCATATTGTCGAGCCAGGCGCGGCCCGGCGAAGACAGGCGCAAGCCGCCAATGAACGCGCGGTCGTCGTCCATGGGCGGCGGCCCGGATCTTGGCCGGATCCAGAGCCCCGGCAACTGGATGTCGCGGCGGCGCGCCGCAACAATAAAGACGGACCCGTCCCCGGCAGGCCGGTTCTCAAGCGCTGTGCGGTCGGCGATCAGGGCGCAGGGCGCATAAGCGGCGACGATCGGCCAGGCGTTGCGGCGGATGACGATCTCCGGGGCGTCGGCGAGGTTGCTGGTTTAGAGTCTGGGCCCGAGCTTGCGAAGCTCGCCCGCGGCGACCGCCCGAGACACCGCCGAACTGAGGTCGTCGCTGGATACAAAGACTTCAGGCAAATCGTCGAACAGCTGCGCGACAAAGCCACATAATAGCAGGAAAATGTGTTTTAAGGCGCCCTAATTGCGGGTTTTCGTAAAATAAGACAAGTTCCCGCGTCAGAGATCGCGGCAAGAAAGATCGACGATGGGCTCTGGAAGTTCGGGCGCCGCCGCAGCGTGATCCCCCTTTCGGGCTGGGCGG
>JBILMQ010000260.1:0-5119 GCA_044375455.1 Caulobacterales bacterium | reverse complement strand
GCTGTGCTGCAGAACTCTTAGGATCAGGAACTTCATTCACCCCCCGACGACGCGCGCCACTCTCTCGGACAGTTTAGCGGCGCCTGGGAGACTCACAATCCCTGGTTGGCGACGCTCCAGACCGCGCTCCTGTCGACTCGGAGAGCATTGCACGGTGCGCAGAAGTGCACATTTGTGTTGACCGGCATCTGCGACCACACAACCTGGACGCAACGGGGGTCGAATCGAATGGGTCAGACCGTCAGAGTGCAGGTGCTGATGCCGCCGGATGAGGCGGGACGGTTCGAGGCCTTCTGCCAGGAACGTGGACATAAAAAATCGACCCTGATCGCGCGTCTCGTTCGCGAGCACCTGGATCGCGAAGGGTATGGGCGAGACCGCCTCCGGCCGACCTTGCGACGCGGGGCGGCGTCTTGACGGCCGCGTTTGATCCCTCCGTCCTCGCCAAAGTCGCGCGTCTCCAAACCGGTGCGCCGGCGCGCGTGCTTGATCTCTTCGCAGGGTGTGGGGGGCTTTCCCTCGGCTTTCACGCAGAGGGCTTCGAGATTGCTGCCGCCGTCGAGTTCGACCGCGATGCCGCAGCCTCGCACGGAGCAAACTTCCATCCAGGATCGGTCGGGCATGCGAGGGCTCGTGACATCACGAAACTGACGCCCGAAGACTTGGCCCAGGAGCTTGATCTCGGCCCCGTTGAGACGGCCATCGACGTTCTTGTGGGTGGTCCGCCCTGTCAGGCGTTCGCTCGGGTGGGACGTTCCAAACTGCGGGAGGTCGCTGAACATCCCGAGGCTTTCCGACTTGATGCGAGGGCGCGTCTCTACCTGGACTATCTGAGGTACGTGCAGGCGTTTCGGCCTCTGGCGCTGGTGATGGAAAACGTGCCGGATGTTCTCAATCATGCCGGCCAGAACGTCGCCGAAGAGACGCGGGAGTTCCTGGAGTTCATAGGCTATGTGGCGCACTACACCCTGCTGAACGCCGCCTACTATGGCGTTCCCCAGATGCGGGAGCGCATGATCCTGATCGCCTATAGGCGCGAACTTGGGATTGAGGTGACCTTCCCGGAGCCAACACATTTCATGCGCCTGCCGCCTGGCTACGCCGGCAGCCGTCAGGTGGCGCTGAAGCTGCTAAACAGCGACCTGACTAGATCTGCGGGCTACGTGCCGCCCCGGCTCCCCGACGAAGGTTTAAGGTCAGCGGTAACAGCGCAGGAGGCGCTTGGCGATCTGCCGACGATCACCGAACACCTGCGGGGTGAAATCGGCCGCGGCGCTCGCCGGTTCGATCGCCTCGCCAAATATGCGTCGCTGCCCTCTTCGGACTACGCGAAGCTCATGCGGCAGTGGCCGTCGTTCGAGAACCCGGATGGCGTCTGCGATCACGTGATCCGCTACCTGCCCCGCGACTGGAAGCTCTTCGGGCGGCTGAAGCCCGGGGATCAGTACCCTGAGGCTCATGCGGTCGCCGAGCGCATGTTCGAGGAAGCGCTTGCCCAGGTCAAAGCGGAGACAGGGGCTGCGCCGCGGCGGGGGTCCGCTGCCTGGGAAGCGCTGCGAGCTTCAATCGTCCCGCCCTACGACACCGGCAAGTTCCCAAACAAGTGGCGCAAAATGGAGCCGGACGTTCCGGCACGCACTCTGATGGCGCACCTCGGCAAGGACAGCTACAGCCACATCCACTACGATAGCGCCCAGTCCCGGACGATCTCCGTCCGAGAAGCGGCGCGGCTGCAGTCATTCCCCGACGGCTTCGTCTTCCGTGGTGCCATGAACGCGGCGTTCCGTCAGATCGGCAATGCTGTTCCGCCGCTTCTGGGGCGCGCAGTCGCCGGAGAAATCGCCCGCAGCTTCGGTAAGCTCGCCGGTACGAAGGCGCGGCGGCCGAGCCCGATCGCCGCCTGACTATGACGCGGCGACAGGCGACACGCGCCGATCCGCTGACCCCGGAGCAGCGTCGGTTGAACATGTCGCGTATCCGCGGCCGCGACACGCGACCAGAGTTGCTGATCCGCAAGGGTCTGCATGCGCGCGGCCTTAGGTTTCGCCTGCACGACCGCAAGCTTCCCGGCGCGCCGGACCTAGTGTTCGCTGCGCCACGCGCGGTGATATTTGTCCACGGCTGCTTCTGGCATGGACACGAGTGTGCCCTCGGCGTCAGGCCGAGATCCAACGCGGCCTTCTGGTCTGAGAAGATCGATCGCAACCGCGCACGTGACGAGGCCGCGATCGATAGACTTCAGACTCTGGGCTGGCGCTGCGCGATTGTCTGGGAGTGCGCGCTTCTGGGGCGTCAGCGTCTGGCGCTCGAGGAAGCTCTTGACAGGCTTAGGGCCTTTGTCGAGAGCAACGCCGCTTACCTGGAGCTTGAGGGCCGATGAACCTTCAGCAGGGCCAGGACTGGGGTGGAGTTGTTGCGGTCTCAATACATACTTTCCTGCGCCGCTAGGTGAAGCGCCCGGACCGCCGAATAGCGCTCGCCAGCGCATCGCCGGCTAATCCTTGAATCGGCTCCAGAGGCGCTTTCACCTTGGCGGCGAAGCAGTCAGCATCGGAGCGCAACGCCACCAGAGCGTCAGGGACGCCGGCTAGGCGCGCCAGGCCAATAGCTGGCGGCTCGGATGGACCGCCCCCGCCCAGGTACGCGAAGAATTCCAGATGCCGCCGCGCCTCAGTGTCGCCCATAACGGGCAGGCTTGCGGCCTCGCGCTCGGCGGCGCTCGCCTCCAATGCTGCAAGGCGGCGATCCAGCGTCACGCCAGCCGGTCCTTGAAGGCCGCCAGCGTCTCGCCATGCTGGCGCTCCACCTCAACCGCGGCACCGGGCCAGCCGATCACGGCGCAGCGGGTTTCGCGGTCAGGATCGACGACAAGCCAAACCACGCGCAGCGCGGGGCCGGTGGGCGTGATGACTTCCAGGCGGCGCAGACGGTGATCTAGCCTCATACTTGCCTCGCCAGATGCAGCGCACGGATGCGCTCGCACGCCGCCACGAATGCATCGCCGTCCAGCCCGCGCAGGGGTGCCAGCACATGGGAGATTGCATCGGCAAAGCCGGGTCTGCCCGGACGGACGTTGGCAAGTCGCGCAACAGCAGCCGCCCTGCTCTCGCCCGGTCCTTGCGCAGCGAGATAGGACCAGAGCGCAACTCGGTTCGCCGTCCGTGCAAGATCGACCGGATCGGGCGTCGGCGCGGGGCGATTGCGCTCCAGTGCACGCAGGCGGGCGTCAGCGTTTCGCATTGGCTTCCTCCAGCGCTTTCAGTCGCGCCTCGATGTCGGCAAGCTCGCTCTGCCGTCGATATTGCTCCAGCAGCCCCGCCACGCCATGCGCCTCACCGGGAGCAAGCTCGCCGTTCGCGACCTTCTCCAGCAGGCTGGCGATGACGCCCGGGGCGTCCTGGGGCGATTGAAGGCGCGGTAGGTCCACCGTCAGCGGCCGTTCCTTGCGCGGTGGTGCGAGCCGATCCAACAGCGCGCGCAGCAGGATCGGGTCGCCGCCTTCAATCGCATTGCGCAGCACAACGGCCGCGATGTCCTCGGCGCGTTGGTCGATCAGGCCCTCCACCAACAGGCTCACCTTGTGGCGCGATCCAACCGGGCGCCCAGAAGGGTTGCCGCTCTGGCCTTTCGTGAACGGGCGCCCGCGCTGTTTAGAGGCTGATTTAGCAGCGGCCATGCGGGCCGTCCGTCTTTGGGGTGACGAACCTCACCACGAGCGCACTGGCCGGGTATGCCTCGCCCGGATGATCGCGCCCCCAGACATCTCGGGCGCTCTCGCCTGCGTGCACGAGGATGACCTCTATCGGCTCGGCCGCGGCTCCAGCGCGGGCTTCCAGCTTGGTCAAGCGCTTGTCGATGTCAGACATGGTTTCCCTCACCCAGAACAGCCACCAGACGCGCGGCCTCTTGCTCCGTGAGCGTGGCCAGCACGCGGCGGCGCTCTGTGTCACTTAGCACGGCCAGGAGCCGCAGAACACGCTCCCGCGGGGCAAACCACGCCGCCAGGGCTTCATTGGTGGCCTGCCACAATACCGGCCGGTCCGCGTGAAGGCGGCGTTCTTCACTGCCGCGCGGAAGGCGGCCTTGCATTGGAGAATAGGCCATCGTGAACCTTGCCTTGCGGGGCAGATCGCGCCCGACATGACGCAGGCGCACCTTGTGCCAGTCCGTCCCCAGCGAAAGAGGCTGCGCCAGCAAGGCCCAGCGACGGCCCTCGGCGGTCAATTCAGCGACCAGAGCAAGCCGGATCATGACTGCCCCCCCTGATAATCGTCTGGGGTCGAAGGGTCATAGGCCATAGGACTCATAGGACCCATAGGGGTTGAGGTCGGGGCTATGGGTCCTGTGGGTCCTATGGCCCCATGGGTCTCGCGGGTGAGATAATAACGGTTGCCGTTCCAGGTGGATGTTTTTGGAACGCGGCGAAGGATCAGCCCGATTGCGCGCGTTCCTTCGAGCTTGGCGACGCGATTTGCGACCCATTGCCGGGACATTTTTTCGGACGGATTTAGAATGTCCGAGATGGTCCTAGAAGGATTTGACGTGCCTTCGTTCGTTAAGGGGTCGGTTAATTCCGCCACGGTCAACGGCTTGTCGCCGAATGCGGCCCACCAAGCCGCGAAGAGCTCGGCGATAAAGGCGCGCTGGGGGTCCTTGGCCTTTGCCTCCGCGATCCGGCCGGCCGGATCAACGCAGCCAAGGGCAAGCAACGGATCACGCACCCATCGCGACCATTGCTCAAAGCTTCCAATCGGCTTCCCGGCTTTCTGCGGGTTTTGCCGCCCCCATCGCCAGATTGTGAGCGCTGCCGCCAGGAGCTCACTACGGCGGGCGAAACTTTCCTCCACCATCTTTGGGAACCCCTCGAAGTCCCGGCTTTCGGCGTCTTCGCCGCCGTCCTGGGCGCAAGAAACAAAGCGTCGCGCAAGGTCCTCACTTATCGTTAAGCCGTTGCCGGTGATCGCGACGAAGGCGGCGGCGGTGACTGAAGCGGTTTCCGATTTTCCAAGCACCCGTAGGCTTGCCGGGCGCTCAGTCAATGCAGAAGCGAGCGTGTCGGACTTCAGCGTCGTGTTGTTCAGATTGTCGACGAACACAACCGGCCGCGCGTCGATCAACG
>JBILMQ010000259.1:0-5126 GCA_044375455.1 Caulobacterales bacterium | reverse complement strand
ATGCTGCTGAGCGCGCCCTGCGCGGAATAGCCCTGGGAAGAAAATCCTGGCTCTTCTGCGGATCTGATCGGGGCGGTCAGCGGGCCGCGGCCATGTACAGTCTGATCGTCACGGCAAAGCTCAATGACGTCGACCCGCACGCTTGGCTCGCCGATGTCCTGCGACGGATCGCAGGACACCCCGCACAGCGGGTGCACGAGTTACTGCCGTGGGCGTGGAAAGCGCAGATGAAAGTCAAAGTCGCAGCCTGACCGCGGCGCTCACCGTAGGCTTACGGCTTGACTGCGAGATTTATCGCAGCACAGCGCGCGAGACTAACGCGACGCACCCGGCGCTCTCAGCCGCCGGTACGGGCCATAAGGTCTCTTCTAAACGCTCTCGCTTCAACTTGCCGCTGTTGGCCGACCGCCAGGTGTCTATAGGGTGTCTAGCTCGTTTTATATGAAGCATAGGACCCTAAAAACTTCATGTGGCCCTTGGTGGTGGCGGGTGGAATTGAACCACCGACCTTGGGGTTATGAAAACGTGTTTACGCGAATTCCGGACGATTTCGCGACGTTCCGCATCATTCCCAGCCCTCTGCTTTCACAAGACTTTCGTTTCGCGCGCCGCAAATGAGAGTTTCCACCTCGTTCCACGGAGTTGCTCGCTCCAGGCGCCTGTGTGGCCCCTTTTTTTCGGAGCTTGGGACGTGGGAAACACTGCAAAAAAACGCGCACGCATCACTCTTCGTGAAGTGCTCGGATTGAAGCCGCCTTCGGGCAAGGCGGCAAGGATTCTTCTCTGCGACTACAAGCTCACCGGCTTCGGCGTCCGGGTCTGGCCGAGCGGTCGCAAGACCTACATCGTCCGTTAAAAACGGCGTGGGCTGACCCAGACCTATACGATCGGCGCGCACGACAGTCCGTAGATTCCGGACGAAGCACGCGAGCGCGCAAAGGCGGTCCTGCAACAGGTCGAGCGCGGGGAAGATCCGACGCAGAAGAAGTGCGCACGGGCCTCACCGTTTCCGACCTCATCGGCCTTTGGCTCAGGGACGGCCTGATCTCGCGCCCGACGAAACCCAAGTTGAGCTGGACGACCGACGCCTCGCGCCTGCGCCGCCATGCGAAGCCGCTCATCGGGCGCATGCTGAGCAAAGAGGTGAAACGCCGCGACATCGAATTCATGCAGGCGGAAATCGCGCGCGGCGCCACCGCAGACTGGGTTCGCCGCAAAGGCCGCGGGCGGATCATGGCCACAGGCGGCCCGCTCGTCGCCGCCAACGTCGTCCAGTGCGTGTCCGCCATGTACGGCTGGGCCATCGATCAGGAAATGGTCGGGCACAATCCCTGTCTGCGGGTGAAGCGCGCCAAAGCCAACATCCGCGTCCGCTGGCTCAGAGACGAAGAAACGAAACGCCTCGCCACGACCCTGGACGAGATGGAGGAAGCCGGCGAGATCAACCCCTCTCACCTGGCGATCCTGCGCTTGCTGCTTCTCACCGGCGCCCGCAAGACCGAGATCTCCAACTTGAAATGGTCGGAGATCGACTGGGACCGCCGCTGCATCTTCCTGCCCCTCGAGTGATCCAAGACGGGCCAGCGTGATCCAATCCGCCTCGCCGCCCCTGCCCTCGAGATCCTGAAGGCGCGCTACGCCGAGATGGGCGACAAGGACCTGCGGGTGTTTCCCGCGCACTATGGCGGCAAGGCAACGGCGGTCGACGTGACCTGGAAGAAGGTCCGCGCGCGGGCGCACCTGATCGACTTCCGGCTGCATGACCTCCGGCACAACGCTGCGAGCGTGGCGGTGAATGAGGGCGTGTCGCTGTACGTCGCCGGGAAACTGCTCGGGCACAAGAATGCCGTGACGACCGAACGCTACGCGCACGTCGCCAGTGACCCGGTGCACAAAGCCGCGGAGGCCGTGGCGTCTCGGATTCTGGCGAAGGCCAAGCCGAAGCCGCCGCCTCAACCCGCAGCGCCGGCGCTTACGTCAGGCGTTACCGTCTCAGTCAGGCTCGCTACTTCCTTTTCGTATCATACCATGATACGTCCAGAGGGTGAGCCATGATCCAGTCGTTCAAAGGCGACTGGGCCGAGGCCATCCATCGGCAGGAAGCCCCTGGAAAGGGCTTCCTGCCAAACCTCGTCCGCATCGCGCAGCGTAAGCTCGCGATGCTCGATGCGGCCGTGCGGCTCGACAACCTGCGTATCCCACCGGGCAATCGGCTCGAAGCTCTGTCCGGCGATCGCCGCGGGCAACACTCGATCCGCATCAATGACCAATGGCGCATCTGTTTCCGCTGGACCGACGCCGGGCCCGAGGAGTTCGAAATTGTCGACTACCACTGACGCGAACGCCGCCACGAAGCGGGCCAAGTTGAAGCCGGTGCATCCGGGCGAGATCCTGCGCGAGGAGTTCCTTGGGCCGCTCGGGATCACGCCTTACGCGCTTGCAAAGGCGGCTCAGGTTCCTCGCACGCGAGTCGAGCGTCTGGTGCGTGAAGAGACGCCGGTGACGGCAGACACCGCGCTGCGCCTTGAGCGAGTCCTGGGCGTGGATGCTGCGTTCTGGACGAACTTGCAGGCGGCTTATGATCTGCGCGCCGCGGAGTTGGAAAACGGAGCAGCCTACAAGAAGCTTAGGCGCATCCAAGCCTAGTCGCGGGCTACCGGAACGCATTGCGGATTGGCCTGCACCCGGTTTAACGGACTCCTGGACGCAGCGGCCGGACCATACCCGATCGGGCATACTCTCTAGTTAATATCCGATCGGGTATTGCGGCGTTTTGATACCCGGACGGATATGAGTTGCGTTTATATCCGAAGGGGTATAGGGATCTGGAATGAAGATCACACGCCCTGAAGACATCGGCGCGCTCATCAAGGGCTATCGGACCGAGCGCGGCCTGAGCCAGGCGCAACTCGCTGCGCAGCTCCAAACGACCCAGAAATGGATTTCACACATCGAAAACGGCAAGCCGTCAGCGCAGGTCGGCTTGGTCCTGCGCGCGCTCAACGAGATGGGCCTACATCTCTTCGTCACCGACGAGCCCGATAGGCAGGAAACGCGCCCAAAGCCTAACCGCCCCAGGTTCTCGATCGATGACATCGTCGACCGATAAAGAACTCGCCGTCCTCGTGAATGACCAAGTCCTGGGAACCGTTTCGCAGGGGCGAAGCGGCCGCCTCAGCTTTGAGTATGACGAGGACTGGCGCGGGAACGTGGATGCGTTTCCGCTGTCGCTGTCGATGCCCCTGGCGCTGAAAACGCACCCGCATGACGTTATCCATGCATACCTGAATGGCCTCCTCCCCGACAACGAGGACGTCAAGCGCGGCATAGCCCGGCACTTTGGACTTGCCTCGGCAACACCCTTCCGGCTGGTCGGCGCAATAGGCGAGGACTTGGCGGGCGCGGTTCAAATCGTCCCGCCGTCGGGTACCGACGCCCTCAAAAAGCGACAAGGCGTCGTTCCGATCAGCGAGGCCGTCCTCGGCGCCTATCTCGACTCCTTGCGGCGAACGCCAGGAATGGGTCCTATCAGCGAAGACGCGGGGCGCTTCAGCTTGGCCGGCGCGCAGGCGAAAAAGGCCGTCTACTGGGTCAATGGGAAATGGTTTGAGCCGCGCGGCCGCACGCCATCGACACACATCATCAAGCCCGCTATTCCGTGGCTCGACGGGCAGGTCGAAAACGAGCACTTCTGCCTGAGCCTTGCCAGCGAACTCGGTCTTCCAGCGGCTCATTCGGACGTTGTCGAGATCGCGGGAACACCGAACATCGTCGTCCAGCGGTATGATCGCCAACGTCGCAAGGGCTCACGGCTCCTCGAATTGACCGAGGACGGCGGAACGGTCGTGCGCATCCACCAGGAAGACATGTGCCAGGCACACGGTGTCGATCCCAAAGACAAGTATCAGGCCGACGGCGGACCAGGGATGAAAAAGATCATGGCGCTGCTCGCCGGCTCGGGGAGTCCTGCCGTCGATCGCGGCCGCTTCATGCGCGCCTGCCTCCTGAACTTCCTCATTCTTGGAACAGACGCCCACGCGAAGAACTTCAGTCTGCTGATCGAGGCAGGCCGGTACCGGCTGGCCCCGCTCTACGACGTGATCAGCTTGTTGCCGTACGAAAACGAAGTCCTCAATTCGCGCGTGTTGGCCATGTCCGTGGGCAGCCAGAACAAGTGGCGGATGATCCGGTTGTCTCATTGGCGCAAAGCCGCTGAAGAAACAGGATATCCTGGCGACGAAGTCGTCGGCGCGTTGACGGACTTGCTCGAACGAATGCCGGACGTCGCACTGTCGCTGCGACAGCGCTGTCAAGAAAATGGCCTTCGCACGCCTGTTCTGACGCGTCTCGCGGATGCAATTGCAAAGCGTTGCGCCGAGGTTCGCAAGGGTTACGGACTATAGATGCGCTGTGCCGCCAAACGCAAAGTTCGCCAAACAACAGCAGCCACACCCAGGGAAGCTCTGATTTAGACACAAAATCCGCGCGACAATTGGTCTTTTCGTGCATTGTTGGCCGGTGGGGTCGTTTTTTCATCCGGCTTTGCCCTAATTTGAGGGGGGGAAACGCACTTTTGGGCAGACTCCGCCCCCGATCAAGCCGCCGCAAGTCGGCGACGAGAGAGGAAAAGATTGCAGAGCCCGCAGGCGACAAACAGTCTGTTCGTATTCTTCCTCAGCCCGCGATAGCGGACCTTGGTGAAACCAAACACACGCCTGATGATCAAGAACGGGTGCTCCCCCTTCGCCCGGACTTATGCCTTGGTCCGGTTTTTCGCACGCTCTTCCTCGTTGACCACGCCCCTGTTGATAACGCCGGCGGGGCGATATCTCCGGTTGGTATGATCCTGGGCCCGCGGTGCTTTCGCTTTGATGACCGCCTTTTGACCCCGATAGGTTTGGTCGCCCCATACCCTTGTTTCTGCGCCGTTGCAAAAGATCACCCAGCACGGAGCTATCGGCGACGTTCGCGGGCGTCGTGCGAAGCGAGTGGATAACCGTTGTCTTGCTGTCCACGCCCACGTGGGCTGTCGCGCGACGATCTGGATGAGAGCAAGCCGTCAATCAGGATGAGAGAAGACGGCCGGACGGGTTGATGATTGTCGCTAAGGGTCTCCCTGGCAAGAG
>JBILMQ010000258.1:0-5135 GCA_044375455.1 Caulobacterales bacterium | reverse complement strand
TTTCCGGTGCGCCGTTCTGCGGACTGATCCAAACGCCGTCTGCGCGCCGCTCGACTTTGACGATCCGGGCTGAGAGAAGGGTGGAGGAGCTGAACAGGGCCTTGAGTTTGTTCACATAGGCGCTGCTCCCCCCCACCACGGTGCGCCACTTCGGGCGCCCGACATGCATGAGGCGATGATTGTCAAAGAACCGGAGAAACGACGCCGCTGGGTACTGCAGCATCTCCTGTTCCGGCGTCGACCAGATCGCGGCTCCCATCGGCAGCAGATAGCGCCGCAGGAAGGCGTCTCCCAGACCGCAGTCGGCCACGTAGTCACGCAGTGTGGTGTTGGACAGGGCGCGTTCATTCTTGAGGTCGGCGCGGGCGCGCGCATTGAACTTCAGGACATCCGCGAGCATGCGGAGGAAATCCGGTCGAGCCAGGTTGCGCTTCCAGGCGAACAGGCCGGCCAATCCATTGGAGGACCACTCAAGGTCGTCGCCAGCGGAGAATGCAAAGCTCATGTCCGAGGGCTGGGTCGCCACGTCCAGATGGCTGAACAGACCGGTCAGGTTGGGATAGTTGAGGTCGTTGTAGACAATAAAGCCGGTGTCGACTGCAATGTTACAGCCTTGATAGTCGATGACTGCGGTATTTGCGTGACCGCCGAGGCGGGGCTCCTGCTCGAAGAGCCGTATGTCATGTATGTCCTTCAGCGCAAAGGCCGCGCCGAGCCCGGAAATTCCGCCGCCGACAATGGCTACTTTCATTCTGCAGTCTCCCTCGCGCCCGACACGGCGGCGTCAGCTTTCAAGACCTTGAACGCGGCGAGCGCGCGCGCGCGCGCCCCCGCATGATCGACGATGGGCAACGGATAATCCTTGCCCAGCCGGATCCCCGCCGCGGAAGCGACAAGCGCAGGCGCCTCCCAGGGTCGATGGATCCAGGCGTTTGGCAGTTGCGCAAGTTCCGGGATGTAACGACGAACATAAACGCCCTCAGGGTCGAATTTTTCCCCCTGCAGGATCGGGTTGAAAATCCGAAAGTACGGCGCCGCGTCGGCGCCAGATCCTGCGACCCACTGCCAGCTCGCCGCGTTGCTGGCCGGATCTGCGTCCACAAGCGTGTCCCAGAACCAGCGCTCGCCGTGGCGCCAGTCGATCAGGAGGTGCTTGATCAGAAACGATGCCGTGATCATGCGGACGCGGTTGTGCATCCAGCCGGTCCGCCACAGCTCCCGCATGCCAGCGTCGACGATGGGATAGCCTGTCAGCCCCCGTGTCCACGCCGACAATGACGCCGGATCATCACGCCAAGATATCCGGTCGAAATCAGCCCGCCAGTTCTGCGTCGCAAGATCGGGTGCATGGGCGAGCAAGTGGTATGAGAACTCCCGCCATCCAAGCTCTGCCTGGAACTTTTCCACGTCATGCTCCAGGCGCAGGTTGGCCTGGCCCGCAGCCGCGGCCGCGAAGTAGACTTGGCGCGCGCTGATTTCCCCAAACGCCAGGTGAGGGGAAAGCGCTGATGTCGACGGTGCGCCCGGCGTGTTGCGACCCTGCGCATACCCCGCAAGCCGGTGGTCCAGGAATTGCTGCAGCCGTGCGCGCGCACCCTCCTCGCCAGGCCGCCAGGTCTCCCGCAGGCCGCCCGCCCAATCAGGCGCCGAGGGCCTTAGCCCCCAGTCGCCAAGACTGTCAGTCTCGACTGACATTGCAGGCTGGCGGCGCAGACTTGATTTAAGCGGCGGCGCAAATCCTCTTTGCACTGCTGCGCGCCAGAAGCGGCTGAAGACTTTGAACGACCCGCCTGCGGCCGTCGTGATCTCCCACGGTTCGATCAGCAGACCCGCGTTGTAGCTTTCGCCGCTGCGGCCCGCCGCCGCCAGCGTTCGCGCCAAGGTCTCATCGCGACGGGTTTCCGCCCTGCCGTAGAGCCGGTTCCAAACCACTGCCCGCGCGCCGACGGTTTCAGCTGTCGACGCGACCACGTCGACCGCCTGTCCCCGGCGCAGGATCAGCGGAACGCCATAGCGCGCCAGATCCGCGCTGAGCGCCGTCAGGCTGTGATGCAGCCACCAGCGCGCTGCGCCGCCGAGCCTTCGCAGATCGGGACTTTGCTCATCGAGCACATAGAGCCCTACCAGCGGCGCGTTCTGTGCAGCCGCTGCCCCAAGGGCAGGGTTGTCAGACAGCCGCAGGTCATGACGGAACCAGACAATGATCGGCCCCGAAGACGGTGGGGAAGGCGCGGACCTGCGAGCAGAATTGCCGGACACCAAACAGCTCCTCGCCACGCCCCGTCGTATGTACCGCCAAGGTTTTACGCTGGGCTGCGGTTGTTGGATCCGCGCCTTGGCGCCGCGGTCTTGTGTTCGGGTGATCTATCGTTTTGCAGCGAGCAAGCCTATACCAAGCCAAGCTCTCGCCAAAGACGGATCGGTCCTTTGTCTTCTTCCCCACTCGAGGTGCATTCTGTTGTCACCGTGCAAGCCCCCGGCGCGAGGCCGGTGACGATCTCGAACCATGCCGCGTTGACATTCATCGCCGGGCCCTGCCAGCTCGAAAGTCGCGATCACGCTCATCAGATGGCTGGCGCCTTGAAAGAAATCGCCGACAGGCTGGGCGTCGGCCTGATTTACAAGACCAGCTTCGACAAGGCGAACCGCACCAGCGCAACCGCCAAGCGGGGGCTTGGCCTTGCCGGGTCGATGGCTATTTTCGACGAGATACGCTGCAAGATCGGCTTGCCGCTTCTGACCGACGTGCATCTGCCCGAGCAGTGCAGCGAGGTGGCTGCAGTGGCAGATGTTCTCCAGATCCCGGCCTTTTTGTGCCGTCAGACCGACCTGCTTCTGGCCGCGGCCGCCACAGGTCGCGTCGTCAACGTCAAGAAAGGTCAGTTTTTGGCGCCATGGGACATGCGCAATGTGGCTCAGAAGCTTGTTTCAGGCGGCTGTCGTGATGTGCTGCTGACCGAACGCGGCGCCAGCTTCGGCTATAACACGCTGGTGTCTGACATGCGCGCCCTGCCGATACTGGCGCAGACTGGCTGTCCGGTCGTGTTCGACGCCACCCATTCCGTCCAGCAACCCGGCGGGAAGGGAGAAAGTTCCGGCGGGGAGCGCCAGTTTGTGTCAGTCCTGGCCCGCGCCGCCGTCGCTGTCGGTGTGGCTGCGGTTTTCATGGAGGTGCATGAGGACCCCGACACTGCGCCGTCCGACGGACCGAACATGATCCCTCTGGACCAGGCAGAGGCGCTGATGACGCGCCTGCTTGAATTTGATCGCCTCGCCAAAGGCGCCCAGCTGGCCGCCCAGTCGGCAGCCTAGTGGCACGCAGGAACACCGTGATGAGCGATACGGGGCTGGACGCGCTTTTTCAGCGGATCTCGCAGCTGAAAGCTGTCTGTATCGGCGATGTTGTCCTCGATCGCTTTGTGACTGGTGACGCGCAGCGTGTGTCGCGGGAGGCGCCTGTGATCACTCTGTCGCAGGGGGCTGTGACCACCGCGCCGGGGGCGGTTGGCAATGTCGCGCGCAACGCTGCCGCCTTGGGCGCCACGGTGTCGCTGGTCACGGTGGTCGGCGATGACCCGGAGGGCCAGGGCATTGTCAGCGCGCTTGGCGCTGCTGAGCTCGCCGATCTCGACGTGATCGCGGCGAGTGGACGCGTCACGCCGACAAAGACGCGCTTTGTGGCGCGCGGACAGCAATTGTTCTGCGTCGACCGCGACCCGGAAGGACCGCTCGGCGCGGAAGATTTGCGGCGACTGACCGAGGCTGTCGTTGACAGTATCGTGGAAGCTGATGTGGTGCTCTTGGTAGACCAGGATCGCGGCGCTTTGCCGCGCACGGTCTGCGAGGCCGCGATCAGTGCGGCGCGCCGGGCCAACACCCCCCTAATTGTCGACCCTCGCGGGCGTGATTTCACGCGCTACGATGGCGCATCGGTGATCAAGCCCAATGCTGCCGAATTGGCGATCGCGGCTGGACTTCCGACCGAAAGCGACCTTGAGGTGGAGGCTGCGCTGTCGGCCGCTCTGGCGCGATTGAGCGCCACTGACTGCATCGTCGTCACGCGCGGTCCGGATGGCATGTCGACCCTGTCGCGTGGCGCCGCTGTGCGCCACACGCCGCAGGTGGTTCGTGGCGTCAAGGACGCCGCCGGGGCTGGCGATACGGCTCTCGCGGCGCTTGGCCTTGCAGTTGCGGCCGGGGCTGATCCCCTAGAGGCTATGGTGCTCGCCGACATCGCCGCAACGGTGGCGATCTCCAAGGCCGGCGTCGCCGCCCCGACCGGGGCGGAGGTTATGTCCGCGGCGCGCAGCGGCGCGGTTCCTTTGGCCCTAGGGTGCGGGTGAATGAGTGATCCTGCCGCCGCAGCCATGGCGCTCGAAGCGCAGTATGGCGAAGACGCCGCCACCATCGCCACGCTTCGCGCCGCCGAATGCGCTGCCCTTGGCGATTTTGATGCTTTGGCCCATTGGGAAGCTGTTGTGGCGTTTCTGGAGACGCCGCCAGCTGGCCGGCATTGAGGTGGCGCAGAACGCGTCTCAGTGCTTCACTGTCCGGAACGTGACTCTAAGGTGGCGCTCGGTATCGAGACTGAAATGGGGGTGATCAATATGGTCGGCATCACCGGCTACGGTGCATACGCGCCGCGCTTACGTCTGCAACGCCAAGCGATCGCAAAAGCCCATGCCTGGCTGCAGCCGGGCCTGATGGGCAAGGCCAAGGGCGAGCGCACAATGGCCAACTGGGATGAAGATGCGATCACCATGGCGGTTGAGGCTGCGCGTGATTGCCTTGGGCCTGAGGATGACCGCAGTCATGTCTGCGCGCTCTACCTGGCCACCACGACCGCACCGTTTTCTGACCGGCTCAACGCCGGCATCGTTGCGAGCGCGTTGACGCTGGAGCCGTCCGTCAAGGCAGTCGACATTACCGGCAGCCAGAAGGCGGGCGTTTCGGCGCTTGCCCAGGCCTTTGCGGCGGCTGCAGGCGCTTCAAAGGGCGCGATCCTCGTCGCCGCTGCGGACAAGCGTCGCGCCCGTGCCGCTTCGAGCCAGGAACTAGATTTTGGCGATGCGGGGGCGGCGTTTCTCGTCGGCGCCGGCGACGTGATTGCTCAGTGGATCGGCGGCGCGACGACG
>JBILMQ010000257.1:0-5136 GCA_044375455.1 Caulobacterales bacterium | reverse complement strand
TGCCAAGATGGCCGCGTATGCAGACCAACTCGCACATAGGTCGCGCGCAGCCATTACCGCTGGCGAGGGGCGCTAAACCGCCCGCCGGACAGCCAAGACGTCGGAGTATTCGGTGGCCGGTCCTCGCGTGACGGCCTAGGCTTTGAGGGCTGGACTTGTCCGCAAGCGCGGCGCCGAGACCGAGGCCGGGGCTTTGGCCAGGCTGTTCCTGCTCAGGCCTGCTGCGTTTGATGGTGTTGTTCGTGGGCTGCTCCGATGCGATCATTTGGAATGTGGCGAATCCTAGGCATGATGTCTGGATGGGTGTGTATGGTGTATGCTTAAAGAGTATGGTGTGGGTCCACGGACGCCGGGAGGGGTTTGGTCTCCTGTCTGAGACCAGGGGGCTGCTGTCGCCATGCGCGGGATGAACCGTCCGGGATCAGGCATGCTGTCAGCGGGGGCCTTGATGGTGACGGGGGCAATCGTGATTGCGCGTCATGGCGAACCGGCGTTGTCCCGTCAGGGGCGCCTGACCTGGGAAGAATATGAGAAGTGGTGGGCTGCCTACGACGCCGCTGGTTTGCAGCCTGGACAGCAACCGCCTGAAGCACTTATCGCTGAGGTGCAAAAGGCGGATCTCATCATCACCAGCCCGATCCGTCGGGCGCGCGAAACCGCCGCTGCAGTCGCACCCGGCCGTCGCGTGGATATAGATCCGGATTTTGTCGAAGCGCCATTGCCGCCTCCCCGCTATCCCCGGTTCGTCAAAATGGCGCCCAGCTCCTTTGGTTGGGGGTGGCATGCGCGCGTGTCATGGTGGTTCGGCTTCAGTCGGGGCCGGGAAAGTCGCCGGGACGCGGAAGCGCGCGCGCGCGAGGCAGTCGCCAAGCTGATCGCGATCGCCGAGCGCGGTCAGACTGTGGTTGTCTTCGCGCACGGGTGGTTCAACCGCATGATGCGGCCGGTGCTGCACGCCCACGGTTGGCGGTGCGTCATCGACGGCAAGGACTTCTACTGGTCGCACCGGCGATATGAACGGCGCTGAGCGCTCGGCGCCCATCGAGCCGACCCAAGCCTCGTCGTGGCGCGGCGCCGAGGCGCCTGCGCCCGCGCCAACCCGTGTGCGCGGGCCGCATGGGCGCCGGGGCTGTCAAGCCTGGGGCGTGCATCACCGGCCGGGCCACATCGCGCCTTGGTCTTGATCCCGCCGGCAGCGCCTCTAAGGTGCTGCCCCCTGGCGAAATTTGGAACCCCGCATGGCCAAGACTGAAAATGACATCGCCGGTTTGAGCTTTGAAAACGCCCTTAAGCGGCTCGAAGATATCGTGAACCGCCTGGAACGCGGAGAGGTCGCCTTGGAGGAATCCATCGCGCTGTACGAGACAGGGGCCAGACTGAAGGCCCATTGTGAGGCGAAGCTGAAGGACGCTGAACTCAAGGTGCAGCAGATCGTCCTCAGCCCGGACGGAAAGCCGCAGGGTGTCAAACCATTTGACGTCAGCTGACCCTAGGCGCCTCATATGCTGGGGCAGGACGCTGGGGAAGGACGTTGGGGGCGGGCGTGACGGGCATGGCGGCGGAGAGTTTCGAAGACCTGCTGGCTGAGACGGCTGACCGCGTAACCGTTGCGCTCGACGCGTTGATCCCGCGCGCCACCGGACCTGAGGCCCGCCTGATGAGCGCCATGCGCTATGCGGCGTTGGGCGGGGGCAAGAGGATCCGCCCCTTCCTGACGCTGGAGGTGGGCAGACTGTTCAATGCGGATGAAGCCAGCCTGCTGCGTGCGGCGTGCGCTGTCGAATGCGTTCATACCTACAGCCTCGTGCATGATGATCTTCCGTGCATGGATGACGACGATCTGCGCCGGGGACGACCGACCGTCCATCGGGCCTTTGATGAGGCATCGGCTGTCCTGGCCGGTGATGGGCTGTTGACCTTCGCGTTCGAGATTCTCGCCAACTCCGACACCGATGCTGATCCCAACATCAGGTGTGAGCTGGTGCTGCGTCTGGCCGAGGCGGCGGGCCCCAAGGGTATGGTTGGGGGCCAGATGATCGACATGCAGGGGCAAGAACTCGGCGATGATCTTGCTGCTGTGGCCCGGCTGCAGCGCATGAAAACGGGGGCCTTGATCGCCTGCGCGACTGACTTTGGCGCGATCATCGGGCGGGCCGGCAGCGAAGCGCGTCACGCGCTTGCCCGCTTCGCGCATGATATCGGACTTGCCTATCAGATCGCCGACGACATCCTGGATGCGGAGGGCTACCCGTCGCTCATGGGCAAAGCCGCCCGCAAGGATGCCGGTCGCGGCAAGGCGTCATTTGTCACCATTCTGACGCTGGACGGCGCACGCAACCGGGTGGGCCTGCTCGGCGCTCAGGCGAAAAACCATCTCGCCATTTTCGGAGGGCGCGCCACGCCTCTGGTGCAGGCGGTCGACTTCGTCCTGTCCCGTCGTGCTTGACGGCGCGGCTCTCGCATGGATGTTTCACCATATGAATGTTCGCACCCCACTGCTGGACCAAGTCTCTTCATCGTCTGATCTGCGCCAACTGCAGCCGGGCCAGCTGCGTCAGGTGGCCGACGAATTGCGCGCTGAGACGATTGACGCCGTGTCCGTCACTGGCGGCCATCTTGGAGCCGGGCTCGGCGTGGTGGAGCTGACGGTCGCCCTGCACTATGTTTTTGACACGCCCCGCGATGTGGTGATCTGGGACGTTGGTCATCAGGCTTACCCCCACAAGATCCTGACCGGGCGGCGCGATCGCATTCGAACGCTGCGCCAGGGTGGCGGGCTTTCCGGTTTTACCAAACGGTCTGAGAGCGACTACGACCCATTCGGGGCGGCGCACGCCGCCACCTCAATCTCGGCCGCGCTCGGCTTTGCCGCGGCGCGCGACCTGTCTGGCGGCTGCAATCGCGTGGTTGCGGTCATTGGGGATGGCTCTTTGTCGGCCGGAATGGCCTATGAGGCGATGAATAAGGCTGCAGAAACCTGCAAGCAGCTGCTGGTTGTTCTGAACGACAACGACATGTCGATCGCTCCGCCTGTCGGCGGTATGTCGACATATCTCACCAAGCTCGCATCATCCCATGGCTACTGGACCCTGCGCCGCTTCGCCAAGCGCGCCGCCCGCAGGCTCGGGGTGCCGATCATGGACGCTGCCCGGAAGGCTGACGAGTATGCCCGCGGCATGGCGGTCGGCGGCACTTTCTTTGAGGAACTCGGCTTTCATTATCTCGGCCCGATCGACGGCCACGACCTCGAAACTCTGGTCGAGGTATTTGAGAACGTGAGGGATATTCAGGACAAGCCGGTGCTTGTTCATGTCCGCACCCAGAAAGGCAAAGGCTATCCTCCAGCCGAAAACGCCGCCGACAAATATCACGGCGTTGCAAGATTCGACATCGCTACCGGGAAGCAGGCGAAAGCAAAGGCGAACGCGCCGGCTTATACGCGCGTCTTCGCTGAAAGCTTGGTGAAGCTCGCTGCGCGCGATGACAAGATCGTCGCAATTACGGCGGCCATGCCCTCCGGGACGGGGCTTGATCTGTTCGGTGAGCGCTTCCCGACACGCATGTATGACGTTGGGATTGCTGAACAGCACGCCGTGACTTTCGCTGCAGGTCTCGCAGCCGCCGGCATGAAGCCGTTCTGTGCGATCTATTCGACGTTTCTGCAGCGCGGTTACGACCAGGTCGTCCATGATGTCGCCATTCAGAGCCTGCCTGTCCGCTTTGCGATTGATCGCGCGGGTCTGGTGGGGGCTGACGGCGCCACCCATGCCGGTTCATTTGATGTCGGCTATCTCGGCGCCTTGCCGGGCATGGTCTTGATGGCGGCGGCCGACGAAGTGGAATTGGCCCGGATGGTGGCGACTGCGGTGATGATCGACGATCGCCCAAGCGCCTTTCGCTATCCGCGCGGAGAAGGCGTTGGCATGGATATGCCGGAGGTGCTCGAACCGCTGGAAATTGGTCGCGGTCGGATCGTGCGCGAGGGAACTGCGATCGCGCTGCTTTCTCTTGGGACGCGCTTGGCTGAGTGCCAAAAAGCGGCGGACCAGCTGGCCGCCATGGGGCTATCCACCACCGTCGCGGACGCACGCTTTGCCAAGCCGCTCGATGAGGACCTGATTCTACGGCTTGCCCGAGAGCATGAAGTCATGGTGACCGTTGAGGAGGGCGCGCGCGGCGGTTTTGGGGCGTTCGTGCTGCAGTTGCTGGCGGAGAAGGGCGCACTGGATCGTGGCTTGAAGATCCGCACCATGGCATTGCCGGATGAGTTTCAGGATCAGGACGGCCCCTTTGAAATGTATGACCAGGCCGGCCTGAACGCCAGACACATCGCGGCGACTGCGCTCACAGCCTTGGGCCGGCCCGCTGCGGATCTGCCCGTGAGAGCCTGATCTGATGCCTCATTGCCGCCTCGACCGCGCGTGTCGGCCGGGGGGAAGCGGCCTGATGGTCTGGGCCTGTGCGGACGGGCCTGTGCGGACTGGCCCTGTGCGGACTGGCCCTGTGCGGACTGGGCTTGCACGACCAGGCTTGCATGACCGGGATTGCTGGCCTGTCAGGCTCTTCCAGGTCTGTGCGAGCCGGGCCGCTCGTCTTGATTTGCGAGATTTGACCCGTCAGCTTTGACTCGTCGGGGCGGGGCTGACCCAGATCAACGCCGGATGGCGTGATAGGCTGCTGAATTCCCGACCGCGGTTGCCGAGCCGAACACACTTCCGGCGCCGCCGACCGAGATGGTGGTGTTGCTTCTTACCGCGCCCCAATTGGTCTGCTCGCTGACGCCGTTCATCGTGACGCCCGCGCCGCACGAGGCGCAGACCTGCCCGGTGATTGCGTTGCCAATGGCAGCTGATTGCACCACGGCCGAAGAGCCGACACCGCCTGTGCCAACCAGAAAAGCGTTGGCCACAACCCCATCCTCGTTGATCTGTCTGGCCTCGAGGTAGGCATCCGAGCCGAGCGTGGACAGCATGGCCGAATTGCCGAGGCTGTTGGCAAGTGAGGTTGCGTTGTCCGACCAGTTGTCGAGCGTCACATAGCTTTCCGATTGCACGTAGGCGGCGTTGCGCTGGTACACCTCGCCGCGCGAATAGCCCCAGGCATTGTTGGCTTCAAAGGAGTTGCCAGCCGCAGCCG
>JBILMQ010000256.1:0-5150 GCA_044375455.1 Caulobacterales bacterium | reverse complement strand
GCTGTGCGATCAAGGATCCACCAGGCGGCGTTGCGCCTGTTCGCAGAGACTGGCGGGGCCCAGCTCACCGTGCGCGATCTCGCCGAGGCGGCAGGCATCGCGCGCGGGACGATCTACAACAACATCCAGGATCCAGAGCGCCTGTTCAGCGACGTCGCGCTTGATCTGTCGCGCGAAATGATCGCATGCGTTGAGCGCACCATGCGCGAACTCGACGATCCCGTGGTGCGCCTGGCGACAGGTCTGCGCCTGTTCGTGCGGCGGGCGCATGAAGACCACGATTGGGGCCGGTTCATCGTCCGCTTCGCGCTCTCAAGCGGCGTGCTGCGCAGCCTGATGCTGGAGCCGCCGGCGCGCGATGTGGCGAAAGCCATCGCGCAGGGCCGCTTCAAAGCGGACCCGTCGCAGGCTCAGGCGCTGGTCCACATGCTTGCAGGCTCGACGCTTGCGGCGATGAACGCCGTGATCCACGGCGACCAGGGCTGGCGCGAGGCGGCGAGCGCAACTTCGGAACTCTTCCTCAGGGCGGCAGGACTCTCCGCACACGACGCCCGACGCATTGCGCACGGCGCGCTTCCAGACCTCGCCCCAGGGCCGGGCGAACGCAGCGAAAGGCGAAGACGCTCATGAGCACGATCAAAGTCGAAGATATCGCCCATGTCAGGTTCAGCGCCCCGGACCTGGACGCCATGAGGACGTTCCTTGAGGAGTTCGGGCTGCGCATCGTCACGGCCGGCAGTGACGCCCTCTATGCGCGCGGCTTGGGCCCTCACCCGTTCGTGCATGCGACCCACCTCGGTGAGCCGGGCCTGCGCGCCATCGGCTTTCGCGCCGAAAGCATCGCGGACCTCGAAAGGCTGGCCGCCGCGGAGTCGGCGCCGGTTGAGCCGCTCAATGCGCCGGGAGGCGGACGGATCGTCCGGCTGCATGACCCGGATGGCTACGCGGTAGAAGTCGTGGCCGGGCAGGCGCCGCTGGAGGCGCTGCCTGCGCCGGCTTCCGCGCTCCGCAACGATGCGCGGACAAGATCGCGTCTGCATGCGCCCTTGCAGCTCCCGGCGGGACCCGCACATGTGGTGCGCCTTGGCCATGCAGTTCTTGAGGTCAGGGACTTCCGCGCCTCGCAGGCCTGGTACAAGTCGCGCTTCGGGTTCATCACCTCCGATGAGATCGAAGCTGCGCCAGGCATGGCGATCGGCGCGTTCCTGAGGTGCGATCGCGGCGCAACGCCGACGGATCATCACACGCTGTTTCTGCTGCAGTCGCCGATGGCGCCGCGTTTCAACCACGCGGCGTTCGAGGTGGTTGATGTCGATGACCTCATGCTCGGGCATACGCATTTGAAACGCGCCGGACGCACCTCCGTATGGGGCGTCGGACGCCATGTGCTCGGCAGCCAGGTGTTCGACTATTGGAAAGACCCGTGGGGCCATGAACTCGAGCATTGGACGGATGGCGATCTGTTGTCTGCACAGGACGGGTCGCGGCAGGCGACGCTCCACATGCTGCTCGACGTGCAATGGGGGCCGCGCCATCCAATGTCGGGAGGCGCGCCATGAAACTCGCGCGCTTCGACGCCGGCGATGGTCCAAAGCTTGGGCTGGTCGTCGGCGACACAATCGCCGGGATCGGGCAGGGTGACGATGTGCTGGGTCTGATCTCGCAATGGGACTCTGTCAAAGCCGATATCGAGGCCTCGGCCAAAACATCGCCACGCCATGCCGTGTCGGCCGTCCGACTGATGGCGCCCGTGCCGCGGCCGGGCAAGATCTTCGCCATCGGTCTCAACTACGCCGACCATATCGCCGAAAGCAAAGCCGAGACGCCCGCCTGCCAGGTGTGGTTCGCCAAAGCGGTCACCGCGATCAACGGGCCGAATGACCCGATCGAGATCGCCCGGGCGGGTCCGTTCGTCGACTATGAGGTCGAGCTGGTCGTGGTCATCGGCAAGCGCGGACGCAACATTTCCAGGGGCGAGGCCAGCACGCATGTGTTCGGCTACTGCGTCGGCAATGATGTCACGGAGCGTGCGTGGCAACATCGCACCTCGCAATGGAGCCTCGGCAAATCCTTCGACACGCATGCCCCGATCGGACCGTGGATCACAACGGCGGACGAAATCGGCGACCCCCACGGCCTCAGCGTCCGGTGCTTCGTCAATGGCGAAAAACGCCAGGACTCAAATACCCGCCATCTCGTCTTCACTGTGTGGGACCAGATCGAACATCTGTCCCAGGCAATGACCCTGGAACCCGGCGATCTGATCTTCACCGGGACCCCCGGCGGCGTGGGAGCGGCCATGGATCCCCGTCAGTTTCTCAAGCCTGGCGACACCGTCCGGTGTGAGATTGATCGGCTCGGCGCGATCGAGGCGACCATGCGGTCAGCTTCGTGACGATGCCTGATCGGGCTGGGCTTGAGCACGCTGGTTTGCATCGCCCTGGTCTTGACGGCGCCGATTTTGACGGGCCCTGACGGTGCTGACCATGACGGCGCTGGCCCTGACGGCGCTGGCCCTGACGGAGCTGGGCGGGCGGTGTTCCGGCAAGCGCCGATCACGCGCACGAGGGGCGCGTGAAAGCCTGCGGCGCATGGCGACGCCCCGACTTCGGGAAACCTGGCCAAGGCGCCTCGGCCACAGAGGTCGAGAGGGTCACGCGACCGCTCGGACCCTGGATCACCCGTCGCCCCCTTTGCAGACGCCTTGCCGGGCCGAGCAGGGCGGCGCCCTGCGACGCAGGGCTCGCAGACCGGCGCCGAATGGTCCAACTGACAATGCGCCGTAAGGTTTTCCCCGCGCCAGCGACTGTAGGGGAGTGATCAGGAGGCGTGACATGCAGGGCAAGGCAAGAGTGAGCGGCGTGGTGCTGGTTTTTGCCGCAGCCTATGTGGTTATGACGGCGGCTGACATGGTGACGACGCAGTGGGGGCTTGCCGCCGGACAGGGGTTTGAGTCCAACCATTCAGTCTCTGATGGCGCGGGCGGGCTTGATCTGCAGCGGTTCCTCGCTCTCAATGCGGTGGTTCTGTGCTGCACTGCGGGGATGTTGGCGTGGGCGTTGCGCAACCGCGACGTGGTTAACCCGGTCTATCTGCGGCAACCCGCGCGCGCGCTGTTCAGCTGGTTTCACCTCAACCCGTTTTCAAAGAAGGTCATGGCGAACTCAGTCTTCGCCTACATTGCGCTTGCGCCGGGCATAATCCTCTTCAAAGCATTCGCCGCAATCAACAACTGGCTGATCGCCAGCGACATTCCAGACGTCGTCACGCCGATCGCACACTTGCTGTACCCATATATGCACGAGGTGATCGCCTACTGGCTTCTTATCTTTATCCTGGCCCAGCCCATCTGGCTGGCGTCCCTGCATTTGGCTGCATGGTTCTTGCGCCGCGTTCCAGTGAGCAAGCCCGCAGCGG
The DNA here is from genome assembly GCA_044375455.1 of Caulobacterales bacterium. Lineage (GTDB taxonomy): Bacteria > Pseudomonadota > Alphaproteobacteria > Caulobacterales > Aquidulcibacteraceae > JBEIHX01. The sequence goes on along the minus strand of JBILMQ010000256.1, from coordinate 1,733 downwards.
GTGCGGATGCGCGCCAGGGCGTTTGATGAGCGCCTGCGTCTTTGATCGTGCGTTGGAAGAACACGCCGGGCTGATCGAACGCGTGGTGGCTGCGTATGAGCGCAACCCCGCGGGACGCGAGGACGTGAAACAGGACATCGCGCTCGCGCTCTGGCGCGCGGCGCCGGCCTGGCGGGGCGACTGCACCCTGCGCACCTTCGTTGCACGGATCGCCCACAACGTCTGTGTCAGTCACATCCGCCGCTCCCTGCGCGAACCGCGCGGCGCCGAGGTCGACCCGGGGCTGGCCTGCGACGCAGAGCGCCCCGACGATGTCGTCGCGCGATCTGACTTGAGCAGACGGCTGATCAGTGCGGTGGCCGCGCTGCCGCACGGGTTGCGCGAGGTCGCCACGCTCGTTCTTGAAGACTTCTCCACCCAGGAAATCGCGCAAGCCCTGGGCCTCAGTGAGGCGGCGGTGTTCACCCGCGTCAACCGCGCCAAGGCTGCCTTGCGCGCCATAATGGTGAAACCATGACTGAAGACGGTGAAGAGTGGGCCCGACTGCAGGCGGCATGGCGCGCCCAGCCGATGCCGGACGATGCAGCGGCGCGGTACAGAGCGCGCGCCGCCCGCGAGCGACGGAGCGCGTTTGCAGAGGCCGCCCTTGAGTCGACGCTGGCGCTTGCCTGCGCCGCCGCATTCGCCTGGTGGGCGGGCGACATGGCTGGCGTTGAGCGGGTCATCCTCATCGTCCTTGCCCTTGGCTCGATCGCATCCGTGCCGGTCGCCCTGTTGATGCGCAGAGCCCTCTGGCAGGCCTATGGCGACACAATGGCCGGTCATGTGGCGTTTCTGCGCCGGCGCGCCCGGCTCGGGCTGTGGTTCGCCCGGTTCGGCTATCTCGGCGGGCCGCTCGGCGCGGCGGTCGGGGCCGCGTTGGCGGGCCTCGGCGACTTCAGTATCCTGCCTGAGCAGGGCAGGGGCGCGCTCATCGCCCTGGGGGTCGCGGGACTGATTGCAGGCTGCTGGTGGTCAGTTCGCAAGGCGCGGGGCTTTCAGCGCAGTCTTGCCGAACTGCACGCAGCAGACGCGCATGACCCGCAGAACGGGGCTGATCCCCTGCGGCCCGGATCGGGGCCGTAGAGCCTCTCGCCGCAGCGCGCCGCAGCGACATGCCTGCGTACCAGCGCGGCGCCAGCAGGACGCCAGTGGAGAATTCACATGCAGAGGCGATGGCCTCATACAGGGGCGACGGCCACATACAGGGGCGACGGCCATATACAGAAGCAATGGCCGCCGACAGAGGCGATAGGGGCGCGAGGGGTGGCCGGCCCGCATCCCGACTGTCGGATGCCGCTGGACAGGGGCGGCCCGACGGGCGGGCCTTTGGCCCAGGCGCGGACGCTCAGGCCGTCTGCTGCAGGGGAAGGCCCAGCATCAGCGACCGGACCAGCGCAAGCGGCGGCGAGCCGTGGGACAGAAGCCCGTCATGATAGGTCTTGAGGTCGAAGCTGGCGCCCTCGCGCGCCTTCACCTCCCGGCGCAGGGCGTGGTGGCCAGTCCAGCCGACATAGTACGTCGACAGCTGGCCCGAACTCACGCGGGCGCGGGTCCACTTGCCCGCGGCTTCGCGTTCCTCCTGGAAGGCCGCGCCAGTCATGAAACGCATGGCGGCGCCTTCGTCCCAGCCGTCGACATGCACTCCCTGATCGAGAATGGCGTTGGCGATGACCCGAAGCGCCCATTTGAGA
>JBILMQ010000040.1:0-17791 GCA_044375455.1 Caulobacterales bacterium | reverse complement strand
GGGTCAGGGCAAACTTACCCAGCGCCGAGCGCCCATACGCCGCCAGAGCCTGAACCTGCATCGTCTCGTCAGCGCAGTGAAACCGGTGCAGGACAATGACATAGTCAACCATCCTGCCCTCGATCTGGGCAGGTTCCGGTGCGATGGCGACCGTCCATACGAAGTGGTCAGCGCCGTGCCAGACCGCTGTTGACTGTTCAACGCCCCAAGCCCAGCGGCCTGTGGAATCAAGGCGGACCCATTCCTCATGACCGGTCGAACGGGGGGATGCACTCGCCGGCCTTGCCAGAATTGTCAGAAAAAAAAGAGCGGCCGCCGGGAGCATCAAGCCGTGTGCCGCCAAGCTCCAAAGGCGTCTGCGTCGGTTCATTTGGGCGCCCCTTCCTGATGACGATGCGTGTACCAGACTGCTCGTTTCCTCGCCACTGGCCGGCTTTCATCCGCGGTACATCCGCTCCTGCCCGCGGCCCGGTGCGAAGCGACCTGCAAAGAGGCGCTGCAGAGGGACATCGAAACGCCCCGGCGCAATCACCATGGACCCTGTCGCCTGCGGTGAACATGCCGGTGCGCGCAACGACCCCAATCCACGCTCGATGGGCGCTTCAACCACGGGGCCATGCGGCGTCTCAGTCGCCGCCGCGATCGCATCAGCGTGGTGAGCGAAGCTGTTCACCCGGCCCGACGCAGCCCTTGGGGAGCCCTTGCCGCAAGGCGCGAACACCCGCCGCTGCGGCCTGCCCGCGCCTGAGGACAAAACCCGAGGCCATCCGCCCGCCCACATGCACGCCGACGCGCTGTGCCAGGTGGCTGTCCGCCGCCGCCGCTTTCAGCGCCGGTGTCTGGGCTGGGGATCAAATAAACCGCCGCGGCGTCCCGCTGGGCGTGTGAAAACCCCGAGCGAGAGGCAAATGCCGCCCTCGGGCGTCAATGGCGCAAGGGCCAAGGGGCGCGTCCAATCGGTTGGCAGAGGTGAAAAGGATGTCGCGGACCGCAGCCGAAAGGCGCCGCGAAGCCGGCTGCAATGGCGCGAATCCCCGGCTAGGCTGGCCGCATGGAGCACGAGGTTTTCCCGCCGCATTGCCTGATCGCGAGCGGTCTTTGTCTGCGCCGCGGCGCCCTGGTGCTGGTGGAGGGTCTGTCGCTGCGCCTTGAGCCGGGCGGCGCCGTGGAGCTGCGAGGCCCGAACGGGGCTGGCAAAACCACGCTGCTGCGGACCCTTGCAGGGTTCGCGCGCCCGGCGGTCGGTGACGTGCGCCTGACCTGTGGCGGCGCGACCCTGGAGGCGGAGGAGCGTGCGCGCCGCACCCACTGGCTCGGCCATGCGCCCGGTCTGCGCCGCGAGGAAAGCGTCGGCGACCATCTGCGCCTGCTGGCGGACTGGTGGGGGGTGACGCCGCGCAGATGCGAACCCGCCCTGGCGCGCGTCGGCCTGGCCGGCCTTGCCCCGCGCCGCGGTCGCATGCTGTCGACCGGGGAGCGTCGCCGGCTTGGCCTTGCCCGGCTGGTGCTCGATCCGCGCCCGGTCTGGCTTCTGGATGAGCCGGCAGGCGGTATGGACGAGCAGGGCCGCGCGCTGGTGACAGAGCTGGTGGCGGAGCACCGCCGGCGCGGCGGCCTTGCTGTCATCGCCACGCATGAGCCCGTGCTGCTGGCGGATGCGGACCAGCTCAGGCTGGAACTTTCCGGGGAGCCCGTCGGGCAGCTTTCCCCGGAGGCTGCCGGATGAGCATCCTGACCGCCTTCATCGGACTGTTCAGGCGTGAGCTGTCCCTGGCCTGGGCCGGCGGGGGCGGGGCCGCGTTGCCTGCGGCGTTCTTTCTGGGCATGGCCGCCCTCGGACCGTTTGCGCTTGGCGAAAACCTGGACGTGGCGCCGAAAGCGGCGGCGGCGGTTTTGTGGCTCGCGCTTGCGCTCGCAACGCTCCTGGCGTTGGACCGGATGTTTCAGGCCGATCTCGAGGAAGGCGTGCTGGAGCAGCTGGCCTTGTCCGCCAACCCGCTGGAGGCCGGCGCGCTGGCCAAGATCCTGGCCCAGTGGGTCGCCGTGGGTCTGCCGCTTGCAGGGCTGTCGCCGCTGGGAGCTCTGGTGATGGGGGCGCCGCCGGCCGGAACCCCCGCTCTGGCGCTCACCCTGGCCGTCGGTTCGCTGGCCTTCTTCGCCCTCGGCGCGATCGGCGCAGCCCTTGCCGCGGGTCTCAAGCGCGCCGGTCTGCTGATCGCCATTCTGGTGCTGCCGCTCCTGGCGGCGCCTTTGATTTTCGGGGCCGCGGCCGGCGCGCGGGCGCTGGTGGGACAGGCTTTCGCCGAGCCGCTGCTGCTGGTCACGGCGACGGCGCTGTTCGGCCTGGCGCTGGCGCCTCCGGCCTGCGCTGCGGCGCTTCGCCTCCATCTGGACTGATCTTATTGCCGGCGCGCCCGACTGTGACTAGCTCACAGGCATGATCTCTGCTTTGGCCAATCCCGAACGGTTCATGCGCGTGAGCGCCGCGCTGCTTCCGTGGGTCAGCGGCGCGGCCGCCGCATTGTTTGCGATCGGCTTGCCCTGGGCGCTGTATTTCGCGCCGCCTGACTATCAGCAGCACGACAGCGCCCGCATCATGTATGTCCACGTGCCTGCGGCGTGGCTCGCCATGGCGCTTTATGCCGGCATGGCGGCGGCAAGCGTCACCAGTCTGGTATGGCGCCACGCCCTTGCCGACGTCGCCGCACGCGCCATGGCGCCGATTGGCGCGGCGTTCACGGCGGTGTGTCTCATCACAGGCGCGCTCTGGGGCCAGCCGATGTGGGGCGCCTGGTGGGTTTGGGACGCGCGCCTGACGAGCGTCCTGGTGCTGTTCTTCGTCTATCTCGGCTATCTGGCGCTGTGGGCCGCCATTGAAGACGAGACGCGGGCCAGCCGGGCGGCGGCGATCCTGTGTCTCGTCGGCGCCGCCAACCTGCCGGTCGTGAAGTTTTCGGTCGATTGGTGGAACACCCTGCACCAGCCCGCCAGCGTCTTTCGCGCCGATGGGCCGACACTGCATCCGAGCCTGTTGTACCCTCTGCTGATCATGGCGCTGGCCTTCACCCTCGCCGCGGCGGCTCTGGTGCTTGCGGAGATGCGGGTGGTCATTTTGCGCCGGCGGGCTGAGAGCCTGGCGCTGCGACGCCGGCGCCCCACATGAGCGGAGACTCGGGCTTGCCAAACGGCTTCTGGGCGATGGATGGCTATGGCTGGTTCGTGTGGCCGAGCTATGCGCTTGCGGTTGGCGTGGTGATCCTGCTGGCGGCGCGCGCCTGGGCGCGCCATCGCGACGCAAAACGCCGTCTGGCGGAGCTGGAGCGCGAAGGCGCGTCCTGACCCTGACCCGGTGCGTCCGGCGGGGTCGCGGGGCGCACGGCAGCGGTTTGACGGCGCGAGGCGGTCCATAGGCCGCGTGCTTCATGCCGGGTGTGCCGCGCGGCGTCGCGCCCATCGAACGGAGGATCGCTATGAACACCCTGCGTTTTGCGCCGCTGGTCCTGGCGGTCGCCGTAATCGGCCTCGCCGGAGTGGCGCTGACCTATGGCGGCATGCGGGCGGCCGATCGCTCCGGCGCCCTGATTGGCAAGCCAGCGCCGGCGATGGTGCTTGCCGCTCTGCCATCGCGCAGCGCAGCACCGGACGCCGCCGAGATCCTGCGCGGACCCGCGTTCGTCAACTTCGTGGCGTCCTGGTGCGGGCCCTGCAAGCTCGAGCACCCGCTGGTCACCGAGCTGGCCCGGCAGAGCCAACTGCCGGTTTATGCAGTGGCCTACAAAGACAGCCCCGAGGACCTTGAGGCCTATTTGGCCGAGAATGGCGATCCCTATGCCGGCGTTGCGCTGGATGTGCGCGGCCAGACTGCTGTCGCCTGGGGCGTGCGGGGCGTGCCGGAGACCTTTCTGATCGATGCGCAGGGGCGCGTGCGCGCGCATCATCCCGGTCCGCTGGCCGACGAAGATCTGGCGCGTTACCTCGCTCTGGCAGAGGCGATCCGCGCCGGGCGCTGACACGCTTAAGCCTTCGCTAAGCGGCTCGGGTTTCTCCTGGCGCCATGGCCGTTTCCCCACCCGCCAAGCCTGGTTTCCTCGGCGTCGTCCCCGGCGCCCGGCCGTTCGCGCCGCCGCAATTTACGCCCACCGAGTCCGGCCGCAGGGACCCCGGCCTCTCGCAAGCCCCGCCAGATCCGACACGGCCAGATGCAGTCAGACCCGGCGGGCCTGGGCCGGAACCCGCGCGCGGTCGCGCCGTCGAGACGAGCCGGACAGGTCCTGGCGCGGCTGCGTCGGCAGCAGGATCGATCCGAACCGGACAGGGTCCGGCGGACGCCAGCCTGCGCCGCCTCACCACATCGGATGCTGCGTCCCAGCCGACGGCGCAATCGCCCCGCCTGGATGACCGCCCGCCTCGTCCGGGGCGGTTTCTCGACATCAGGGTTTGACGGCAGACCGGCGCAAGGCGCACAACCCCCGGTTCCGGCATGTCGCCGGCAGCCAATCCCGGCCGCCAAGTCCACCCATCGATCCGCCGCCGCCCGTGACCCCGCCTGTTTCCTTTTTCGACACCCCGCAGGGCAGGCGGGCGTTTTGGCTGCTGTGGGCGGGTCAGCTCGCCGTCGGCGTCGGCAATTCAATGCTGACGACGGTCATGCCGCCGCTGGCGCGACATCTTGCACTGCCCGATATCGCAGTCGGGCTGGTGTTTTCGCTGTCGGCGGTTCTCTGGGTGGTCTCCAGTCCGCTGTGGGGGCGCGCCTCTGACAGCCGGGGCCGCAAGCCAGTCATTGTGTTCGGCTTCATCGCCTTCACGATGTCGATGCTGTCGATTTCACTGGTCGCCCTGGCCGGCGACAGGGGCTGGCTCGGCGTTGGCGTTGTGATGTGGGCTCTGATTTTGTCGCGCGCCATCTACGGCGGCTTGGGTTCTGCCGCCAGTCCTGCCGCCCAGGCCTATGTGGCCGACAACACGCCGATGGACACACGGGTGCGCGACATGGCGGCGTTGGGGTCGGCCTTCGCCATCGGGCAGGCGGCGGGTCCGGCATTGGCCGGCGCCATTCTGGGGTCATTCGGTCTTCTGGCCCCGCTGGTCGCCATGACGGCGGCCGCGGCGCTCGGGGCGTTTGCCGTGTGGCGTTTTCTGCCCGAGTCGACAGCGCCGCGCACGCTGCGCGATCAGAGCATCGCCGCGCTGTGGCGACTGGCCTGGGACGCGCGCGTGGCGCCGTTCATGATTGTCGGGCTGGCGATGTCGGTGACCACCGCCGTGCTTGCCCAGACGACCCCCTTTGTGGTGATGGACCGGCTCGGCGTCTCAGGCGTGGAGGGCGCCCAACTGGTTGCGGCCGCCGTGGCGACCGGCGCGTTGGCGCAGATGGCGGCGCAGCTCGGGATCATTCCCCGGCTCAACCTCGGCCCGCGCATGCTGATCGTCTGGGGCGCCGGTTTGATCGCCTGCGCCGCGGCGCTGACGGCGATCGGCACGACGCTTGGCGCATTTATCGCCGCCCAGATGCTCATCGGTCTTGGGTTCGGACTGGCTCGACCAGGCTTCGCCGGCGGGGCCTCGATGTCGGTCGAGGCGCCGGAGCAGGGCGCGGTCGCGGGCTTGCTCTCGGCTGTCAGCGGCGCTGGTTTCGTGCTGTCGCCTTTTCTCGGCATCGGCGTCTATGAACTGGTCGGCCACGCCGCCCCTTTCTGGCTTGCCGCAGCGCTGATGGGGGTGACCTGCGTGTTTGCTCTTCGGTCCCGTCGGCTCAGGGCTGTGGAGGCGAAGGTGCAGGAGCTGTCGCAGCCGGGCCAGGAGCTGTAGCAAGCGCCGCTGCGCTGGTCACGGCGGCCAGAATATCGGTGGTGGCGAAGCCGTCTGCCGGCAGTCCGCGGGCGATTTGGAATGCGCGCAGGGCGTTGCGCGTGCGCGGGCCAATCTTGCCGTCCGGTTCGCCAGCGTCATAGCCAAGCGCAGTGAGGCCTGCCTGCAATTGCCGCGCACTGGCAGGCTGCAGGGTCGCAAGGTGGGTCGGCCAGGGCGTTTGCAGACCGGGCCTGCCCGCCAGCGCGTCGCCCAGCAGTCCGATCGCCATCGCATAAGCCTCGGACCGATTGTATTCTTTGATGACCTCGAAGTTGCGCAAGGCCAGGATCGCCGGGCCGGATCGGCCGGCTGGCTGCAACAGACGCGCGCTCCAGGCGGATTGCCCGCCAGTCCAGGGCGCGCCGTCCGCCCGCCGCACGCCCATGTCGGCCCACGCGTCGACCGGCCGCCACGCCTCATCCGCGCGCGTCAGATCGAAGCCGGCGGGCAGACGCACCTCAATCCCCCAGGGTTCGTCGAGCCGCCACCCGGCTTCGCGCAGATAATTGGCAGCTGACGCCAGCGCATCGGCCGGATCGCCCCACAGATCCTTCCTGCCGTCGCCGTTCCAATCCACGGCGTGGGCGACATAAGTCGAGGGGATGAACTGCGTATGGCCCATCGCGCCCGACCAGGAGCCGCGCAGCTGCTCGCGGGCAGCCGCCCCGGACGCCAGTATGTCCAGCACAGCGAACAGCTCCCGTTCGCCGAATGCAGCGCGTCGGCCCTGATAAGCAAGGGTCGCAAGCCCGTCAGGCACATCGAAAGCGCCCATGATGGCGCCGTAGGAACTTTCCACGCCCCACACGGCTGCGATGATTTCGCGGTCCACGCCGTAGCGTCGCTCAAGCCGGTCAAACAGGTCGGCCTGTTCGGCGAGCCGGGCGCGGCCCTGGTCTATGCGCCGCGGCGACACGGCGCCGGCCAGATAGTCCCAGATCGCCCGGTTGAATTCCGGCTGGTCAGCCGCGAGCGTTTCAACGCGCTCCACGCGTTCGAGCGAGGCGACAAAGCGCTGCACCAGCAAGGGATCGTAGCCCTTGGCGCGGGCTTGCACGGAGAAGCCTTCCCGCCAGGCCTCAAATCGGCTCTCAGCCGTGGGCGCCTGCGCGCTCGCCGCGCCAAACAGAACCGTGGCGAGTCCCGCCGACAGGGTGCGTACGATCACCGGTCTTGCTCCATTCTCTCTGCCATCGGGCCTGATTCATGCGGCGAAAGCGAGGCAATGGCCTGACCGGGGAGGCGCCTGCTTGGCCGGGCGGCCAGTGGGGATGGCCGCGGGCGTCACCCCTCGCCCGCCGGGCGCCCGTCATCGCCGGTCGCGGCCACGCCCCAGAGCGCCGTCTTCGTCACCCAGCCCCGGCGTCGCGCCACGGCGACCTGGCACCAGCCGCGCACGCACATTTCCAGGCTCGCCACGACCCCGGGCTGCAGCACGGCGCGCACGGCGGCGTCTCCATCCGGCCTCGCCCGCAGCGCGGCGCCGCCCGCCCGGTCTTTGCGGATCAGGACGGCGCGGCTCTCGGTCACCATGCGCGACGCCACCCACACGCGGGCTCCGTCAGGATCTTCGATCCGGGTCCAGCCCTCTGTTTCGGCAATGACGCGCACCGGCAGGCCGGCGCGCAGGTAGCGCCAGACGATGGGGTGCTGCTGGGACGGACCCTTCCGACCGTTGACGTCGGCGAACTTCAGGCTGACGTAGCGCGGCACCGGTAGTCCGGAGCGCGCCGCGAGGGCATCCGCAGACTGCGTAGCTGTTCCGGCAAGCACCATGATCGCCGCACAAATTGGCGCCCGCATTGAGCCCGGCTCCCGTTTTCGCGGCCAAACGCATCGCAGGGATTGGTTGAGAAGCGCTGAAGCGCTCACGCCTCTGGATCCGGTCGCGTCCTCGGCATACCTATGGATGCTACAACGGGAAAGATTTTCTTGACCGCACGCAGAGACAGTCCGGCCACATGCCTACCCGCAAGATCAAAGTCATCGTCACGCGCAAACTGCCGGAGCCGGTCGAGACCCGGATGGCGGAACTTTTCGATGTGGAGTTGAACGACAGCGATGCGCCGATGACGCCTGACGCGCTTGTCGCGGCGATGGGCCGCTGCGATGTGCTGGTGCCAACGGTCAGCGACCGGCTTGACAGCAGGATGCTGTCGCGGGCGGGCGACAGGCTGCGCCTGATCGCCCAGTTCGGGGCGGGTGTGGACAACATCGACGTCAAGACCGCCGTGGAGCGGGGCATTACGGTCACCAACACGCCAGGCGTTCTGACCGAGGACACCGCCGACATGACCATGGCGCTGATGCTCGCGGTGCCGCGACGCATCGTAGAAGGCGTTAAGGCGGTCGAGGAGGATAAGTTCGAAGGGTGGTCGCCGACCTGGATGCTTGGCGCGCGTATCTGGGGAAAGCGCCTTGGCGTCATTGGCATGGGGCGCATTGGCCAGGCGGTCGCCAGGCGGGCCAAGGCGTTTGGCCTGCAGATCCACTATCACAACCGGCGGCGGGTTTCGGCCCTGGTAGAGCAGGAGCTTGAGGCGACGTATTGGGAGAGCCTCGATCAGATGCTGTCCCGTATGGACATCGTGTCGGTCAATTGTCCCCACACGCCGGCCACCTATCATCTGCTGTCCGCGCGCCGGCTGGCTCTGCTGAAACCGTCCGCATTCGTTGTCAACACAGCGCGCGGCGAGGTGATCGACGAAGCGGCGCTCGCCCGCATGCTTGAGAAGGGTCAACTCGCCGGAGCCGGGCTTGATGTCTTCGAGCATGAGCCGGCGATCAACCCGAAGCTGAAGAAGCTGTCCAACGTTGTGCTGCTGCCGCATATGGGGTCGGCCACGGTGGAAGGCCGGATCGATATGGGCGAGAAGGTGATCATCAACATCAAGACTTTCGTGGACGGTCACAAGCCGCCCGACCGGGTTATCCCGGCGATGCTGTAGCTGAGCACGCCGCCATCCGGCAGCGCCTGCCCGTCGCACGCCCCAACCCGGGCTCGCAGCAGGAACACCTCAGTCCGCCCGGCCGGCATAAAGGCCATGCTGCCTGCCGGCGCCGCTTTGCTGCCTGACGCCGCAATGACCGCGCAGGCCATCCAGCCTGCCGTACCGCCGCGACCGGCCCCGCCACGCGCACGGGATCAGTCACTTTGATGCCACCGGATCGATCTGACACACCTCCTGGCGCGCGCGGCGGACACTTAAAGCGGCAGCGACACCGCAGACGCCGCCGGAACATGACGCCGGAAGATAAACGCTGGTTGACTTCGCCGCGACGCTTGGCTACTCCCGCCACTCCCCGCGCCCCGGCGTCAGCCGTCGCGGGTTTCTTTGCAACATCGACCGGTCAGGGAGTCCCCTCGTGAAACGCACCTATCAGCCGAGCAAGCTCGTGCGGAAGCGGCGTCACGGCTTTCGCGCCCGGATGGCGACGAAAGACGGTCGCCTGGTGCTCAACCGACGCCGCCAGAAGGGGCGCAAGCGCCTCACGGTCTGAGCGGTGACTGCGGCTGACCGGCCGCCTCGTCCCGCGCCACGTGCAGAAACCGGCTCAAGATCAGGAGCCCTTGCACGTGAGCCATCCCCTGCGGCCATGCCTGATATGTCTGGTTTTTTCCAAGCTGGGGTAACCTGTGCGCCGGCCGACGCCGCTGCGTCAGCCAAGCCGCCGGCGCCCGGCAGCCCGATCCGGCGCCTCTTGAAGCGGGCGGATTTTCTGCGGGCTGCGCGCGGGCGCAAGGCGGTCACCCCCGGCCTGGTGGCGCAGGCCGTGGCGAACGAGGCAGGTGTGATCCGGATCGGTTTCACCGCAACCCGCAAGATCGGCTCAGCGGTCGCGCGCAATCGCGCCAAGCGCCGCCTGCGGGCGGCTGCACAGGCGCTTGCGCCGCTCTACGCGCGCGCCGGCGCCGACTATGTGTTCATTGCGCGCGACGCCACCGTCACCAGAGACTGGGCGAGCTTGCTTGACGATATGAAAAGCGCGCTGATAACGCTCTCGAGCCCTTCCAAACCGTCGTCGCCGGATGGCGCGCCGCCATCACGGCCGCGTCCACCCGTTTCCGACCTGTGACGAGATGACATCTCCATGAACGAGCAGCGCAACCTGTTCATCGCTATGGCGCTCGCGCTGGCTGTGATCGTGATCTGGGAAATCTTCATCAATCAGCCGATGCAGAGCCGCCAGCGCGCCGAGCAGGCGCTGTCGCGCCAGCAGGCGGCGCAGTCAGAACAGATGGCGGGCGGCGCGGCCGGCCCGGCTGCAGCGCCGGGCGTCACCGCGCCGGTCGGCATGATGTCGCGTGAACAGGCGCTTGCGGCCGTTCCCCGCGTCAGGATCGATGCGGCAGAGGTGGACGGCTCCCTGTCGCTGACCGGCGCCCGGCTCGACGACCTCAACCTGAAGGGCTACCGGGTTGCGTTGGCGCAGACCTCCCCGGAGGTCACATTGCTCAAGCCGCAGGGCTCCCCGCACGCCTCTTACGCCGTTTTCGGATGGGTCGGCGACGGCCAGGCGCTGCCGAACGACGCCACGCCCTGGCGCCAGGTCGGCGGGGATGTCCTGGCGACCGGCCGGCCGGTGACCCTCGCCTACGAAACTGCCGACGGGCTCACATTCGAGCGGAAGATCGCAATCGACGAACATTTTATGTTCACCATCACGGACAAGGTGACCAACACAGGGGCCGCTGAACGCACACTCTATCCGTTCAGCGCCGTGCGCCGCTACGGCGAGCCCCCGGACCTGGCGCGCAACATGATCCTGCACGAGGGCATGACCGGCGTGATCAACGGGCGTCTGGAGGAGCGCAAATACGCCCGCATGCTCAAGCGCGACGGCGAGTTCAAGGCCGAGACCCAAGGCGGCTGGCTCGGCATCACCGACAAATACTGGCTTACCGCCATCGCGCCGCCATCCAATGTGGCGTTTACTGCACAATACACCACACGACGAACCGCGGGCGCGACGATTTTTGAGGCCAACACGCTCGGCGCCGCGCGACGCATCGCGCCCAATGAGACGATCGAGGAAACGACGCGGCTGTTCGCCGGGGCCAAGCGTGTGCAACTGCTCAACCAATACCGGGATGCTTACGCCATCCCAAGATTCGAAATGGCCGTCGACTGGGGAAATTTCTGGTTTCTGACCAAGCCCTTCTTCTGGTTGCTTGATCACTTCTTCCGCTGGGTCGGTAATTTCGGCGTCGCGATCATGATGCTGACGGTTGTTGTGCGAATCATTTTCTTCCCAATCGTCAACCAGTCGTATGTGGTGATGACGAAGATGAAGGCGCTGCAGCCGCGGATGGAGGAGTTGCGCAACCGCTATAAGAACGACCAGCTGCAGATGCAGAAGGCGACAGCGGAGCTGTTCCAGAAGGAAAAAGTCAATCCATTGGCGGGGTGTCTGCCGATCCTGTTTCAGATCCCGGTGTTTTACGCGCTCTACAAGGTTTTGTTCGTCACCATTGAGATGCGTCATGCGCCGTTCTTCGGCTGGATTCAGGACCTGTCGGCGCCGGATCCCACCACGGTGTTCAATCTTTTCGGCCTGCTGCCCTACAATCCGACCGCATGGCCCGTCATTGGCTCGTTCCTCGCTCTCGGTGCGCTGCCGCTGCTGTACGGGATCACCATGTGGATGGTGCAGTCGCTCTCCCCACCAGCGACCGATCCCATCCAGGCCGCAGTCTTCAAGTGGCTTCCGGTCTTGTTCACATTCATGATGATGGGCTTCGCGGCCGGTTTGCTGCTCTATTGGACATGGTCAAACGTGCTGTCGATCCTGCAGCAGTCCGTGATCATGCGCCGGATGGGGGTGCCCACCCAGTTCGACCTGTTTCTTGAGAAGCGCTTCGGCGTCAAAGCGCCGTCGGCCAAGAGCTGAGCCCAGGTGGCCGACCGGGATGCTCTGGACCTTGAGGCTGGCGCGGCGTTGTTTGCGCGCGAACCCCATTTCGTGCTCGGCGTGGCGCGCCTGGATCAGGCGCCGCCCGCCGACCGGCCTGAGGTGGCGTTCGCCGGACGGTCAAATGTCGGCAAGTCAAGTCTGCTCAACGCACTGGTCAACCGGCGCAGCCTGGCGCGCGCCTCCGGCGAGCCCGGGCGCACGCGCGAGCTGAATTTTTTCGCGCTCGGGCCCGGTCTCTATCTGGTCGATCTGCCAGGCTACGGCTTCGCCAAGGCCAGCGCCGGGGACATTCGCCGGTGGACGGCGCTGACGCGCGATTACCTGCGCGGACGGGTCAGTCTCAAGCGCGTGTTTCTGTTGATCGACGCGCGCCACGGTCTGAAGTCGACGGATCTGCAGGTTATGGAAACGCTGGACCGCGCGGCGAGCGTCTATCAGATCGTGCTGACCAAGACCGACAAGGTAAAGCCGAGCGCGCTGGCGGGCGTGGCCGCCGCCACGGCTGCGGCGATCTCCCGCCGGCCCGGGGCCTTCCCCAGAATTGCCGCGGTTTCTTCTCACACAGGGTCTGGAATTGACGTCCTGCGGGCGGAGATTGCGGCCTTGGCCGCATAGAAAGGGCGGGGTACAGCACCGCGATGGCTCAAGATCCCCAGCTCGTGGCCGAGGTGCTCGCCGAGGCGCTTCCGTTCATTCAGGCGTATGATCGCAAGACAGTGGTCATCAAGTATGGCGGCAACGCCATGGGCGATGATGCGGCTGCGCTGAGTTTTGCGCGCGACGTGGTGCTGATTGAGCACATGGGCGTGAAGCCGATCGTCGTGCATGGCGGAGGGCCGCAGATCGATCTGATGCTGAAGCGCCTGGGCATTACGTCTGAGCGGATCGATGGCCTGCGGGTGACCGATCAGGCGACCATGGACGTCGCCGAGATGGTGCTGGCAGGGGCGATCAACAAAGCCCTGGTGGCGCTGATCACACGCGCCGGAGGCAAAGCGGTGGGGCTTTCCGGCAAGGACGCGCGGCTGATCTTTGCCGAGCGGGCGCAGCGCACCGCGCGCGATCCTGCATCCGGCGCGCAACGTGCACTCGACCTCGGCTTTGTCGGCGATCCGGTGGAAGCTGATGTGGAGATCCTCCAGGCGCTGACACGCTATGAGCTGGACTTCATTCCCGTGATCGCGCCCATTGCGATGTCCAAGCCGGATCTGTCGCATCCCGAGGCGGCAGCCGACACGTTCAATCTCAATGCGGACACCGTCGCCGGCTTCATCGCCGGACAAATGCGCGCCGCGCGTCTGTTGCTGCTCACTGACGTGGACGGCGTCAAAGGCGCCGACGGCAAGGTCATCAAGCAGATGACCACGGACGAAGCGCGCGCATTGATGCGCGACGGCGTTGCAGTCGGCGGCATGATCCCGAAGCTGGAAAACGCCATCGCCGCCAAAGAAGCCGGCGTTGAAGGCGTCGTCATTCTCAACGGGGCGAAACCCCACGCACTCCTGGTGGAGCTCTTCACGGAACATGGCGCCGGTACGCTCATCATCTAGGCCTGTCCGGGCGGGCGTCCGCCCTGCTGACCACGCACCGGTGCGGCGGGTGCGGGCGCGGGCGACGCCGGCGCTGTGCGCGGCCGGCCTTGGCCTTGCGTGCATGCTGGCGGCCTGGGCGCAGACGGCGGCCATCGCCCAGACAGCGGCGCAGGCCCAGTCAGCGGCGCAGGCCCAGACAGCGCGTCGCGGCTGGGTCGCCTGCAACTATACCCGCTACATTCTGGAGGCAGTGGTCGGGCGCCCGCAGTCGGGCAAGACGACGGTCGACGGCTGGATCCGGCTTCGTCCGGGCGAGTGCCGGGTCGTGCTGGCTGCGCCGCTGGCGCGCGAGCGCCATTACCTCTACGCCCAGACATCCGCTGCGCATCGAGGCGGGCGCCGGCAGTGGGGCGGACCATTCGACCTGTGCGTCGACTCGCGCGCCAGTTTTTCTGTGGAGACGGCGCGCAGCTGCGCGGCCATGGGCCTGGACACCCGCGGGTTTCGCGGCGTGTTGATCGGCGCGCGCGACAGCTGGACGACCTATCTCGGCGAGTCTGAGAACTTCACCCAGCAATCGGCGCGTGCTGCGGGCCTGCGCCAGCTGCTGGGGGACGCCGGCTATGATGCGCCGGGCTTCGAAGCCAGCCTGTTCGGCGGCGGCGGCGGCGGCATGCCGCGCTTCAGGTCTGACAACCGGATCCCGCCAAACGCTTCGGAGGAAACCCTGATTGACGCGCTCGAGGCGGCGGCGCGCAAGCGGCGCGCCGAGGTCGGACTCGTCGTGTGCAACCGCACGCAAGGCCGCGTCTGGGCGGCGATCGCGCAACGCCGGTCCGAGGGCTTCGAGAGCCGCGGCTGGTGGGGACTTGCCCCAGGGGGCTGCGCGCGCACAATCAATGATCGTCTGGCGGCGCAACCCTATTACGTCTACGGCGTCATGGAGACGCCGCGTGGGGAGATCAAAATGGCGATCGGGCGCGAGGGCTTCTGCGTCGGTCGCGCCAGGTTCGCCATCGCCGGACGTGGGAATTGCGCCGGGCGTCAGTATCAGAGCGCGCAGTTTCTGCCGATTGCACCCCAGCCCGGGCGCGAGGCGATGACCTATGAATTCCGGACGGAGGCGTTCGGGCTCGCAGCGCCAGCCATGCAGCCGGGGGTGGCGGCTGCTCAGCCTGTCGCCCCGCCCCCGGCCGGTGTGTCAGCGGTCACGCCGGGCGCGCCGGCCGGCGCACCGGTCCGCGCTCCGGCGCCGTCGCAGGGCCAGACCGGCGCCCAAACGAGGGGGCCCGCTCCGGCCGCCGCTCTTCCCGCCTCGCCGGACGCGCCGCGCAACGACCCTGCGCCGCAGCCAGGCGTGCGCGTCCCGCCGCCTCCAGCCGCGGCTCCGGGACGGGGCGGCGACTGATGAGCGCGGACCTGCGTCATGCTGACTCGTGGGTGTTTGATCTCGACAACACCCTCTACCATCCGCGCCACGATCTGTTCGCCCAGATCGACCACCGCATGACCGCCTTTGTCTCACGCCTGCTCGGCGTGAGCGCCCCGGAAGCGCGGCAGATGCAGAAGCGCTATTACGCCGAGCACGGAACGACACTGAACGGCCTCATGCAGCTGCACGCACTTCAGCCACGTGAATTTCTGGATTTCGTGCATGACATCGATCTGTCCGCCCTGCCAGAACACCCTGAGCTGGCGGCGGCGATCGCGCGTCTGCCCGGCAAGCGCTACGTCTACACGAACGGCTCTCAGCGCCACGCTGAGCGGGTTTTGCGCAAGCTGGGGGCTGACCATCTCTTCCACGGCGTCGTCGACATTGAGCGCGCGGGGTTTCATCCCAAACCGCATCGCGCGGGTTTCGAACGGATGATCGATGCCTTCGGTCTTGATCCTGGACGCGCAGTCATGTTTGAGGACCTGGCCCGAAACCTCGCCACCGCGGCTGATCTCGGCTTCACCACGGTGCTGGTGGCGTCCGACGCGGACTGGAGCCACGAACCAGAGGACGCAAGGCCTGCAGGCCTGGAAGACAGGCATGAATTCGTGCATCACGTGACAGACGACCTCGCCGATTTTCTCACCACCGCCCGCATCAGCATCGCTCCGGGCCTAGAAGGGGAATGAGCATGGCTGATGCGAACAGCGCCGCGGACGGCCTTGCTGCGGCGATCGAGGCCCTGTGGGAGCGTCGCCAGGAACTCACCCCGGCCGAGGGGGAGGCGCGCGACTGCGTGGAGCGTGCGATCGACCTTCTTGACAGCGGCGAGGCCCGGGTCGCCACGCGCGGCGCCGACGGCGTCTGGACGACCCATCAATGGCTGAAAAAAGCCGTTCTGCTGTCGTTCCGGCTGCAGCCGAACGGCCTGGTGCCGGGGGGGCCCGGCGGCGCGCACTGGTGGGACAAGGTGGCGGCGAAAACCGCGCACTGGGGGGCGAACCGGTTCGAGCAGGCGGGTTTCCGGATGGTTCCGGGAGCGGTCGTGCGGCGCGGCGCGCATATCGCGCCCGGCGCCGTGCTGATGCCGAGTTTCGTCAATATCGGCGCCTATGTCGGGTCGGGCTCCATGATCGACACCTGGGCAACAGTCGGTTCCTGCGCCCAGATCGGTCGCAATGTGCACATCTCCGGCGGGGCCGGGATCGGAGGCGTCCTTGAGCCGCTGCAGGCTGGTCCGGTGGTGATCGAGGATGACTGTTTCATCGGCGCGCGCAGCGAGGTCGCCGAAGGGGTCATCGTGCGCCAGGGAGCGGTGATTTCGATGGGCGTATTTCTCGGCGCCTCCACCAAGATCGTCAACCGTGAGACCGGCGAGATCCGCCGCGGCGAGGTGCCGGCCTACGCGGTGGTCGTGCCAGGCGCCATCGGCGGGAGCGGGGCGACGCCTGCGCTCGCATGCGCCGTCATCGTCAAGACCGTGGACGCTCAGACCCGATCCAAAACCAGCGTCAACGAACTCCTGCGCGACTGAGGCGCGCCCCGTTGGATTTTCGAATCAACACCCTTGACATAACGCCGCTGCGACCCACCTCGCGCAGATCACACAATCCGGGCCCCTCTGGCGACCGTGGCGACGGTCGCGATGTCGGATTTTTCCCGTCGATGCGCAGACGCAGCGCGTGTGACCTTTGCAGGGCTTCATCATGTCTGAGTTTCTGACCGCAACCTATGCGGGCCAGCCTGTCTGGATGTGGCTTGCGTTTCTGGCCTTCATTGGATTTCTTCTGTGGGTCGACCTTGGTCTGCTGAACCGCAAGGACGAAGTGGTGTCGGCGCGCAAGAGCGCGCTGATGTGGGCTGCCTTCGCCTCGCTTGCGATCGCATTCGGCGCCTACGTCTATTGGGGCTACACGCCAAATCCGGAGTTCTACAACAGCCCGGACAACCTCAACCAGCAGGCCGTGATCCAGTATTTCACCGGCTATCTGCTGGAAACGGCCCTGGCGTTCGACAATATCTTCGTCATCGGCATGATCTTCACCTTCTTCGCCGTGCCGCGGGAGTATCAGCACCGGGTGCTGTTCTGGGGCATCATCGGCGCGATCGTGTTTCGGGCGATTTTCATTTCACTGGGCGCTGCGGTGGTGAACGAATTCACCTGGGTGCTCTACATCTTCGCCGCCTTCCTCATCTACACCGGCTGGAAAATGCTCGCCGGCGGCGACCACGAGATGAAGCTGGAGGACAACCCGGTTCTCAAGTTCGTGAAAAAGCGCATCCGCGTCACCGACACGATCGAAAACCACAACTTTTTCGTCAGGCGCAAGGACGCTGTCAGCGGCAAAATGGTCTTGTTCGCGACGCCCTTGTTTCTGGCTCTGATCATGGTCGAGGTGGTCGACATCATCTTTGCGGTCGACAGTGTGCCCGCCATCTTCGCGGTGACCCGCGACCCCTTCATCGTCTACACCTCGAACATCTTCGCCATTTTGGGGCTGCGGTCGATGTACTTCATGCTCGCCGCTGCGGTGGAGCGCTTCAAATATCTGAAGTACGGCCTGTCGATGGTGCTTGTCCTGATCGGCGTGAAGATCATCTGGAACTTCCTGCTGCACAAGGAACTGAAAGTGGCGCCGTATCTGGAGCCCCATTGGTCGCTGATCGCGACGCTCGTGCTGATCGGCGGCGCGATGGTCTTCTCCTGGCTGAAGACGCGTGACGGTCCCGGCGAGGCGCCGCCACGCCCACCCGAGTGACCGTCGTCCGGTCACCCGGGCAATGGCTGATCCGCTGACGGCCGCGCAGCCTGCGTCTGCTGCAGGGCGCGCGGCCAGCGCGGGCGGTGACGGATCGCCCGCGGCGCGTGAGACGCAGACGAGCCGCGCCTCTCCAGGCTCGCGCGCCCTCAGGCTGACGGCCCAGATCCGCGGGCGAACGCGCGGGACGTCAGGTCCGCTGGAGGCCGGCCTGGCCCGAAGCGGGCGCGCCTGAAAGCGGGCTTGGATCAGCCAGACGCGCGCGGGCGCCTGGCCGGCTGTTCCACGGGGGCGCA
>JBILMQ010000039.1:0-17851 GCA_044375455.1 Caulobacterales bacterium | reverse complement strand
TGCCGGTTTCACGTCGGTCGGGATGGACGTGGTGCTCTTTGGACCTCTTCCCACCCCCGGGGTGGCGATGATGACACGGTCCCTGCGCGCCGACCTCGGCGTGATGATCTCCGCCTCGCACAACAAATTTTCGGATAACGGCATCAAGCTGTTCGGGCCGGACGGCTACAAGCTCACCGACGAGCAGGAACTCGACATCGAAGGGCTGATGAGCGTGCCCCTGGATGAGGGGCTCGCGCCTGCAGACGCGCTTGGACGCGCCCGTCGGATTGATGACTGTCAGGCGCGCTACATCGAAATCGCCAAGGCGACATTCCCGCGCGGGCTGCGGTTGTCAGGCCTCCGGCTCGTGGTCGATTGCGCCAACGGCGCCGCCTACAAAGTCGCGCCAGCCGCCCTGCACGAGCTCGGCGCAGAGGTCTTCCCCCTCGGTGTCAGCCCGGATGGCTTCAACATCAACCAGGAGACCGGAGCAACCGATCCCCGGGCGCTGCGTCAGGCGGTTCTGCACTACCGCGCCGATGCCGGAATCGCGCTCGATGGCGACGCCGACCGGATCGTGATGATTGATGAGCGCGGACAGGTCATCGATGGCGATCAGCTGATGGCCGTGATTGCAACCTACTGGCAGAAAGCCCAGTCGCTCAAGAAGCCGGGCGTCGTCGCCACCGTGATGTCAAACCTCGGTCTGGAGCGCTACCTCCAAGGTATCGGACTGCATCTTGAGCGCACTGGCGTCGGCGATCGCTACGTCGTCGAAGCCATGCGGGCGAGGGGGTACAATGTTGGCGGCGAACAATCCGGCCATATCGTTCTGTCAGATTTCTCCACGACTGGCGACGGGCTGATCGCTGCGCTGCAAGTGCTGGCGATGCTTGTCGAAACAGGCAGGCCGCTGTCGGAGTTGTGCCGCCTTTTCGAGCCTGCGCCGCAAGTGCTGGAAAATATCCGGACCGGCCCTGGCAAGCCGCTGGAGCACCAGAAAGTGCAAGACGCGATCAAGGCCGGCGAAAAGAGACTTGGTCTCAACGGACGCGTCCTGGTGCGCAAGTCAGGCACAGAGCCGCTGGTGCGCGTCATGGCCGAAGGCGATGACGAAGCGCTTGTGCGCCAGGTGGTCTGCGACATCGCCGAGGCCGTCCGCAACGCCTCCCGCGCCTGACCTCATCACGGGGGACGACTGGCGATCCGCTCCCGTCGCATCGCCAGCCCACCTCGGGCAATTCGCCGTGGCGAGGTCCCCAGTCGGGTTGAGGCGGTGCAGGTCTCGCAAACGCCGCACGAACGCGCGCACCGGCAGCGGTCGCCGCCACAAAGGATGTCCCCTAGCAGGGTGCGCCGGCAGAACAGCTGAGAGTGGCGCCTGACTGCGGCTGAAACGCATAGGCCTCGCGCACCGCCTCAATCTCGGCAAGCTTGGCGTGAAAGCCGCTCCAATCGTCCGCTTCCGCGATGTCCCGCCAGAGCGTTTCGATCTCGCCAATCAGCAGGGACGAAGGACGCGCGCGGGACCAGTAGCCATGGCGCAGGCGATGTGCGTCCACAGGCGTGCGAGACCGCAAACCCGTCTCGATGACAGCCCATTCGGGGCCCGCGTAAAGCGCACTCTGCGGGCTGTCCAGACCCTCGCGGACGGGCGCACAGAACCAATCGAAGAAGAACTGCTCCCAATCAGCGCCGGTCGCGGCCATCCAGCCGAAAACGTGCTCGATCAATTCGCCATCCGCAGCCATGTCTCCCGGCGCGATGCCGAGCATTGCAAACATCTTGTCAACCAACGCAGCACGGTAGGCATGCGGATAGGTTGCGAGCGCTGCAACGAGGCTTTCCTTGTCGCACACCAGGCTCAATGCGCCAGCCAGCTGCTTGAGGTTCCAGAAAACGGCCTCAGGCTGTCGGGCGAACGCGTAAAGCCCGCTTTCATCAAAGTAGGCCGCGGTGAAGGTCGGGTCGGCTCGGGGCAGAAAGCGATATGGACCGTAGTCGAAACTCTCCCCGGTGATGTTCATGTTGTCCGTGTTGAGCACGCCATGAACGAAACCCGCCGCCATCCAGCTTGCGACCAGGTTTGCGGCGCAACGACAGGCGATTTCCAGAAGGGACGCAGCGCGGGCCGCCCCGTCGGCGGCCATCAGGTCTGGAAAATAAAACACCCCACAATGATCAACGAGCGCCTGCAGGCTGTCGGGGCGGTTGTGGAAGGCGTGACGCTGGAACGTACCGAAGCGGATGTGGCTATGAGACAAGCGCACGAGAATGCCCGCCCGGGTGGGTGAAGGTTCGTCATTGCGCATCAGCGCCTCGCCGGTCTCTATGAGGCTTAAGCTCTTTGAGGTGTACACGCCGCGCGCCTCCAGCATGGCGGTCGCCAAAACCTCACGCACGCCGCCTTTGAGGGTCAGGCGCCCGTCGCCGGCGCGTGAATATGGGGTCTGACCGGAGCCCTTTGTGGCCAGATCAAGCAGGCGCTGGTCGGCCAGATCGCGCAATTGCGCGAAAAGAAACCCGCGCCCGTCACCAAGGTCGGGATTGTAATGTCGAAACTGGTGGCCGTGATAGCGCATCGCACGCGGAGGCGCTTGATAGCCCGGAAACGGGCGAAAACGGCCAAAGTGCTCGATCCATGCCGCCTCGCTCAGGCCATCCAGGCCAACCCGCGCCGCCCAGCGACCATTGCGGTAGCACAGCCGCGTTTGCGGGAACGCAGCGGGCGTCACAACGTCAGAGAAGTCCTCGCCGAGGCTCGCGAAGGCAGTTTCAAAACGGGCGGCGCACATGCGATGTTCATAGACCGGCTG
Organism: Caulobacterales bacterium; assembly: GCA_044375455.1. Lineage (GTDB taxonomy): Bacteria > Pseudomonadota > Alphaproteobacteria > Caulobacterales > Aquidulcibacteraceae > JBEIHX01. The sequence goes on along the minus strand of JBILMQ010000039.1, from coordinate 15,053 downwards.
GCGCAGCCGGCCAAGGACACGCCCCGACCAGCACACACCCGGACCAGCACACACCCGGACAAGTCAATCACCCCCGCCAAGGCCCTTGACACAGCGCCTGAACAGAGCGGCGCGCAGGCTGGATCGATGCCACACCCGACTTGGCCGCGCCCACGGCGTCATCCCTCCACTCTGCAACCGGAGCCACATTGGCCAGCCGCACGCAGCAGCCGCTCGCAGCAACAAAGGCCATCCGCAAACAGCCCAGCTGACCGACGCCCGCCAGCGTGACCGACTGCCCATGCTCGCACATCGTCAGCGCAGTCCTGCGCTCCCCGGCGCAGAAAACGGCGCCATGAAGCGCGAGACCGATCCCGGACGCCGGGAGGCATGCAGGCAGCCGGAAACTGTGACGCCGGCGCAGTTGTGAACTTCCAGCCGGCAGACGACCCGCTTTAGGCGCAAAGGTGCACAGCCCATCGGCTCCTCGAGCCGGGCAAGCAGCAGCTGCGGCGCGGCGAAAACCTAATCGATTTGTACACGGACCTGCGGCTGATTGCGCCTCCGATAAGGCAAGATGTTGAATTCGAGGACGACACTTTGGTCGACAACACCGATCGCAACGGACTGCTGGGCGATATGGCGCTGACGACCTTTCGTGGAGCACGAGAGCGCTGAGGATCGACCGCGCACGCGTCGTGACGTGAGCGACGGCCCACAGACCCGCACGCTGCTCGGACGACCCTCCAGGATCGGCGGGTACATGACAGTCGGGCGGCGTCGCCGGTCCATTCTGCGCCGCCTGGGCGTACCTTCGTGGGCCTGAATGCGCGGGCGACCGCTCCAGGGGATGTCTATGTGCGGCCTGGCCTTGGGCGGAAATGGCGCGCGCGATCCTCTCGGCTGCGACGCCAGGCCAGCCAGCGGGCATTTGCCCAGCCCGCGAATTCGGCTACCTCCCGTCCATGGCCGGTTCCAAATCCCGCAGATCGCAGGCGAAGACGCCGCGCCCCGGCGTGACAGCCGCCATCCGACGCTTCCTGCACATGGAGGCGGCTGGCGGCGTTGTCCTCGCCGTCGCCGCACTCGTGGCGGTGGTCGTCAAGAACTCCGCTTGGGGCCCGGCCTATGATGCCTGGCTTGCCGACCGGCTCACCGTCCAGATCGCAGGCTGGATCCAAGAGAAATCTGTCGCGTCCTGGATCAAAGACGGCCTGATGGCGATCTTCTTTCTGCTCGTCGGACTCGAGATCAAACGCGAGATCCTTGTCGGCGAGCTGTCAGACCCAAAACGCCTTGCCTTGCCTGTCCTGGGCGCGATCGGCGGCATGGTCGCGCCGGCTCTCGTCTATGTCATGGTGTGGGCGCTCAGCGGCGGCGACAGCCAGGAACTGCGCGGCTGGCCGATCCCAATGGCGACGGACATTGCCTTCGCAGTGGCCGTACTCAGCCTCGCAGGCGGGCGTGTGCCCATGGGGTTGAAAGTCTTCCTGCTCACCCTGGCGATCGTGGATGATCTGGGAGCGATCGTGATGATCGCTATCCTGTTCACCGGACAGCTGAACGTCGCCGCCCTCGGCGGCGCCATCGCGCTGCTGGCCGTGCTGCATCTGGCCAATCGGTTCGGCCAGCGGGCTATCTGGCCGTATCTCGCGGTCGGGGTGGTGATCTGGGCGCTGGTTCTTGAATCCGGGGTCAACGCCACCGTGGCAGGCGTCCTGCTGGCCACCGCAATCCCGCTGCGCAATCCGCCAAAGGGCGAAGCGCGCTCGCCACTGCAGGCGCTGGAACATGGCCTACACCCCTGGGTCGCCTACGGAATTCTGCCGATTTTCGCATTTGCGGCGGCCGGCTTCTCGTTCGACGGGCTCTCCTTTGCAAGCCTGGGCGAGACCGTACCGCTTGCTGTCGCGTTGGGCCTGCTCATTGGCAAGCCCATCGGCATCATGGGAGCCGCCTGGGTTGCAACGCGCGTCAATCTTGCGCGGCTGCCGGAGGGCGCAACCTGGCTTCAGATGCTGGGCGTCACCTTTGTCGCCGGCATCGGCTTTACGATGAGCCTCTTTGTCGGAGCTCTGGCCTTCCGTGGCCTCAACCCCGATTATCTGGTGGAAATGCGGCTGGGCGTCATTTTCGGCTCCATCGTTGCAAGCGCAATTGGCCTGTGGCTGATCACGTTCGGGGCCAGGCGCACACGCGCGCGTCAGTCCTGACGCCGGATGGGGAACAACCATGCCTGACCAAGAATATACGACGCTGCTTCTGGAACGACGCGGGCCGGTCGATTGGCTCACCCTGAACCGGCCCGATGCGCTGAACAGCCTGAACCCGACAATGGTCGGCGAGTTGCAGGACTACTTCCTGCGCGCAGCCACGGACCAGAGCCTGCGCATCGTGGTCCTGCGCGGTGCAGGGCGTGCATTCTGCGCAGGGCTCGACCTGAAATCGGAGCAGCGCAACGCGCCGGCGACCGCCAATTCCGGTCCGCTTGCAGGGCTGCGCATGCAACGGGCAATATCAGAAATCGTGATCCGCATGCGGCGATGTCCGCAACCCATCATCTCACTCATCCAGGGAGCGGCCTGCGGCGGGGGCTTCGCCCTGGCCCTGGCAAGCGACATTCGTATCGCGGCAAGATCCGCCAAAATGAATTGCGCGTTCATCAAGCTCGGTCTGGGCGGATGCGACATCGGCGCCAGCTACTTCCTGCCGCGGCTTGTCGGGGTCTCTGTCGCCTCTGAACTCATCCTGACTGGCCGCTTCATTCATGCAGAACGTGCGCTTGCGGTTGGATTGGTCAGCGAAATTGTCGATGACGCCGCGCTGGAGGCAGCGGCGGCGACCTACGTCGACGACATGCTCGCCACCTCTCCGCTCGGTCTGCGGCTGTCAAAGGAATGCCTGAACCACTCGGTTGACGCCGGCTCGCTCGAAGCTGTGATCGCGATGGAGGATCGCAACCAGATCCTGTGCACCCAGAGCGAAGACTTTCGGGAAGGCGTTGCGGCGTTTCTCGAAAGGCGCCGGCCCAGCTGGATCACAGGCTAGGCGCTGCGGCGCTGTGCCGACGCCGGCGTCTGTGGGCCTGCCCGGAGACTGATGGCTTTGTCGTCACAGGCAATTTTCCGGCAGTGACCTGCCCATCGCTGGCCGAAAATCACACCCGCCATCCAGCACCCAGAGAAACACCCGCCTCTGCCCACGCCGCCCGCAGCCTGCAACGATGATCATCACTCAGAACACAAAACGGGGCGGGCCTTGCAGACCCGCCCCTTCAGCATTCAGAATCAGCGAGGTCCTAGAACTCGTACTTCAGGCCGACCTGGATCTGCCAGCGAGACCGGTCGGTATTCCGGGTGACGCCGCCCGCCGGACCGGCCGAAGACGCCGGGTTCAGCAGCGTGGCGTTAGGTCCGGATATCCGGTAGCGCCCGCAGGAAAGCACGCCGGCATTGTCTGAAACACCGTTGGCGCCGGCGCAGGCGACGTCGAACAGACGCACGTCCTCACCATACTCTTCAATGACGCCCCAGTCCGAATTGAGCAGGTTCAAGACATTGCCAATATCGAAGGTGAGCGACGCCCGGTTGCCTTCAAACAGTGCGGGGATCTGCTGGCTGATCTGCAGATCCCAGACATTGATGTCGGGATTTTCAAACGAGCCGCGCGGCACAATCCCGCCTGTGGGAATGCCGAACTTTCCGACCAACAAACGCAGATTGTCGACGGTCGCCACGCTGTCAAAGGCGACGCGAGCGTCGCTTGAGACCGTTACCACGGTCGTCGTGCCGACCGTTGTGGTAGCGACTGTTCCTGAAAGATCGGGAACATAGGCCAGTTGCGCGCCGCGGTTGACGCCGAAAGTGGCGTTGCGCCCGGATCCGCCGTTCATGGTGAAGGTGACGGGGCGGCCTTTGCGCCAATCGCCAAACAGCGAGACACGGGTCTCCAGGTCGCCGACGAAGTTATGGCGCCAGCCAAATTCAGCCTTGATCGCGTCAGAGATCTCTTCCTGGCCGCGGCCTTTGATGGCCGTGTTCGGATCAAGTGACGCGTACTGGCCGCTGTACAGCGAGCTCGCTGTCGACGAGAAGCGCGCCGATGCTGAGAACTCTTCCGAATTCTGCAGGGTGTAGGACAGACCGATGTTCAAACCGTTGTCGAAGTACTTCGACACACCAACGCCGGCGGTCCAGATTGACCCGGTGTCATCAGGGTTGAACGCCTGAATGTCGCGGCTGGATCCCGGGTTCGTGGAGCTGACGGTCGTCCCGACGATCGCGGTGCGCTGCGCGGTTGACAAACCATCATAGCGGACGCGCCCGTCCGGAGTCAGAGCCTGCTGACCATTGACGATCAGGCGCTGCGATCGGATGTCGCGGAACGCCAGGCCATCCTTGGTGCGGACATAGACGGCGTTGAGGCCAAGTTTCCAGCCGTCAAGGACCTCCCAGTCCACCGCAAGGTTGGCCCGCCAATCTGACGGCATCGAGAAGTTCGGAGCGATCGAATTGGTCTCAGACGTCGCCGGCACGGTTGACCCGCCAAGCGCAGCCTGCACCGACGCCGGGATTGAGGACCCGAACGCGGAAGACACCGGAACGTTCAACGCTGCAAGACAGACCGCCGGGGTTGCGACGCAGTTCACCGCCCCGGTCGTCTCTGTCAGGAAGCCGCCGCCCTGGGCCGTCGTCGCCGCCAGGCTCGTCGCATTTGCCGACGTCGGTGACCGCTCAAACTGCAGGGTGTTGTCGAGAATGCCCGTGTTTGAGAACGAATTCGACAAGAAAACGTCGGGCAGACCGCCGGAGAAGAGACCGAGGCCACCGCTGACCTTGAGGTTGTCCATCGGACGCCATGTCGCAGCAAGTCGCGGCATGACGACGCTCAAATCATCATACGTCGTCTGATTGTTGAACCCGTACCGGCTTACGAAGTTCGGATTGAGGGCTGGCTTGTCGTCAACCGTATAGGAGTCATAACGCAGCCCGTAGCTCACCGACAGGAAGTCGGTGATGTCCCATGTATCCTGGGCAAACAGCGACAGCGTGTTGTAGGTGAAGGCCGCAGCCGCATCGCGCGGATTGCCCGAAAGGGCGTTGCGGTAGATCAGCTGGTTGGCGAAGCCCTGCGAGAACTGCGAAATCGAGTCGAAGTAATAGGTGCCGCGGCTGTTCGGCAGGAACAGATTGAAGATCTCCTGCTGCGAGTATTGCACGCCAGCCTTGAGCAGGTGCGCGCCGAGAGAGTACTCCGCCGCAAACTGGCCCTGCGTGTTCTGGGTTTCCAGGAAGTTTGCATGCCGGAATTGGTCCGGACCGAACCGCACGACAGCGACGCTGGTGGCCCCGTTGCGGCAGCTCAGGAACGGGTTGGACTGGCCGGCGGCATCGAGGTTGGTGGCGGTTGAGCACACGCGAATGTCTGCGAAATTCTGACCGTTGGTCGGCTCCTGAAGACGCGTGTAGTCGCGCCGCGACAGACGCACCTCGGTGCTGAGGCTATCCGTCCAGTCAGAGTTGACCTGCAGCGAATAGGTCTGATCGTCCTCGCCGGTCAGATACCACTGCGACAGCAGGCCAGCACTTCCGGAGTTGATGTTGGTGCGCTGGATGACGCCGGATTCCGACTTGCGGTAGGTGAACGTCGCGCGGTGATTGTCGGTGATGTTCCAGTCGAAGCGACCGGTGTACTTTTCGTCCGTAATCGGGCGCGTCAGCGGAATACCGCCGACTGGATACTGCGACCCATAGGTCCCGGAAAACACGTTGGTGACGGCGGCGATTTCGCCAAGCGTCATCGGAACAACGCTGGCGCCGGAGCTCGTCGGGCCGACAATGTTCGTTGAGAAGCCCTGCCCGGCCGGCCCGACCTGCGAGACGTCCTGGGATTCATACGTCTCATAGGAGAGCGCGAAGAATAGCCGGTCCTTGACGATCGGACCGCGCAGCGTGGCGCCGTAATTGTCCTGCGTGACAAACGACTTGACCGTCGTCCCTTTGATCCGGGTGCCAACAAGACCTTCATTCAGGTAGTTGACGAAGGCCGAACCGTTCCAGTCGTTTGCGCCCTGGCGCAGCACGACGTTGATGGCGCCGCCGAGGAAGTCGCCGTTCTCCACGTCGAACGGCACAGCCGCCACCGTAAACTGGTCAACCGCGTCAATCGACACGGGCCCGCGGCGGGTCGGCAAGCCGCCCGTATTGAGCCCGAAGTCGTCCTGGGCCTGCACGCCGTCGATCGAGATGCGGTTGGTTCGCGGGTTCGACCCTGCGATGGAGATGCCGCCGTCGCCGCGAAGGTTGGCCGACACCAGCGGGTCGCGCCGCGCAAGGTCGCGGATGTCGCGGTTGATGGAAACGATCGCCTCGATCTGATCGCGGTCGAGAGAGGTCGTGGATCCGACTTCGTTGGCGCCCACAAGCGCCGCGGCGGTGACAACGATCTCCTGCGCAGCTTCTTCGAGGTCCGCGTTGAGACGCGTCGACTCGCCGACCACGAGGTAGAGGCCCTCATATTTCTTCGTCTGGTAGCCGCCTGCCGCGACCTCGACGGTGTACGGCCCGCCGACGCGCAAGCCGCGCGCATCATACACCCCGGCCGCATTGGCCGTCTGGACTGAGCGCGTGCCGGTGGGAGTGTGCGTGATCGTGATTGTCGCGCCCGCCAGCGGATCACCGCCGATCGTGGTCACGGCGCCGCGCAGCGCAGACGTTGTCTCCTGGGCTACCGCCACCTGGGCGGAGGCAAGCGCCAACGCGCCGATCGCGGCAGAGCCCGCGAGCTTCTTCCAGAACATTGATACCCCCTGTAATGGCCGCAAGAACCGGACGGGACCCCGGTGCGCTGCGTCGGTGGCGGCGATAGACGCGTTCGTCAACCGGCAGGTGACAGATTTGCAGCAATTCTGTGACAGCGGGTTCGCGGGCTGTGGCGCGTCGGGGGGTTATCTGGTCCGTTTTTCTCAAATTGCAGAGAGGGTTAGTCCGCGGCCATTGGGCAGTGGCCAGAAAGCGCGTGGAGCGCTAGGAACGCGTTTCATCTGGCGAGTGTGGGGTTCATGTCACAATTCCTAACGCCGCTCGACGCACAGGCGGCCGCGCGCTGGAGGAGCCTCGGCGTGATCGGAATCGGCGCGTTGACCGCTGCTCGCGTGATCGCGCTCTGGTTCAGCGACGCGCAGCTCTACCCGGACGAAGCCCAGTACTGGGGTTGGGCTCAATCCTTGAGCTTCGGGTACTTTTCGAAACCGCCGCTGATCGCCTGGGTGATCGCCCTCACGACCACACTGGCGGGCGATACAGAGGTCGGGATCCGGTTAGCAGCCCCATTTCTGCATGCCGCAGCGGCAGCGGCGATCTTCATGCTCGCCCGGCGGATGGCTGATTCGCGGACGGGCGCACTGGCCGCGCTGACTTACGCGGTGTCGCCGGCAGCCTGGGTGTCGTCAGGAGTAATCTCCACCGACGCGCTGCTGCTGCCGTGTTGGGCGTTCGCGATGCTCGCCGCATGGCGTCTGGGCGCGGGCGGGACGCCCGGCGGGCGCGGCGACTGGGTCGCGTCGATCCTGCTGGGCTTTGCGCTTGGCCTCGGGTTCCTGGCGAAATACGCAATGGTGTACGCTTTGATCGCGCTTGCGCTGTGGTGCTGGGTTGATCGCGGCGCCCGAACACGATTGGCGTCACGCCAGGGCGGCGCGGCGCTCGCCATCTGCGGCGTGATTCTTGCCCCGAACCTCGTCTGGAACGCCGGACACCGCTTCGCCACCGTGGCGCACACCGCAGGCGAAGCCAAATGGGGCGGATCTGAGTGGGGCCTCGCCACCGTCACTGATTTCCTGCTTGCCCAGTTCGGCGTCTTCGGCCCCGTCGCCTTTGCAGCTCTCCTTGTCGGGCTTGCACGGCTGGCGCTGCGATGGCGGGCCGGGACGCTCAAGCTGGACAGCCGCCAGACGTTCCTTCTTTGCTTCATCGCGCCGCCGCTCGGCCTCGTCACGCTCAACGCCGCCCTGAGCCCGACCAACGCAAACTGGGCAGCCAGCGCATATCCCGCCGCCTCGATCCTTGTGGCGCTGTGGCTCCTCAGCTGGGGCCGACGGCTCTGGCCGGCGCTGATTCTGGCCTCCGGCGCCGGCCTGGGGGCGCTGATGCTGATCACGACGACCAACTTCGCGCTGGTCGATGCCTGGGGCTGGAACAACGCAGTCAAGCGGGTGCGGGCCTGGGACGTCACCAGCAGCCAGATCGCGGCGGCCGCAGCGCGCGGCGCCGACGGCGCGCCGTTCCAGGCGGTCGTTTTCGACATGCGCTTCCCGTATCACGAGACGTCCTTTTATGGTCGCGCCTTCCCGCTGCCCGCCTTGCGGATGTGGCGTCGGTATGAAACGCCGAGAAACCAGGCGGAGCAGACAGCGTCGCTGGCCCCAGGGACAGCCGGGCCCGTGCTGCTCGTCATTGGCAATCCCCGCACGCCGCCGATCATGCAAGGCGACTTCCGCCGGATTGTCCCGATCGGCAAGATCGTCACCGACCTTGGCCCCGGGCGCAGTCGCAGCTTCACTCTCTACGCGGGGTGGGGCTACGCGCCGCAGCCGCGCAACAGCGCGTTCGAAGCGCGCTGGAGGCGCGTGAACGATGAACCTGACCGAGACTGAGACTGCAGCGGCGCGCGCCTGACGCGGTGCTCGCCTTGCCTCGCCAACGTCAGACTGCTACCCCGCGCCTATGGGAGAACATGACCGCGACGTGATCATCTCGCCTTCAATCCTGGCGGCTGACTTTGCGGCGCTGGGCGCGGAGATCCGCGCCGTTGATGAGGCCGGGGCGGACTGGATCCATATCGACGTCATGGATGGGCGCTTCGTGCCGAACATCACCATCGGCCCCGACGTCATCAAGGCCCTTCGGCCGCACACCGCCAAGCCGTTTGACGTGCACCTGATGATCACCCCCGTCGATCCGCATCTCGAGGCGTTTCGCGCCGCAGGCGCAGACTTCATCACCATCCATCCTGAGGCTGGTCCTCACCTGCATCGCAGCCTGCGCCGGATCCGCGACCTGGGTGCGAAACCCGGCGTTGCGCTCAATCCCGCAACCCCTGTTGAGGCGCTGGACTGGGTGCTGGAGGAAGTCGACCTGGTTCTGGTCATGTCGGTGAACCCTGGTTTCGGGGGTCAGGCATTTCTGCCCGGCCAACTGCGCAAGATCGAAGCGTTGCGGCGGCGCATCGATCTGGTCGGACGGCCTGTGATCCTGGAAGTCGACGGCGGCGTCACGCCGGACACCGCCGGACGGTGCACAGATGCAGGCGCAACGGCCCTCGTGGCGGGCAGCGCGGTGTTCCGGGGCGGGGCGCGCGCCTATGGCGAAAACATCGCGCGCCTGCGCGCAGGTCGGTGAGGGCGCGGTGAGCTGGGAGCGCCCAGACCGTCCCCGCCCAGGCTTCCTGGCGCGACTGCGTGGCGCAGCCTTGGAGGAAATGTTCGGCTCGCCAGTCCACAGGTCGCTGCTGCAGGGGCCGACGCCCGAGCGGATCGCAGCATTCGCCCAAGACCTCCGCAAGGGCTCGCCGGAGCGCGGCGAGGCAATACTCGACGGCGTGTTCGCGCATGGCGCAGATCATCTGATAGTGGGCTCGGAGGGCGACCCCTGGGCAACGACGTCGCCGACACACCGGTTCGCCCGGCGCCTGCACGGGTTTCGATGGCTGGCCGATTTGACAGCGGTAGAAGGCCCGGGACGGCGCGCCGCAAAACGCCTGGCGGCGAGCTGGATCGCGACGTTCGAACGCTGGAACCCCTTCGCCTGGCGCATGGACGTTCTGGCTGAGCGCGTGATCTCCTGGACCTGCCACGGCCAGGCTTTCCTGGCGGATGAGGATCCGCTCGCGCGCCAGCGCGCCCTCGACATCTATGCGCGCCAGATCCGCCATCTGGCGTTCGCCGCCCGTGATGTGCTGGACCCGCGGGTGCGTCTTAAAGCGCTGATCGCGCTGTGTCTGAGCTCGGCTGCAACGCCGGATGAGGCGCGCCGCCTGCCTGGCGCGCTTGAGCACCTGGCGGAGGCGCTTGACGAGCTGATCCTGGCCGACGGCGGCTGCATTAACCGCAACCCGGAAGCGCTCGCCGATACGCTCGTCGAGCTGGTCATGCTCGACGGCTTCCTCAAAACCCGCGACGAAGCCGCCCCGCACGCGTTGAAAACGGCGATTGAACGCATGGGTCCGATGTTGCGATTTTTCGTCATCGGCGACGGCGGTCTTCCGCTGTTTCACGGCGGGGGAGAAGGAGACCCGGCGCTCATCGCAGAGACGCTGGCCAGGGTCCAGCCAAAGGGGCGCACCTTCAGCTTCGCCCCGCAATCGGGCTATCACCGCATTGCAGCAGGACCCGTAATTCTGATTTTGGACGGCGCGGGGGCGCCGCCGCCCGACGCGAGCGGGGAGGCCCATGCAAGCGCCCTCGCCATCGATCTGTCCATTGCCGGAAGACGCGTGTTCACCTCACTGGGCCCGGCGCCGTCTGAGGATCCCGCCTGGCAGACCGCCACGCGCCATACAGCAGCCCACTCCGCCCTCGTGCTTGCCGATACCTCTTCCGCGCCTGTCGAGTTCGCCAGACCAGGACGCCATACGCCGCTTGTCGGACCTCCCGGAGTGACAGCCCGACGTAACGAGGAGGAGCGGTCAGTGTGCCTGGAGGCGCGTCACGAGGGGTGGCGCGCAAGTTACGGCCTTGTCCATCGTCGCAGGGTTTACGTGGACCTGGATGGCCTCGATATCCGCGGTGAAGATGTGCTGTTCCGCCTCGTTACGGACGGGCCGAGCGATCGGGACGGACCGGTGCCTTACGCGATCCGCTTTCATGTGCATCCCCGGGTTCGCGTACGCCCTGGCGAAGACGCCAAGTCCGTCTTGCTCGACATCGCGCTGCGCCAAATCTGGCGCTTCCGCAGTGACCGCGACATCAGCATTGAACCGTCCGTATACTTCGGCACTGGCCGCAAGGAAGACAACGTGCAGATCGTCATTTCAGGCATGGCCGAGCCTGAAGGTCGCGGGGAAGATCCTCCCAACCGCATCCTCTGGCGGCTCACGCCGGGAGAGCGGCCATGACGACGGAGTCTGCACCGGTGCACGAAGGCGACACTGCACGCAGCGCGATGATCCGGATTTACGCCTACGATCTTTGCGCCGCCGCAGTGTCGATGTCTGCAGCGGTGGGCGCGTCCCATGCCCTGGCAGGCGGAACAGCGCCAACCTATGTCAACGCCGCTCTCGGGTTTGCGGTGTGCGCGGCGGCTGCCGTGTGGTCGCTTGGGATCCATCGGGCGGTGTGGCGCTTTACGAGCCTCGACGACATTGCGCGGCTGATCAAAGGCGCCCTTCTCTCATGCCTCTTGTTCACGCCAGCCCTGGTCCTGCTGCACGCAGGCGCCAACATCTCGTTTGTCGCAGTCTTGCTGGCCTTTCCGATTTTCCTGACATTGATGGTCAGCGGCCGGCTGGTGGCGGTCGGGCTTGCGACAGGAGATCTGGCGGCCGCTTTCCGAAGGGTGAACCGGCGCCATCCGCCGGCCTTGATCATCGGGGCGTCGCATGATGTCTCCGCCGCACTTGCAGCAGCGCAGCGTTCCAGTGACGGTATGAGCTTTCGCCCGATCGGGATTATCGCCACCGACGGGCGCCATATCGGGCGTTTTATTCGCGGAACGCCGGTGTTAGGCGGCCTTGGCGATATTGACCGCGCCATCGGCCAGCTCCGGCAATCCGATTCCCAGCCGCCAGGCATCGCCCTCGTGGGCCCCCTCACAGACAGATCTGCGATGGACGCCGCGCTCGCCGCGGCGGGCAGATGCGGGTCTACAGTCTTTCGTTTGACAGCCGACCGCGATGCGCCGCGCTTTCTGCCTGTAGCGCCAGCTGATCTCCTGGCTCGCCCTGCCCGCAGCATCGACAACACCCGAGCGCGCGGGCTTATCGCGGGCAAACGCGTGCTGATCACCGGAGCCGGCGGCACCATCGGCGGCGAACTCGCGCGTCAGGCGGCCGATCTAAGTCCCGACCTGCTCATTCTCGTCGATGCGTCCGAGCGCAATCTCTATGAGATCGATCTGGAGTTCACAGAGCGTTTCGCAACGACTCCGCGGGTCGCAGCGCTTGGTGACGTGCGCGATCTGGCCCGCATCGACAAGATTTTCGCGCAGCACAAACCGCAGGTGGTGATTCACGCCGCCGCCCTGAAGCATGTTCCCTTGATGGAGACCAATGCTCCGCAAGCTATACTGACAAATATCGGCGGATTGAAAACTGTCGCGGATGCGGCCGTGGCCCATGACGCAGACGTCTTTGTCTTCATTTCCACGGACAAAGCGGTCAATCCGTCCAATGTCATGGGCGCGACCAAGCGCGTCGGGGAGCTCTATCTGCGGGGCGCGGCGGCGGCGCATCCTCAGATCGCCTGGGCCGCGGTGCGCTTCGGAAATGTTCTCGGTTCAGCCGGGTCCGTTGCGCCGCTGTTCGAGCGCCAGATCGCTCGAGGCGGGCCCGTCACGGTGACGCACCCGGACATCACCCGCTATTTCATGACCGTCGAAGAGGCCGCCCGCCTCGTTCTTCTGGCGGCGAGCCACGCCCGCAACAGCAGCGCGTCGGCAGGCGACGTCTACGTGCTCGACATGGGAGACCCGGTTCGCATCGAAGATCTCGCGCGTCAGATGATCCGCCTGAAGGGCCTCGAACCCGACAAGGATGTGAAGATTGTCCACACTGGCTTGCGGCCTGGCGAGAAGATCCACGAGGAAATATTCTACGAAGCTGAGCTGGTACGGCAATCCGGGGTGGACGGCGTATTCATCGCAGATACTCCAGCTGTAGACCTGCGCAGTCTTGAGCCTGAAATTGCGACGCTGCTTGCAGCGGCTGAGCGTGGTGATGATGAAGGGTCTCGCGCGGCGCTGCATCTTCTCGCGCCTGAGTTTCGCCCTTCTTGACCAGCCTCTGGTTGTCAATACCCGATAGGATTGCCCGATGTCTCTTGTCACCATGCGCCGCGCACTGATCTCCGTCTCTGACAAAACGGGCCTCATTGAACATGCCCGCGCGCTCGCAGAGCGCGGGGTCGAGATCCTTTCCACCGGCGGCACCGCGCATGCACTCAAGAGCGCCGGGGTCACGGTGCGCGACGTGTCCGATATCACAGGGTTTCCGGAAATGATGGACGGCCGGGTCAAGACGCTGCACCCGATGATCCACGGCGGGCTGCTGGCGGTGCGCTCGGATCCGGCGCATCAAAGCGCCCTCGCCCAGCACGCCATACCGACCATCGATCTTCTCTACGTCAATCTGTATCCTTTCGAGGCGACAGTTGCGCGCGGCGCGGGTTTCGAGGACTGCGTCGAAAATATCGACATCGGCGGGCCCGCCATGATCCGGGCGGCGGCCAAGAACCATGCCTTTGTCGCCGTCGCAACTGATGCGCAAGATATCGCCAGCGTCATCGCCGATCTGGACGCGCACGCCGGCGCCACGAGCCTTGCCCTGCGCAAGCGTCTCGCCGGCAAGGCCTATGCACGGACTGCTGCATATGATGCTGCGATTTCGGAGTATTTTGCTGAAGTTGGAGATGAAGCCTATCCGAGGTGGCGCGCGTTCGGCGGCGAGCTCGTGCAGACGCTGCGGTATGGCGAGAACCCTCATCAATCAGCCGCCTTCTATCGCAGTCCCCGGGCACGCCATGGCGTCGCCACGGCGCGGCAGCTTCAAGGCAAGGAACTTTCCTACAACAACATCAACGACACAGATGCGGCCTACGAACTGGTGGCGGAATTCGACCCCATCGCGTCGGCCGCCATCGCAATCATCAAGCACGCCAATCCGTGCGGCGTGGCTGAGGCCGACAGTCTCAAGGACGCCTACCTGGCGGCTTTGGCGTGCGATTCTGTTTCCGCGTTTGGCGGGGTCATTGCATCAAATCGTCCCCTCGACGGGGCTGCCGCTGAGGAGATCGTCAAGATCTTTACAGAAGTGGTGATCGCCCCCGACGCTGATGAAGATGCGCGCGCGATATTCGCCGCCAAGCGAAACCTGCGGCTTCTGATAGCAGGCGGCCTGCCTGATCCCCTTGCGCCCGGCGCCTGTGTGAAGTCCGTGGCCGGGGGTTTTCTCGCCCAATCGCGCGACACTGCAAGAGTGTGTCGCGAGGACATCAAGGTGGTCACCAAGCGCGCGCCAAGCGCGCAGGAATTGGATGATATGCTGTTTGCATTCCGCGTCGCGAAACATGTGAAGTCCAACACCATCATCTATGCAAAGGATCGCGCCACGGTCGGCGTTGGCGCCGGCCAGATGAGCCGGGTGGACGCCGCACGCATCGCCGCACGCAAAGCGCAGGACGCCGCCGTCGCTGCGGGATGGGCAAGCCCGCGAACCCATGGCTGCGTTTGTGCGTCTGACGCGTTCTTTCCGTTTCCCGACGGGCTTTTGCAGGCTGCTGAAGCAGGCGCGACCGCGGTTATCCAGCCGGGCGGCTCAATACGGGACGCGGATGTCATCGCAGCAGCAGATGAGGCCGGTCTCGCGATGGTGTTCACGGGAATTCGCCACTTTCGTCATTGAAATTGGCGGTTGCCTAGAAGCAGTCATAAAGAGCATGGATCAACGCGCCAGGACGCGGATCGCCCATGAGCATGTTTGATTGGCGGTTCATCACATACGCCGCCGACAGACGTCTGTCTGGATCCGCTAGCCCCATTGACCCGCCCCATCCAGAGTGCCCGAATGATCTTGGGTTCGGGCCGTAAAGCCCGAGGGAGTTGCGCAGGACGCCAGCCGCCCAGGCCAGATCAAACGGCAAAACCAGATCGTGACCAGCCCGGCGCAGACGTGTCGCCGCCTGAAACACATCCCTGTTCATCAGGGTGCGACCAAATAGTTCTCCTTCATGTGCGAAGACCCCGTAAAGCGCCGCGACCGCTCGCGCTGAGCCATGCCCATTTGCGGCGGGAAGCTCAGACCGCCTCCAGGCAGGCGACGTTCGTGCGGGTGATGACCATCTGGCGAGGAATGCTGCGTGTTTG
>JBILMQ010000255.1:0-5220 GCA_044375455.1 Caulobacterales bacterium | reverse complement strand
CCTGGTCAGCAGATAGCCAGCCGTAAGGCCTGCAGGACCTGCACCGATGATCAGCACGTCGCATGGGTTATCGCTGCGGTCGCTCATACGTCACTTTCTGCCGTCACTTTCTGCCGTCACTTTCTGCCGTCACTTTCTGCGAGGCCTGGGTGAGCTTAACCACGACGGGCTTAAGGCGGTGTAAAATGCAGACCCGCGTGCATCGATGCGCATACCATACAGGAAAGCATTAACCATAAGATTGGTCCGAACACTGGGCGACCTGATGCGGCGCGCCCACGTTCAGTGCAGCCGAAGGCCCGTTCTCATAAAACTCTGGCGGCGCCTGCGCGCCCACCGGAAGACGCCGCAAGGATTTCAGATCCGATGCAGGATTAGGTTACCGCCCACAAACAGAAATTCCTGGTCCTGCGCGAACGGGTCTTTCTCAGCGCCCCGCACTACGCGCCCACATCACCAGAGCGCGACGGCCATAGGAACACATTTTGGAGTTCCTGGGAAAAAACGTTCTCGATCGATCCACCCTGCCGTTCCATCAGACACGCAACAGGAATGCCCCGATCAGTCGACCTACTTTATTTTGGCTGGTCTGGTTTGCGCGAGGTGGATCGCAAGACGCCGATCCCTGCCATAGACGTCCGGGGCATAGCTGATGGATCCCGTCGTGTCCGGTCCTGCGGTCATATAAAGGACGTATACTGGTAAACTCTGGGCCAGCGTGATGCGTTGAGAAGTCCCTCTGGCTATCTGAGCATCGAGCGCCGTGCGATTGATGTCGGGACGATTGAGCACCTCGACTGCCAGATCTTCGGCGGCCTGCGCCCGCACGCAGCCATGGCTGCGTGCACGGTTTGTCTGAGCGAACAGACTCTGGGCTGGCGTGTCGTGGATATAGATCGCGAAGGGATTGGGAAGCTCAAGCTTGACGCGTCCAAGCGCGTTGCCCGGTCCGGGAATTTGGATGATTGCGAATGGAAACGGCCGCGCCCGCAGGTCGACATCCTGTGGCTTTAGGATAGCGCCTGCGGCGCTGACGAGGCGATAGCCCTGCGCTGTGGCGCGTCTGGGATTGCGGCGCATCATGGGGAGGATTTCCCCGAAGGCGATCTTTGCCGGCGGTCGCCATGTAGGGTTTAGCGTTACTCCTTCTATCAATGCGGTGAAGCTGGGCGTCGGGGTGGCGCGCGCGCCGACGATTACCCTGTGGGTCGCAGACAGCACGCCGGCGCGGAACAAGCGCGCCTCGAACTGCGGGATGTGGATTTCCAGTCGATCACCCGGCAAATTGCGCGGCAGCCAGCGCCAGCGTTCGAGGCTGGCGCGCAGGCTCGTCCGGCGGGCCAGCGTCTCGATGCTGTCGGGTTCGAGAAGAGCGTCTGCGTAGGCGGACATCAAACTGACATAGGTCGGGTCCTGTGGCGCGAGCGCTCGAAGGGTCGCGTCCAGCCGGTCGGGCGGCAGCGCCCGCAGGGTGTCGAGCGATACGTCACTCCCAGCCGACGGGATATGCCAGGAGGGTTCAGCGATGGCTGGATTGACGGCGCCGCCAGCGAGAATGCCAGCGAGGCTTTGCGCAAGTCGGTCAATGGCCTCAGCCGATGGCGCGGCATCGTCCGGCGTTGCCTGCGCGCCGTCGATCGCCCGATCGACGCCATGAGCCGGCAGTTCAGCGGCGATCGCCCGCAACACGGCGATGGCTTGCGGCGTCCAGGCCGCAGCCGGCTGCGGCGCTTGGCTGGCTGATCTTGCAGCGGCTGCGGGAGCTGGCTCGGGCGCAGGGTTCGCACCGGCCGTCGCAGATTGCGGGACAACTGATTGGCCCGACGCGCCAGCCAGCGCTTGCAGCGCTATCGCGCAAGCAACGCACATGGCGGCGGCAGGACGGCCGATGGTCGCCCGCAAGCCGAGGGTCATGCGTGCGGCGCGAGGTAGCGCGCAATGTGCTCAATCGGGGTGTTGACGTAGTCGGCGTCGATTTCGGCAGCGATGCGCGCGGCAAGCCCTTTGGCGCATGCGTCGCGAAAGGCGCCCAGCGCCCGGGGCGGGGCGGCGATGATGAGTTTCTGAAATTCACCGCGCTCGCCATGTTCAGCCAAACGCGTACACAGGCCGGCCACAAAGGATTCCTCAATCATGCGTTCGGGGTCCGTCCTGGGCTCCTGGCGACTGCGCGCGGCGCCGTGACTTTGATAGACGCTGGTGCGTTCGTCGAACGGCGGGGGGCGGTGGGCGCCCTCCGGCACGCCGAGATCAAACTCGGCCCATCCTGGACGCTCCTCGACTTTTCGGAAGGCGCGCGCGCGCGCGCCATCAAATGTCACCAGCCAAGTTGTCTGCGTCATTGAAACCCCTCTCACTCGTGCACATGTCGCGCACATTGTGGCGTGGGCGCGGCGACAATCTGCAAGGCGACCTCCACCAACCCCGCACTGCTGCCCCCGAGACTGCGCCGAGCCGCGCGCTGACCGGGGTTGAACGCCTGCATGACTGCGCCAAGAACGTTGGCGCGCTTGCTGCAGAAACATCCCGGCATAACCATTTTCAGCAAAGCTCCAGCCCGCAGGAGAGTGTTGCGTCAGATCAAGTCTGGCCGGCTCCTGACGCCGGGACACGGCGCGGTTGGGGCCGCGGCGATGCGCGTTGGCGTCTCTACGTAGCGTTACCAAGAGGTTAAGCATACCAATCCGTGGTTGGGTCTATGCGTGCGGGGCGAGACCTTGATCGGGAGCAAAACATGGTTATCGGGACGACAGTTGACGGAGATTCAATGAAACTAGCTCAGGCCTCCCGTGGCCATGCCCAGTCGGCTCAGGCGGCATTGGCTCAGGCGATCGCGCGCCTTGGTCGCGGATCGGTCCGCGTGTTCGAGCCGGGCGAGACCATTTGCAGTGAGGGCGCTCCGGCGGCCACGGCCGATACTGTCGTCTCGGGCCTCGCGCGCTGCTTCCGTATGACAACCGATGGACGCCGGCATGTCTCGAAATTCGTGGCGCCGCAGGGGGTCATCAGTCTCGGCGCCAGCGCCACCTGGCGCTGCTCGGCCGAGGCCATCACGCGAACGGCGGTGCAATCCTGCCCCGCTGCGGCCCTGATGAGCGCCCTGCTGCAGGACCCGCACCTCGCCAATGTCCTGCGCGACGTCATCTCCCAGGAGCTGGATGAGCGTGAGCGCAGCCAATTGCGGGTGGCGCGCCTGACGGCGGAGGAACGCGTGGCCGACTTTCTGATGCAGTGGCGTACGATCTGGTGCGACTCTGATGATGGGACATGCACCATTCCGATGTCACGGCTGGACATCGCTGACCATCTGGGAGTTACACTGGAGACGGTAAGCCGCGCTCTGAACAGCATGCACCGGCGTGGTCTCATCCACTTGGTTGATCCGCATCACTTTCGTATTCGGCGAGCCTCCGCCATGGAGAGTCTGGCAATGGGCGACCGGGATATGCTGGGCCTCGCGGCCGCGTGACGTTGTGGAACACGGACCGCGTGCCCAGCAGGAGTGCAGGATCAGCAGCGTTCGATACATATATCATTATATCCGCCCACGAAGTGGACATGGACGCGCCGGAGCTCTTGAACGACCTCCGGCGCCGGTCCGCACCGCAGAATTTCCGCACGCAGGACCCACGACTGTCATTTTGCAGTGCGCGTGCCGAGGCAGCGGTAGAGGCCGAAACTGCGGTCGCGGTAAGGCTGGGCGCGGTGGCCGGGTCGCGCGTGCGGGCAGCGCGTCCAGGTTCGGTGTGGGCGTCTCATCTCGTTTGCCGGAAAAGCGCCACATGATGACCTTGTCGCCCGTCCGGCGACGGCCAGCGCGGTTTCGACGCCCCGAACTGCAGCCGTGCGCATCGAGAGAGCGGCGTCTCGGGCGGGCTCCGGGGTGCGAGGATGTTGCTGCATGGTATAGAAGTATGGGCCGCCTTTCGGCGCTGCGCCAGTTTCTGGCGCGTTTCCCCATCACGAGAGGCGGACCGCACCAGCGAAGCTCACGGGGCTGCCGGCGCTGATGCGGGGCGCATAGACCCATCCCTGCGGTGGCTTCAGCGTCTGCGCTGAATTGTTCGACCAAGCGACAGACCTGCACATGCGCGCCACCCATCACGTCCAACCGTCCGCCGCGACCGCACTCTTGGCGCGGCTGCGCCTGCATGCCAGAACAGTGCGCGGATCCGGACCAGCGCTCAGTGCGAGGATCCGATCCTGAACGACCCGGGGGCCTGGGAGGCTTGGAGCATGGATCAGTTTTTGTGGACGACGCTTGTCACTCTGATGGGGGTGCTCTTGTACTTTGTGATGGGACTGGCGGTCGGACGGGCGCGCCTGAAGTACAAGGTGGCGGCCCCTGCGACGACAGGCGATCCCAACTTCGAACGGTATTTTCGCGTTCAGATGAACACGCTGGAGTGGATGGTGATCTTCCTTCCTGCGCTGTGGCTGTTCGCGTTCATGCATGGCGATCAGGTGGCGGCGGGGATCGGCGCGATCTGGGTGCTCGGACGTCTGCTGTACATGGTATTGTATGTTCAAGACCCGAAGAAACGCGCCTTTGGCTATGCACTGCAAGGGCTCGCGGGTCTGGCGCTTCTCATCGGGGCCCTCGTCGGGGTGGTGACCCGGCTGTTGGCCGCGCCGATGGCTTAACGACCAGCCCTCGCTGCCCCCAGAACAGGCGCAATGCAGGCCCACCGCCTGCTCCCAGGGCTCAGGAGCCCTCCGCTGAACTCTGACAAAGCGGTCACAAGGAGCACCTTGGAGCTGACCAGGGGTTTGAGAAGCGCGCCCGACTTCCAAGGTGATCTGCGACAATCTCTCCAATTGGAGGGATCTGAAAAGGCCCACATTCACCATTTTGGGTCATGTTCAGATCGCAATGCTTCATTCCCTTCTGTCCTTGTCGGTCTCGCGCTGGCCAACGTGCCGGCGCCTCGCGGCGTCACGTCGGGCGAATGCGGCCATGATCTTTGCGATAGGCCTCGCGCCCGTCGCTCTCGCACTCGTCTTTGGGCTCGATCTGTCGCGCACGACGCGGCTCAAAGCGACGCTGCAGTCCGCCAGCGACGCCGCCGCCCTGGCCGCCCTCGCGCCCCTTGCCTCCGGAAAGGCGGCGGACACCGACGTCCAGGACGTGCTGCAGGCCAATCTCATTACCAATCTTGGAAGTCCTCAGGATCTCGAGATCACCGGGTTCTCAGTGAACGTACAGACAACAGACGGCGT
>JBILMQ010000038.1:0-17978 GCA_044375455.1 Caulobacterales bacterium | reverse complement strand
CACGCTGATCTGGTGGTCGCTGCGCCGCGAAGCTGGTTTGACGTGGACACCATCGAAGACCTCGATGAAGTCGCGGCTGAGTTTCCCAGTCGATACGGACGCGCGCTGAAGGTGGCGACAAAATACGTGTCTCTGGCGCGGCGTTTCTTTGCCGGGCGCGCTGATTACCGGGTGATCGAAAGTCTCGGCGCAACGGAGGGCGCGCCCGCCTCCGGCGCGGCCGACGTCATTGTCGACATCACCACATCCGGCGCGACGCTCGCGGCAAATGGACTGAAGGTGCTGACCGGCGGGGTGCTGCTCAAGAGCGAGGCGCTGCTCGCGGCAAGCCTCAAGGCATGTTGGACCGCGCAGGAGAGGGCGGCGGCGGCGCTGATGCTTGACGCCATCGAAGCGCGGGCGCGCGCTCGGGCCAGCGTGATCCTCCATCTGGCTGATTGCAGCGATCGCCCCGCTCTTGCGGTGCTTGCGGATCGCTTCGGCTGCGTCGTCAGAGCCGGCGGCGAGATCGTGTGTCCTGCCGATCAGTCGCTGTCCGCCTGCCGGCATCTGGTTGCGGCTGGCCATGGCCCGGTCAGCGTCACTGCGCCCGAATATCTGTTCCAGACCCCCAACCAGACACTGGACGCGCTGCTCGCCCGATTGCCCGGCGCATGATCACAAGGCGCCACAAACTGCGACAAAATGTGTTGACAGCCGGGGCGGATCGTCGCCCAATGAGCATGAGGGAGTTTCGGGGAGGAAACGCCCCTCTCAGGCCCAAAGGTTGTCGCTTCGGCGGGCGGTGAAACACCCTGAGCCAGCGGTGACCGGGGAGCAAGAGAAACGGGACGACGGGCGCGGCTTTGGTCGCGCCCGTTTTCGTTTGCGCCCGGCATCGGCGCGATCCTGGAGGAGGAAGTCCTCTCGGGATCCGGTCACGGCGAGCGAAGTGAAACGCAACTGCGGAAGGGCGACTGACCGTGGAGAGAAGGCGTGGCGCGAAGCTGCGGGCGGATGGACAAGAACCGGATATGAGGCGTCGTCGAGCAGGGCGAGCGGGCACGAAGCCGCGAAGCCCGCGTGACCAGGGCGGAACGGCGTCAATCCGGCGGTCGTGCCGTGAAGGATCGCGGTCTTACCTGGGAAGATCTCGTCCTGCGCCTGCAAGGGCGACGGTGTCGAGCCGGAGCGAGAAGTCAGCCGAGGTTGTAGTGGTGGCGTCAAGCGTCACCGGGAACGGCCCCCTTTGCGTCATGAAGAATTGCCCCCTCTGGTTGGGTTGACGGTGTTGGTTTTCAGGTGTCGGCGGCGGGGCGGAGGTCGGCGCAGACGCCGGGGGTCTTCGCGGTCCACCACGAATGGATGCGTCATCGGCTGCGCGCCATCCAGCTCGAGCACTGGCAGGGGGAACCACCATGTATCGGGAGCTTCCGGCGATGGGGGCAAAGCCCGACCACGCCGGACGGCTCGCCGCCAACAGCCGCTGCTGGTGGCGAAACAGCGGCACAGCCCTGAACGCAGTCCTGACCACCCGATGGCTCGCTGATCTTGGCGCGCCGTCACTCTCTTGAACCTTTACGCCTCGAACCGCCTGGTGCGGACCCGCATGCCGGGTGGTGTGGCAGGGGTGCGATCCTGGATCGCACCCTGTGCCGATTGGGATCAGGCTGGTTGGGCGTCGCGCTCGCGCGCCCGCGCGGGCCACCGAATCGGCTGGGGCCGGTCGTCGCGGCGCGGTGCAGGCTCAAGTGTGCGCACTCCCTCAGGATTGCGGCCTATCGGCGCTTTGCGGGACATGGTTGGCCCGATCCCGCTGGGCCCTTTCATATCGGCGTCGGCCCAGGCGCGCGGCCACCCGTACACGCGCCGGTCTGCAAGATCGCGGCCACATCGGGGCCTGTCCAAGACGTTCGCGCCGGACTTGTCGGGTCCTCAGCGCGCCCGTTGGGCCCGCGTGTCTCCAGCTGGGAGGCGACGGGTGCAGCGCTGCGCCGCAGGCTGATCGCGTCCTTATTCGGTCGCGCCACTTCCATCTTCTAGCGGCGACCATATTTTAGTTAAGGCAGCGTCGCATCGCCGGGCCAGCCGATCTCAGCCTTTGGGCGGCGCGCTCTGCCTCGCGGCGCATGGCGAAAAAGGCGTTCAGTTCGAGAAGGGTTTACTGCAACCAAGCGTGGGCGTCGCCCAGGTCGGCGGCGATCGGGTGGCGGCGCGGCTTTTGCAGTCGCTTCTTGGTTTGTCGTCGCGCTATGGTGGTCTTCTGGAGGAAGGTTCGCGGCGCCTCGATCGGCATGACGCGCTCAGGGATGGGAGCCTGAACCAGGCTCTCCGCGCGTGGACCTGCGGTGTGGAGGCCTTACGCAGTTGGCAAAAGGTGTAAGGCCAGAGGTGTAAGACCAGAGGTATGAGGCCGGGGGTGTGAGGCCGGGGAGGCTCAGGTCTGGTATGGTTTTGGTTTGAGACGACAGGATTTTCGCGTTCAGGATGTCCGGCTTCTGGGTCTCGGGTGCGCCACGCGGGGCGGCGGTGAAGCAGAGCTGGCGGGGTGGGAGATGATGGGTGCAGCGCCTAGCTTGCGCCTCACTGCGACCACGAAGAGCAGGTGCAATTGATATTATGAGTGAGGACAGAGACAGGGAAGACGGAGACGGCGACGGCGGCCCTGGCTCGCGCGTGTCAACTCAGACGCGCACGCGCACCAGGAAACCCTCGCTCTACCGTGTTTTGCTGTTGAATGACGACTACACGCCGATGGAGTTCGTCGTCTATGTGCTCGAGCGGTTCTTCAACAAGAACCGGGAAGAGGCCACGCGCATCATGCTTCATGTGCACCAGCATGGCGTCGGCGTGTGCGGCGTTTACACCTATGAGGTGGCGGAAACGAAAGTGTCGCAGGTCCTCGACCTTGCGCGGCGCAACGAACATCCGCTGCAGTGCACGATGGAAAAGGAGTAGTCGGTGCCGGCCTTCTCAAAGAGCCTGGAACGGGCGATCCACAAGAGCCTCGCGCTCGCCAACGAGCGGCGGCACGAATACGCCACCTTGGAGCATCTTCTCCTTGCGCTGAGTGAAGACGAGGACGCCGAGCAGGTCATGACGGCTTGCAAGGTGGATATCGATCGACTGCGCGCGGACCTCGTGAAATATCTGGATGAGGAGCTCGATAACCTCGTCACGGACAGTGACGATGAGGCTAAGCCCACAGCTGGTTTCCAGCGGGTGATACAGCGCGCGATCATTCACGTGGAATCTTCTGGTCGGTCCGAGGTCACCGGGGCCAATGTTCTTGTCGCGATCTTCTCAGAGAGGGAAAGCCACGCCGCATATTTCCTGCAGGAGCAGGACATGACCCGCTATGACGCGGTCAATTTCATCTCCCATGGCGTGGCCAAGAAACCCGGCATGAGCCAGCAGCGCGCCCCGCGCGGCGCTGACGAGGCCGGCGCTGGCCAGCAGCAGGCCAAGAGCCAGAAGCCTGAAAACGAGGCGCTCACGGCCTATTGCGTCAATCTGAACGACAAGGCGCGCAAGGGCCGTGTCGACCCCTTGATCGGGCGGCTCTCGGAGGTCCAGCGGGCGATCCAGGTTTTGTGCCGGCGTCAGAAGAACAATCCGCTTCTCGTTGGCGATCCGGGGGTCGGCAAGACTGCCATTGCCGAGGGGCTGGCGCGAAAGATCGTTGAGGGCGATGTTCCTGAAGTGCTTGCCGACGCGACGATTTTTTCTCTCGACATGGGCGCTTTGCTTGCAGGCACACGCTACCGCGGCGACTTTGAGGAACGCCTGAAGCAGGTGGTCAAGGAACTCGAGGCGCATCCCAAGGCCGTGTTGTTCATCGATGAGATCCACACCGTTATCGGGGCCGGGGCGACGTCGGGCGGCGCAATGGATGCGTCGAACCTGCTGAAGCCTGCGCTGCAGAGCGGGACTCTGCGCTGCATGGGATCCACGACCTATAAGGAGTACCGTCAGCACTTCGAAAAAGATCGCGCGCTGGCTCGACGGTTCCAGAAAATCGACGTCAATGAGCCGACTGTTCCTGACGCCATTAAGATCCTGCAGGGCTTGAAGCCGTACTTCGAGGAGCACCACAAGGTCACGTACACCGATGAGGCGGTAAAGGCTGCGGTGGAGCTGTCAGCAAAGTACATTGGCGACCGCAAACTGCCGGACAAAGCGATCGATGTGATCGATGAGACGGGCGCTTCACAGATGCTTCTGCCGCCTGACGCCCGAAAGACGGAGCTGGGCGTTGAGGAGGTTGAGCTGGTCGTTTCCCGGATGGCGCGGATTCCGCCCAAGTCGGTCTCGGTCAATGACGCGGAGATGATGCGCAACCTCGAAGTCGACTTGAAGCGGGTGGTGTTTGGCCAGGAGTCCGCGATCAGCTCGCTGGCGGCGTCGATCAAACTCGCCCGCGCGGGTCTGCGCGAACCCAACAAGCCGATCGGCTGCTACCTCTTCGCCGGTCCGACGGGGGTCGGGAAGACGGAGGTGGCGCGTCAGCTGGCGTCCATCATGGGCATTGAGCTGCTGCGCTTCGATATGTCGGAATACATGGAGCGCCACACGGTGAGCCGTCTGATTGGCGCGCCCCCGGGCTATGTTGGGTATGACCAAGGCGGGCTTCTGTCGGACGCGGTGGACCAGCATCCCCATTCCGTTCTGCTGCTCGACGAAATCGAAAAGGCTCACCCTGACATCTTCAACATCCTGTTGCAGGTGATGGACAATGGGACGTTGACGGACGCCAACGGAAAGAAGATCGATTTCCGGAATGTCATTCTGATCATGACCACCAACGCCGGAGCGGCTGATGCCGCCCGTCAGGGGATCGGTTTTGGACGGGGACGCAAGCAGGAAGAAAATGAGGAGGCTATCAAGCGTCTCTTCACGCCCGAGTTCCGCAACCGCCTCGACGCCGTGATCCAGTTCACCGGCCTGACCCCCAACATCATCCGGTCGGTTGTGCAGAAATTCATCCTGCAACTGGAGAACCAGCTGGCTGATCGCAATGTGTCGATTGAACTTTCTGACGCCGCAACCAACTGGCTCGGCGAGCGCGGTTATGACGAGGCCTTTGGGGCGCGTCCGCTGGCGCGTCTGATCCAGGAGCATGTCAAGAAGCCTCTCGCGGACGAACTCCTGTTTGGGGCCCTCAAGAACGGCGGCCTTGTCAAAGTCGATGTCGACGCCAGCGATCCGGACAAGCTTGCCTTCAGCTTCTTCGCGGAGGTGGCCCCGCCAGCCCCACGGGTGCCGGAGCCCGTCTGAGCGCCTGCGACGGCGCGCGCGCCGGTGATCTGGGGATCGGCTGTTGCGCCGGACCATACGCTGTCCCCGTGCGCATGTCCCATGCGCTGGGGCCGGAAAGACTGCTTTGGGTCGGCGCATGGCTGAGCGGCGGCGGCTCGTCGATTGGTCCGCAGTGGGGCCGATCTACGTGGAGGCGGATGCGCGTCGGGGCTGGGAAGCTGGGCCTTTTCCCTCGCGCGAGAAGGCGTCCGCGGCGCTGCGCATCTTTTGGTCGAGCACCCATACCACGCCCCGGTTGCGCCGGGGCGCGAGGATCAGGCGGTTGCGTCGGGGTCCAGGGCGTACTGACGCAGCAGGTCGAGCGGCGCCACCGCCAGGGCCTCCTCGTGGGTCGCCCGCAGCAGAATTGGCGCTGCGGCGCCGTCATCCAGCGCCTGCTTCCAGCGCGAAAGACAGACGCACCAGCGATCTCCGGGTTTCAGCCCGGGAAAGCCGAACTCGGGGCGCGGCGTGACCAGGTCATTGCCCACCCGGCGCTGATGGTCCAAAAATTCTGCGGTCATCTGTGCGCACACGACATGCATGCCGCGGTCATGGCCGTCCGTGTTGCAGCACCCATCGCGAAACCACCCGGTGAGAGGGTCCGTCGAGCAGATTTCAAGCTCACCGCCCAGCACGTTGCGCGCCTCATCCATGCCACATGTTCTCCTCACGAATTCTGGTCTTGAATACCAGCCGGCGGGCGAGGCGCCAAAGGCCCCGCTCGCACCGGAGGCGGGATGGAAGGAAGCTTCAGGATGCGTCGGACGCTGCAAGGTGTTCTCATCACGGTGGTCGCCGGGGCGGCGGCGGCCTGCGTTTCGGGGCAGAGGTCGGAGGCGAGCGATCCTGTTGTCCTGAGCATCGAGGTCGGGCGATACGCCTATATGCTGACGCAAACGGCGGAACTGGCGCCTGCTGCAGCGGCTGAACCTCCCGCGGGCCAGAGCGCGCCTGCGCAGGGCGCACAGCGCGCCGCCCTTCAATCCCAGCTTGTGGAGACTGCGTTCACGCTGAACGCGCAACGCGCGCGCCTCTGCCGCGATGCGGTTCTGCCAGGGTTGACCTGTGTGGCGCCCTTCCGCCCCACTTGGCTGAACGCACCTCCCGGGGCGGCGCCGGATGCCGCGGTGCTTCAGGCGCGCGCCGATGAACTGGGTGCGCAGGTTATGGCGTTGTGGGACGCGGTTTGTGCTGCGGCGCCGAAGAACCCAGACGAACCTCTGGGGCCGTGTCCGATCGAATAGGCGGACATCCAGTTCATGCTGAGGTTTTCGTCAATCCTGACGCCTGCCTGTGCTGGAGGTGAATGTTGCACTTGCGAAATCGAATCTGAGCCGTCATCTGACCGGGCCGGCCCGTCTAGAGCGGGCGCGGGGAGATCGGTCGTAGTCAGATGGGGCTCAGGGGACCTGAGACGATGCAGCAAACTCTTTCCACCCCCGCCAGTTCGGGGCGGCTCGTCCGGTTCGCTGTGGCGATTGCGGCTGTGGCTGTTGGCGTGACTGCGGCGGCGCTCGCCTCCAAGCCTGGTGCGCCCGAAGCAGTCGTAGCCGCACCGGCATCTCCGCCCACGGCTGCGCCTTATGAAACAATGGCGACGTTGCTTGCGTCGCGCGCTGCGGGGTTGTCCGACATTGTTGCGGCGCTGCCGGTCCACGATGTCGCTCTGGCCAGCGATGAGGAACGCCGCCGCAGCGCGGCTGCGATGCTGCGACGCGCCGCCTTCGAGCTCAACTCGGCGCGTGAGCGGGCCTGCCAGTCAGGCCTGGCGTCGGACCAAGCCTGCGCGCCCGCTTTTGCGCCTGCCTGGCTTGGCGAACCGGCGCGTTTTGCGCCGCCGAGCGAGGAACTCGAGCGGCGGGCCAAGCAGCTGGCTGGCGAGGTCGCCGGGGTCGCCGGTCTTGTTTGCCGTACTCAGGCGGCGCGCGGCGCGGCTGCGTGCGCCCTTTAGACCCATGGCTGCTCGCCCGTCGGTCCTGTTGAGGTCAGGGTTCGACGCGCGCCATGGCCCCGCCATAGGATTTGCAGCTTGCTGCGGCGATCACGGGCTTGCCGCCCTGGGCGCGCGCTTGTCCTCGTCGTCCCGGATGCGTTGCGGCGATGGCGCTGCCTGTGCGCCAGCCGACAGTTCGCCTGAGTTCAATGTGAGCACACCTGATCTGATGGGCCCGGTTGACCCGTTGCACAGCATACCGATCCAATGGCGCGGCTTCCTCCAGGAAGAGTGCTCCCGTACCAGCGCCCCCGAAACACGGCTCCAAGAGAAGCGCCCTGACGAACTGGCGCGGGCAGGATGGGCTAGGTCGGATCAGCAACCTTCAGCAGCTGTTTTCCGAAGTTCTCGCCCTGGAACAGCCGCATCAGCGTGCGCGGCGCGTTCTCAAATCCGATTTGGACATCCTCCTTGTACTGTAGACGCCCGTCACGGATCCAGCGCAACAAACGGTCCTGCGCTTCGGAATAGCGCGCGACGTAGTCCAGCAAAATAAACCCTTCCATCCGTGCTCGCATGAAGACGATGTTGAAATAGTTCTCCGGCCCTAAAGTCTTGCCGCCAGTCGAGTGGCGCGATATGCCGCCGCAGATGACGACGCGCGCGCGCATGGCAAGGCAGGCGAGCAGGTCATTGAGGACCGCGCCCCCGACATTGTCGAACACAACGTTTGCGCCGCCCGGAGCCAAATCTTTTAGCCGATCCCGAATTGATTGCGTCTTGTAGTCAACGGCCGCGTCAAATCCAAGCTCGCGCACGAGCCAATCACATTTGGCTGCGCCGCCGGCGATTCCGATGACCCGGCACCCGGCGATTTTGGCGATCTGGCCGACAACGCTGCCTGTTGCGCCGGCTGCGCCAGACACCACGACCGTGTCGCCGGCGATTGGTTTGCCGATGTCGAGCAGACCAAAATATGCCGTCATGCCGGTTGTGCCGAGCACGCCCAGATTGGCGGTCGGCGGGGCGCCGTCCGGCGCGCGCGCGAGTCCGGCGGCGGCGACGGTGGGATATTCCTGCCAACCGAACTGGCCGGAGACGATATCGCCTTCTTTGAACTTCGGATCGTTTGAGCGGATGACCTGAGCCACCCCGGAGCCGCGCATTACGTCGCCTATCTGGGTCGGGGCGACGTAATTTGCGACATTCTCCATCCAGCCTTTCAGCGCGGGATCGAAGCCGAGATACAGCGTGCGCAGCAGCACTTCGCCGGGCTCTGGCGCGCGCACCGGGCCTTCGGCAGCCTTAAAGTCATCATCGCGCAGATGTCGCCCGATCGGGCGGTCATTGATCAGCCATTGACGTTGCATGTTGGGGATCATCGTCAGTTCACCTGTCGCTCTCTGCCTTCCCAATATGGTTTGCGCAGCTCCCTCTTGAGTATCTTGCCGGTCGCGTTGCGGGGCAGCGCGTCGATGAAGTCTACGCTCTTTGGCAGCTTGTAGCCGGCGATCCGAGTGCGGGCAAAATCAATGATGTCGGAGGCCTGTGCGCTTGCGCCCGGCTTGACCACCACGACAGCCTTAACTTCCTCGCCCCAGCGTTCACTCGGAACCCCGATGACTGCAACGTCGGCGACCGCGGGGTGGCCGAATATCGCGCTCTCAACCTCAGCTGGATAGATGTTTTCCCCGCCCGAAACGATCATATCTTTAACACGATCGTGCACGAAGACATAGCCATCGTGATCCATGAAGCCTGCATCGCCGGAACGAAGCCACCCATCCGCCGGGATTGCCTTGGCGCTTGCCTCGGGTAGATTGTGGTAGCCCTTCATCAGCTGCACCGTGCGTACACAGATTTCGCCGACCTGGCCTCGGGAAAGCTCCTCGCCGTCTTCGCCTATGATCTTGATTTCGACGCCGGGAAACGGCTTGCCTGCCGAACGCATGCGCGGATTGCCGCTGACGTCATGATCTTCGGGCGGCAGGTAGGTTACCGAGCCGCAGGCTTCCGTCATCCCATACAGCTGCACAAATCCGCATTTAAAGACATCCAGCGCCCGGCGAAGAAGATCCAGCGGTATCGGCGACGCGCCGTAAAGCAGGTATTTCAATGAGCTGAAGTCTGTGCCGTCGCAGAGCGGGTCATCGAGTACGAACTTCATGGCGGCCGGCACCATGAAGAGTTTGGAGATCTTGTAGGCCCGCATGGCCTCGAGGACGCCACGCGGGGTGAATTCGGCATGCACGACGTTTTTGGCGCCGACATAGAGACCTGAAAAACCCCAGCCGGATCCCCCGATATGGAAACACGGCATCGCTACAAGCGACACGTCGCTATCGGACCACTGATTGAATACCAATCCAGATTCATTTTGCACCGCCCGCCCCGCGATGAAGTTGCGATTGACAAGCATCGCGCCCTTGGGATGTCCGGTCGTGCCTGAGGTGTAGAGCTGCAGCACGACGTCCTCGGGATCGTGCGCCAGCAGGGGATCATCAGGCGTCTGGGCGTCGCGCCACGCGGCGTAGAGCGGCCATTCGGGTCGACCTGGCTGCAGGGCGATGATCGTTTTGACCGTCTTCAGCTGAGGAGCGACCGCGTCGACCAGGGCGAAGAACGCCGCGCCGACGAACAGCACCTCAGCGGAGCAGTCATTGAGGATATAGGCGATTTCCGGCGGGGCGAGTCGCCAGTTCACTGCGGTGGTCACGAAGCGTCCTTTGGCGCCCCCCAGCATGATCTCGAAATATTGGTCGGAGTTCTTATCGAGATATGCCACCCGCGTCTGCGGCGCTATGCCGAGCGCGCGAAGCCCGTTGGCGACCTGACTGGCGTGGCGGTCAAGATCACGATAGGTCGTGACCCGGTCCTCAAAGATCAGCGCCGGTGTGTCTGCTCTGTTTTTGGCGTGAAACCGCGCGACATCCGCGACTGAACCGATTTCCGGATTGAAGCTCACACGCACCTCCCTGGCGGATTGAGGACGGTCGCCAATCTAGCCGCGGCGCGCCCGGGCGCAACAGCGCGTGCTGCGTCGCGGGGTCGGTTTGCCGATGGGCGGGACAATTGATCGCCGGCAAGCGTTGCCAGGGCGTCTGGTCGATTTACGGTGTGTCCGGCGGCAGGAGCGCGCGCGGGCGAAAGCCGGTTTGGGGAGGATGACATGAAGCGATTGCAGGGCCGGGTGGCGGTTGTAACGGGGGCTGCATCCGGGATCGGAGCGGCCACGGCCGTGCGGCTTGCGGAGGAGGGCGCGACGGTGGTTCTCACCGACGTGCAGGATGACAAGGGGGCCGATCTCGCCATGTCTGTTGGCGGCCTGTATCTGCACCAGGACGTGAGCGACGAAGCCCGCTGGGATGAGGTTATTGGGGTGGTGCAGGATCGTTACGGCCGGCTCGACGTGCTTATCAATAATGCCGGGATCTTTGCCGCTGCGTCGATTGAGGACACGACGCTGGCCCTGTGGAACAGAGTGATCGGCGTCAATCTCACCGGCGTTATGCTGGGATGCCGCGCCGCGATCCGGGCGATGAAAGAAAATCCGAACGGGCCCAAGGGCTCCATCGTGAACGTGTCTTCCATCACAGGCTATATCGGGCTCGCTTCAGGCCTTGCCTACACCACCTCCAAAGGGGGCGTGCGCCTGCTCACAAAGTCGGTTGCTGTCCATTGTGCTCGTCAGTACCGGGATATACGCTGCAACTCGCTGCATCCCGGCACAATTGATACGCCATTGAACCAGGCCGCGTTCGACGCCTCCCCGAACCCGGCCGCCATGCGCGCATTCTTTCACTCCATCCAGCCGGTCGGGCGCATGGCGAGCGCTGAGGAGATGGCTGGCTGCATTGCGTTTCTGGCGAGCGATGATGCGAGTTTCGTCACCGGCGCGGAACTTTTGGCCGACGGAGGATGGCTGGCGGCTGGCGGCCCGCTCTAGGCCCGGCCGAGGGCGAGGTCGGATACGAATGGATTGCACTTGCGCTCCCAGCCGAATGTCGACATGGCGCCGTGGCCCGGCACGAACCGAATGTCATCGCCGTAGGGCCAGAGCTTGCCGGTGATTGATCGGATCAGGTCGTCGAAATTTCCGCGCGGAAAATCGGTTCGTCCGATTGATCCCTGGAAGAGTACGTCACCCACGAATGCGAGCTTTGCTTCCTTGTTGATGATGCACACATGTCCTGGGGTGTGGCCGGGGCAATGGACAACGTCGAAGACAAGATCGCCCAAGGTGAGGCGGTCGCCGTCCGCGAGCCAGCGGGTCGGGGTGCAGCTCTCGGCGTCAGCAAGCCCATAGCGCGCGCCCTGGTCGGCGATGGAGGACAACAGAAAGTCGTCGTCTAGATGCGGTCCGATGATCGGCGCTCCGGTCGCACGGCTGACGGCCATAGCGCCGCCGGCATGGTCGAGATGGCCATGTGTGAGCCAGACAGCCTCGAGGCTCACCTCGAATTGCGCAGCCGCGCCCATCAGGCGATCGACCTCGCCGCCTGGGTCGACGAACGCGGCCTTGCGGGTTCGCGTACACCACACGAGCGTGGTGTTCTGCTGAAAGGGCGTTACGGGAATAATTCGGGCTTCGAGTTTCGCAGTTTCGCTCATGTGCGCCACCTGACCGTTTCCCCCGGCCGCGGTCAATGGTCAGACAACGCGCCCGAGCAAGGTTTCGCCGGCGTGAAATCGGCGAATGTTCTCGACGACGAGGGCGACCTGCTCGGCGACGGACTGGCGGGTTGCACCCGCAAGATGGGGCGTCAGGACGATGTTTGGGACATCGCGCCAGCGGTCCGGCGGCGTTGGCTCAGTCGCGAAGACATCGAGCCCCGCGCCAGCGATGGCCCCGGTCCTGAGAGCGGCGATCAGCGCGTCCTCATCAACCACCGAGCCGCGCGCCACATTGATCACGACGCCCTGTGGGCCGAGGGCGGCAAGCACGTCTGCATCGACAACGCCGCGTGTTTCCTCGCCCCCGGGGCAGGTAAGAAACAGGACATCACTGGCACGGGCGAGTGCGTGCAGGTTGTCGATATAGGGCCAGGCGGCGTCTGGCTTTGGCCGCGGCCCTGACCAGCGCACGGTGCAGCCAAACGCGGCCGCCCGCGTGGCGATGGCCTGGCCGATCGCGCCCAGGCCGAAGATCCCGACGGCGCGTGTCGCGACCCGCTGGGGCATGCCAGGCAGGCGGCCTGTGGCCTGCCAGCTTCCGTCGCGCAGATAGGTCTGGGCGCGAGACAGGCCGCGCACGCAGTCAAGCATGAGCCAAAGCGCAACATCGGCGACGTCGCCGCAGTTTACGGCGGGACAATTGGTGACGGCGATCCCGCGCGTCCGGCACGCCTCAAGATCAACTTTGTCATAGCCGGCGCCGAAGCAGGCGATCAGGCCGAGCGCCGGTAATCCCGCAAGCAGGTGCTCCGGCGCGCCGCCCCAGCCGCCGATGGTGATCGCCGCGCGCGCCTGCGCTGCCGGCGAGCCGGCAAGCTCGCTGGCTTGTGCGAATTCCCACAGTCGGATCACCTCATGGCCTGCGCCGAGTGCGCTCTCAAGTCCGGCGAGTTGGGGTGCGATCAATAGAACAGGAGTGCGGTTCATTACTGCCGGCTACGCGCAGCTGAGGCGCAAGGCAAGCCGGGACTGTTCAAATCGGCCGGACCAGCTAGCTTGGCACACGAACGGAGGACACCCAATGAGCCTTGCAGGCAAGACGCTTTTCATCACCGGCGCGAGCCGCGGCATTGGCCTTGCCATCGCCGAACGCGCTGCGCGCGACGGCGCCAACATTGTCATCGCGGCGAAGACGGCCGAACCGCACAAGCACTTGCCTGGCACAATCTACTCCGCCGCCGAGGCGGTTGAACGCGCGGGCGGCAAGGCTCTTGCTCTCGTGGTTGACGTGCGTGAGGAGGCGCAGGTCGCCGAAGCCGTCGAGCGGGCGGCGGCAGCATTTGGCGGGATCGACATTTGCGTCAACAACGCGTCCGCCATCCAGCTGACCGGCACGCTGCAGACGGAGATGAAGCGCTACGATCTGATGCATCAGATCAATCTTCGCGGCACGTTTCTGGTGTCCAAATATTGCTTGCCCCATCTCAAACGGGCCTCAAATCCCCATGTGCTTGCACTCTCCCCGCCGCTCGACATGAAACCGAAGTGGTTTGCCGGCCACGTCGCCTACTCGATGGCGAAGTACGGCATGAGCATGTGCATGCTCGGCATGGCTGAGGAATTCAGGGGCGAGGGCATCGCATTCAACGCGCTATGGCCGCGCACGGCGATCGCCACCGCAGCCATCCAGTTCGCGCTTGCCGGCGAGAGCGGCATGCGGATGTGCCGGACGGTGGATATCATGGCTGACGCCGCCTATCTGATTTTCAACAAGCCGGCGCGAGAGTTCACCGGTCGTTTCTTGATCGACGACACATTCCTGTACGAGGAGGGGGTCCGTGACTTCGATCAGTACCGTGTCGACCCTTCACAGCCGCTGATGCCGGATTTCTTTGTTCCGGACGACATGGCGCCCCCGCCCGGGGTCAAGATCGGCTGACAAGCGAGGCGATCAATCGTGCGCCGCGCCGGCAAGAGCGTCAGCGCGCCGTCGCTGCGGATCGAAATAGATCCTCGAGGCGACCCGCTTGCCGGCGCGTCGCTCCAGTTGCACGATGATGTCGACCGCGCCGCGCACATAGGCGCGGATGTCCTCCCATCGCAGGTTGAGCCCAGATTGCAGGACGAGAAGCGCGATTTGGTTGATGGCGCCCGCCGGACTGTCGGCATGAACCGTGGTGATGGATCCCGGATGGCCGGTGTTGACGGCGCGCAGGAAGGCGAACGCCTCCCGCCCGCGCAATTCACCAAGAATAATCCGATCGGGTCGAAGCCGGAGCGCTGCTTGCAGGAGGTCTTCCGCTGTCACGCGGCTTTCTCCGATGTCTCCGCGCACCGCCACGAGGCCGACAGCGTTTGGGTGGGTCAGTTGCACCTCCGGGGCGTCCTCGATCACCACGAGGCGTTCCGTCGCCGGAGCTTCCTTGAGCAGCGCGTTCAGCATGGTCGTCTTGCCCGTGGAGGTTCCCCCGGAAACCAGAATGGTCTTCCGCCGAACGACCGCCTCGCGCAGGAAACCTGCGACGTTCCCGTCGGCGAGTATCTGCTGCAGCGCCAGGTCTTGCGCCTGCGCGCCTTCGGCCGCGTCCTGCCGGACGTCGGCGAGGGCGCCTGCGCGCGCGTAATCCTCCAGGGTCAGATCCTGGACAACGTGTTTGCGGATGGCGAGTGCAAGATGGGCTCTGGTGGCGGGCGGGGCGCAGATCTGCACGCGCTCCCCGCTCGGCAGCGTTGCCGACAAGAGCGGATGCTCGCGATTGAGGCCCTGATGGCTGGCGCTTGCAATCTGCTGGGCGAGGCGGGCGAGCGACTGCTCGCTGAGTTCGGGCGCGTCGTGGCGCTCAAGCTGTCCGCCGAGGCGTTCCACCCACACCTCTCCCGGTCGGTTGACCAGGATGTCCGTGACGTCGGCCCGGTTCAACCAAGGGGCGAAGGGCGCCAGGTAGGTTTCGAGATAGACGCTCCCCCGGCCCGCTTCGCCGTTCATGGCGTACTGGCTCCAACCAGGGAGAAGTCAAGATCCCGGGTGACAAACACCCGGATCGGCGCGCCTTGCGGCACCTCGATCGTGGGCGGTATGTCGATCTGCTTTTGAAGCGCGATTTCGGCCACCCGGCTCGCATCTTGCGATGATGAAATGATGATCTGGGCGCCGTCGTCATCGTTCAGCGCGCCAAGACCGGCCGAGATGACGGAGAGCAGGATCGCGCCGCCGAAGCGGCGGAAGAAATGGCTGTCGGTCGTGCCTTCAAGACCGCCGCGCCCGAGTGTATCCGAGCCGGGTGAGGCGATCTGCACGGAGGCCCCGTCCGGGCGGATCAGGCGCGTCCAGATCACGAAGGCGCGGGACTGACCGGCGGCGACACCGCTGCGATATTGCCCAATCAGCTTTGAACCGCGTGGCGCGAGCACCGTTTCGCCGTCGAAGCTCAGCACATCCCGGCTGACCACCGCGCGGGTGAACCCTGGCAGATCTGAATTGATTGCCGTCTCAAGCACGGCTGGAATGATGGTGCCTTCCGGAACGGTGAGTTCAGGCGCCGGCATTGGTATTGCGCGCGCGCGCGCGACCTCTGCCGTCGCGACGCGTTGGGCGAACCGCTCCTCGGCCGTTAGGTTTTCCTCACGCCCGCCGCCCGCGCCGGGCGTTACCGGTGGTGTCGCTGCCGCTTCCGCCGATCCAAGGTCAACGACGAGGGCGGGCGACTTCCACCGGATCGCCGGGTCTGGCGCCGGCGTCGGCGGCGCGCTGGGCTGGACGGTCGCGGGCGCAGGCGTCGCGCGGTCACGCGCCTCGGCCTGTTCTGGCGCGGGGGCGACGGCCTGAGGCTGGAGCAGGTCCGGGGGCGGCGGGACCCCGTCAAGGCTGATGCGTGCGGGCGTGTCGGATGGCGCGGTCAGGGGCGCGCCCTGGGTCCGGCTGCGCTCGGAGTTCAGCATAAAGAAAGTAGCGCCGCCGAGCAGGATCGCGACGGACACTGCGGCCGGCAGCACCCACGGATTTACGGGGCCAGCCACGCGCGGCAAGGCATCGGCCCGCATCGCGTCGTCGAACAATCCCGGATCGACCCGCCGCGGGTCGAGTTGCGGGCGCTCGTTCATTGGCCGCCTCGCGAGAACAGGCCGCCACGTTCGCGTTCGCGTGGGGCTTGCGGTCCGGGCGTCGGCGACCTGAAGGCGTCATTATGAACGACAGTTCGCTGGGCGCCGTGGCGCAGCACGAAGGCGGGTCCCGTCTGCGAGACCACGAGATAGCCGTTGCGCACGGAAAAGTTGACGACGCTTTCCTTCCCGTCAGCGCCGAGCGCGAAGACTGCGGGGGTTGGCGTCTGATCTGGCCATTGAAAGAAAGTCTGGCGGCCGTCGTCGAACACGCGTGCTGGCAGGATCGCCTTTGACCCCTCGAAGCTGTACCCGAAGTTGAGCTGATCGGCGGCGGGCGGCGCGCCGGCGGGCGGGGCGATTTCAAGGACTTTTGGCGCATCCTGCGGATACTGGAACCGCACGGTGTAGATGATCGTCGGGTCCATCGGGCTGGACGCTGCGCGGGCTGTCAATTCGAAAGCGTAGCGGCGCAGGTTCGTCACCACGGTCATATTGGTGGCGATGTCGCGCTCGATCGGTTTGAGGAACAGCAGGTTCGCGCGCCGGTTCGGCGTCACCTGCCACGCCAGCGAGTCGCCGATGGAGACGTTTTCGATCCGCTCATCTTCCGCGAACTCGATCAGCATCTGGTAGCCGAAGTGACCGCGCAGTTCGACGACTTCGTTCGGGCTGTAGAGCACAGTGCGGATGCGCGGGTCACCGGGGCTGGGACGGGGAACGCCGGAGGATGCGGCCCCCGAGGTTTGTGCGCTCGCCGGCGCGGCGGCAAGGCCTGCCACAAGCGGGACGCTCAGCGCCAGGTTGATCATGAGGCGGCGGATCAGGGTCATTGCGGGGTCTCCAAGGGGACCGGAAGGGGCGCGACGCTCTCTGCGTCACGACGATATCTTGTTACCTGAAAGCCCAGGGGATTTATGAAACGGTCCTCATTGCGCATTGCTGAGCCAACATAGCGAAAGCTCATCACCGCCACGAAGGGGCGCCGTTCGCCGGTGAGGGCGCCTTGATCCGTGCGCTCCGTTTCGAAGCGCACGAGCGCGCTGTCACGGTCCAGCAGCGACACGTTCTTCACGGTGACCCGCACCACCGATGTCTGGGGCGTGGTGTTGAGGATTGAGGTCGGATTGGCGCGATCGAAGCTGCGGATATAACTCTGCCGAGCTTCGCCGTCTGACCACAACGCCACCTTGGTATAGTTCTCGCGGATATCGTTGGCGTCGAACGTTTCACGTGCGAGCACGTATTGCACGAGATTGGCCTGGGTCACCGCTTCGTCATCCTTCAGCGGACCAAGCTGCAGGCCGCGGGCGGTTTCAACATATCCGGTCTGGCGGTCAACAGTGATGGTGTAGGGCGCCACTGTCTTGAGCGGCATGAGGGCGGCGAGTGCGCCGGCCTGGGCAATGGCGATCACTGCCAGCACCCCGGCTGCAATCCAGCCGAGCCGCCCGCTGCGTTGCGGGGCATCATTCATCGCTCACCTCTCGTCAAATTTGCGTCCCGCCCGGCGTCGCGGGCGCGCCGGCTTTGCTCTGCGGACTGGTCGCGCTGCGCGACCAGGTCGAGCCCGGTTCGGGCCGGCTCGGCGTCTCGGATCGCCACGATCGCACGCCGGTCGGTGGCTATGAGCGAGCGCTCCTCGCGCCGTTCAAGCTCGCGCACCGCGGCGGCGGTCGCTGCCGCGCGTGAGATCGCTGGCGCCGTGGCGACAGCGCTGGAGACCGCTTCGATGTCGCGCCGCGGCAGGCCCGCGCGCGGCGGCGCAAGCTGAAAGCCTGCGGCAATGCGCGACCCGAGATTGAGGATCTGCAGGAAAACGAGCACGAACACGAGCACGAGAAAGGTTGCGCTGAGGACAGGTTGCATGGCGAACAGGCCCTGTTCGCGCAGCCGCGCGAGCTCGATCAGCAGCGGTTCGAGCATGACCAGCATGATTGCAAGAAACACCGTTGCCGCGAGCGGTGCGAGCGCGACGCCGAGCGCTGCGCGTAGCCATCCCACAAACAGCCCGCGGGTCGCTTCAAAAAGAAACAGCGCGATAAACACC
>JBILMQ010000254.1:0-5255 GCA_044375455.1 Caulobacterales bacterium | reverse complement strand
GCTGTTGCCTGTTTATGCCTGTTTCGCACTGGCGCAGAATGTCTTTCCGGTGAGCTTCGTTCTGTACGCCACGCACCGGTATGGCTTTGACAGCGCGATGGTCGGCTTGACGATGGCCGCTTCCTCGTTGCTGGGTATTGTTTCACAGCTGCTGATCGTGCCGCGCGCGGTGGCGCGGCTGCATGAGGAGCGTGCGCTTGCGGTGTCGCTGACGGGAGGCGCGGTTGGCTTCGTGTGTTATGCGCTTGCGCCAAGCGCGGTGTGGTTCTGGGCGGCAATGCCGATCTTGACTATTTCATCTTTGTTCATGCCGTCGAT
The DNA here is from genome assembly GCA_044375455.1 of Caulobacterales bacterium. GTDB lineage: Bacteria > Pseudomonadota > Alphaproteobacteria > Caulobacterales > Aquidulcibacteraceae > JBEIHX01. Next base: position 4,937 of record JBILMQ010000254.1, on the reverse strand, counting down.
ACAATCGCTCATGACCCGCAGCGTGACGCCGGATGCACAGGGACGGATGCAGGGCGGTCTTGCCTCGCTGATGTCGATCGCCAATGTCCTTGCGCCGAGTTTTTACACGGCGGTTTTTGCCTGGGGCGTTGGCCGGGAACAGGCGGGCGACGGCATTTTCGCTGGCGCTCCGTTTTTCGCCGCCGCCGCGATCTTGAGCGTGGCACTTGCTCTGACGCTGCGGGCGCTGTGGAAAAAACCCGCACGCTGATGGCGGGGGCGCGTGATGGCGCGCTGCCTGCGGACGGTCTGACGATCGCAACAGGATGAGGGAGCGTTTCATGAAAATGGACGGCATCAAGGTTTTGGACCTTTCGTTGTTTTTGCCGGGACCGATGCTGACGCTCATGATGGCCGACCACGGCGCGCAGGTGGTCAAGGTGGAACCGTTTCACGAGGGCGAGCCGACGCGCGAGATTGGCTACCGCAAGGGCGGCGCGAGTGTATGGTTTCGCAACACCCATCGCGGCAAGAAGAGCCTGCGCCTCAATCTGAAGGCTGAGGCTGGCCGGACGATTTTTCTGGAGCTGGCGCGCGAGGCCGATGTGATTGTCGAGGCGTTCCGTCCTGGCGTCGTCGATCGGCTGGGCGTTGGCTATGATGCGGTTCGCGCCTGCAATCCCGGAATTGTCTATGTCTCGATATCTGCTTTTGGCCAAACTGGCCGGCATGCCGGCAGGCCTGCGCATGACGTTGCGATTGAGGCCATGGCCGGTCTGGTGTCGCTGAATGAGGGCCAGGATGGCAAGCCGACCATGCCGCATGTTCCGTTTGCTGATGCGATTTCATCGCAGACAGCGCTCATTGGGGTACTGATGGCGCTGTTGCGCCGGCAGGCGACCGGTCGGGGCGACTACCTTGATGTGGCGATGCTGGACGCCTGCCTGTCCTGGACGCCGAACGTGACCGGGCGGATTTTTGCCACTGGGCTGGCTCACGTGGTGAAGGAGGAGCGCAGCTGGGGCGGCGCGGCGATGTACAATCTGTATGAAACAGCCGACGGGCTCTGGATCACCCTCGGCGGCTCGGAGATGAAGTTTGCCGAGAACCTTTTCACAGCGCTGGGGCGGCCGGATCTCATTCCTGCCTGCGCACCGCCGCCTGGACCCGGTCAGGAGCCCGCCAGGGCGTTTCTTCGCGAGACCTTCCGGACCCGGACGCGGGCTGAGTGGGAGGCTTGGTTCGCCGACAAGGACGTCTGTTTTGCGCCGGTGCGCACGCTCAAAGAGGCGTTTGACGATCCCAACGTCATAGAGCGTGGGATGCTCGCCTTTGACGAGGATGGCAACGAGATCGTGGGCACGGCGCTCCGGTTTCGCGAGGAGCCAGGCAAGCCTGATCCCCGGATCCCGGACTTCGGGGCGGACACGCATGAGATCTTGCTTGGCCTCGGCTATGACGACGCGGCCATTGCGGAGCTGAGGCGCAACGGTGTGGTGTAGGAGCTGGCGGCGCGGCTGTGCTGCAACATTGGCGCCCGGCGCGCGAGTTTGACTGCTTGCCGAACCACCCGCCGCGCCCCTAGGGTCGCGAGATGACTGATTTGTTTTCTCCCCTGACGTTTCGGCACGGCCCGCCCATGAAGAATCGTTTCATGCTGGCGCCGCTCACCAACCTGCAGAGTGAGGCCGACGGCGTATTGTCGCAGGATGAGTTCACCTGGCTCACCTACCGCGCCGAGGGTGGTTTTGGCATGACCATGACCTGCGCGGCCCATGTGCAGCGGGTGGGGCAGGGTTTTCCCGGACAGCTTGGGATTTTTGACGAGAAGCATGCGCCCGGGCTTGCGCGTCTGGCTGCGGCGATCAGGGCGGCCGGCAGCGTGGCGGTGGTGCAGCTGCATCATGCGGGGATGCGCTCGCCGCGCGACCTGATCGGCGAGGCGCCGTTGTGTCCCAGCGCGGACAGCGAGACGGGCGCGCGCGGGCTGACCTTGGGTGAGGTTGAGGGTGTCGGGCAGGACTTCATTGCGGCGGCGCTGCGGGCGGAGCGGGCCGGATTTGATGGTGTCGAACTGCATGGCGCGCACGGCTATTTGCTGTGCCAGTTTCTGTCGCCGGAGATCAACCGGCGAACCGACCGCTATGGCGGCGATCTGGAGGGGCGCGCGCGGCTCTTGCGCGAGATCATTCACGGGATCCGGGCGCGGGCGCGACCGGACTTCCTGCTCGGCGTTCGTCTGTCTCCGGAGCGGTTCGGGTTGCGGCTGGATGAGATCGTCACGCTTGCCGGCGCATTGATGTTCGAAGGCGGGATTGATTTTCTCGATCTGTCGCTGTGGGACGTCTTCAAGGAGCCGGTTGAGCAGGACAGGCAGGGGCGCACGCTTTTGTCATACTTTGCTGATCTGCCGCGCCATGGAGTGCGGGTTGGGGCAGCCGGCAAGATTTATTCCGGCGCCGATGCGCGGGCGATGATGGCTGCAGGGCTTGATTGCGTGGTGATCGGGCGCAGCGCCATTCTGCATCATGATTTTCCTGACAGGGTGCGTGCTGACCCGGATTTCGTCCCGATCGCGCTGCCGGCGCCGGCGCGCCATCTAGCGGCTGAGCGCCTTGGCCCGGCGTTCCTTGATTACATGCGCACCTGGAAGGGGTTCGTCGCCGACGAAGCGGACTGTTCGCCGGCCGGCGCAGGGCCGGGCTAGGAAGCAAGCCTATGCATTTTGACAATCGCATCACCCGCATGCTGGGGGTTGAACTCCCGATTGTGCAGGCGCCGATGGGATGGATTGCTCGGGCGCAACTGGCGTCGGCCGTCAGCAATGCGGGTGGCATGGGGATCATCGAGACATCGTCGGGTCGGCTGGATGAAATCAAGCAGGAGATCGCGAAAATGCGCGCGCTCACTGACAAGCCGTTCGGCGTCAACATTGCCCAGGCGTTCGTGCGCGATCCTGGGATTGTGGACTTCGTGGTGGACCAGGGCGTGCGCTTCGTGACCACCTCGGCTGGCGATCCGACCCGATATTGTGCGGCGCTGAAGGCGGCCGGACTTGTGGTGTTCCATGTGGTTCCCACCCTGAAGGCCGCGATCAAGGCTGTAGAGGCCGGGGTCGATGGGTTGGTGGTCGAGGGAGGCGAGGGCGGCGGGTTCAAGAACCCGCATCCTGTGATGACGATGGTTTTGCTCCCGCTGGTGGCTGAGAAGCTTGGAGTTCCCATCATTGCGGCTGGCGGCATCACCTGCGGGCGCACGATGGCGGCCTCTTTTGCGCTTGGCGCGGAGGGCGTTCAGCTGGGCACGCGGATGGTGTGTGCGGCGGAGAGCCCTGTGCATGAGAACTGGAAGAATGCCATCCTCGCGGCCGAGGCTACTGACACGGTGTTTTTGAACCAGTTCGCGAGCCCCGCCTTGCGCGCCTTGCGGACCCGCAAGACGAGCGCGCTGGAGCGGGTGCTGACGCCTGATTACGCCGGTCCGCCGGTGATGGCTGAGTTTGGTCGCGCGCTCGAGCTCTACTTTGGCGGCGACATGGAGGCGTCGATCGCCTTGTCCGGACAGGTGGCTGGGCGAATCGATGCGATCATGCCTGTTGCGGACATCCTCCAGGGGATCCGGGAGGAGTTTTTCACAACGATCTCGGCGCTGGCGCGATCCTATCCGGGCGTCTAGGCCCGCTGTGCGTGCGATGGCGGCCGCGCAGGCATCTCCCGGTAGCGACGGCTTGTCACAGTCGCTCCCCTGCGGTTTGGTGTGCGCTTGCCAGTCGATCCGTCAGGTAGGGAGCCGAGGGTCCGGACATGCGCGAAGTTCGCTACGAGCGCCGATTGCGTATCCGTTGGGCTGATCGCGGCTTTGGCCGGATCGCGTCGCGCGTGGCGTTGGTTGGCGGGGTGATTGCAGCGGCCGCAATCACGGCGGCGGCGATCCTTGCTGGTGCGTGAGCCCGAGGACCGCCTGATTTTGCTTCCGGATGTCTGGACATCCTGATTTGCGGCCGATCTGGGCTTGATACGGTCTGGATTTGACTGGGGCTGGATTTAATTGCAGAAGTCTTTACATGATCTGACATATGATGCTTTGGCGGGCCATTGAGGCCGGGGCGCGGAGCGGAGCCATGCGGAGCTCGGCGCAGCGCCCCGGCCGTAGTTCAGGATATGACGCCATGACGACGAACGCTGAACGCAAAGTGATCAAGGCCAAGGTCGGCCTGCTGGAGTTGGCCAAGCAGCTCGGCAACGTCACGCAGGCCTGCAAGGTGATGGGTTATTCGCGCGACAGTTTTTACCGTTTCCAGGAATTGTATGAGAAGGGCGGCGACCTGGCGCTGGCGGAGATGACGCGCGCGAAGCCGAACTTGAAGAACCGGGTTGCGCCACATGTCGAGGAAGCGGTCGTCGCCTTGGCGGTTGACCAGCCGGCCTGGGGCCAGGCGCGGGTGTCGAACGAACTGAAGAAGCAGGGGCTCGAGGTGTCGCCGTTCGGCGTCCGTTCGATCTGGCTGCGTCACGACCTGGAGACGATGAAAAAGCGGCTCAAGGCGCTCGAGGCAAAAGTCGCGCAAGACGGCGGGGTGCTGACCGAAAGCCAGCTTGTCGCACTGGAAAAGGCGAAAGCGGACAAAGAGGCGCACGGCGAGTTCGAGAGCGAACACCCCGGCTATTGCTTGGCGCAAGACACCTTCTATGTCGGCACGCTGAAGGGCGTTGGCCACGTGTATCAGCAGACCGTGATCGATACGTACTCCAAGCTGGGATTCACGAAGCTGTACGATCAAAAGTCGGCGCTGACGGCGGCGGATGTGTTGAACGATCGCGTCATCCCGTTCTTTGACGAGCACAACATTCGCGTCGATCGCGTGCTGACCGATCGCGGCACGGAATATTGCGGCGCCCATGATCGCCACGAGTATGAATTGTACCTCGCGATGGAGAACATCGACCACACCCGCACGA
>JBILMQ010000037.1:0-18086 GCA_044375455.1 Caulobacterales bacterium | reverse complement strand
TCGCGGTGGGCCGCGAACAGAAGCGCAGCCGGCGGGATCGACAGAATGAAGACTTCCGGCATCGCCTCATCCTTCCCGCGGATCTGCAGCCGTGCAGGGCCCCTTGGCCGCCGGCAAGCGCGCATGACCGCTCTCGGATGGTAATCCAATCGTGTTAAGCAAATGTAGCAGCGCCAAATTCGGCGCGAGGGGGTGACGTTCCTGCCCTAAGGTTCCCGCGCAATGCCTGCGCCAACTGATATCTGCGTTGGCTCCTTGCTGAGCTGGAGGGCCGGAGATTTGACGCCCTGCTGACGAAGCACGCGACTGCAAAGCACGCGACCGGGCCGGTCTCTGGGCACCGGGAAATGCAACCGGCCGCCGCTGCGAGCAGCGGCGGCCGGCAAGACACGCAACCGGTTGCGTCGGTTACTTGCCGACCGACGTAGCAATCGTGTTGAAGCGGTTGCCCACATTGGTTCCAAGAGACGTCACGCCAGCCGTGATGACAACCGCGATAAGCGCGGCGATCAGACCATATTCGATGGCAGTCGCGCCGGACTTATTCTTGAAAAGCTTATTCAACGTTTTTCTCATGACAGCCTACCTTTTGAAACTCCGCCGACTGGGTCCGGCAGCGAGCGGTCCTGACGACTTCCCAGGCCGGGTCAGACCTTACGCGGTTTGCTTTAAGCAATCGGCCAGACGAAACCCCTAGGGCGCAGGCAAGTCTTAGGGATTTCTTCATACATCGCCGCTGCGAGAGCCCCCGCCATCAACGTTTCTGCAGTGGTGCGCTCCCGATGCCACGAGACGTCAGCGACACGTGCGATCGACCCATGCACCGCATACATCGAACCACAGCCGGTCGCGCAGGCACGACCAGCCATCGACGTTCGGGGCAGTCTTTATCCGGACAGAACCCGTACGAGGCGGCGCCCATGTCACGACGGTGCGCCATGCCAAATTCAAGAGGAGCACACTGCGTCAGTCGTTACATCGCGCCGACGCTGCCGACTTCAAACGACAGCTGCGCCTGCCGAAACAGGCGCGCAGCCCCGACTGACACGGACGCCACGCCGCAACGCAAACCCATCCATGGTCGGGCCCATCCATGGTCGGGCGGCTTGCACGGCAGGGCGAACGCCCGTCCTGAAAGGAGGAGCGCCGCCCACCGCACACGCCGCAAACCGGTATGAAATATTTCCGTTAATGGCCTTACTTGCCAATACTGGTCGCAACCGTGTTAAAACGCGAGCCCACATTGGTTCCAAGAGACGTAACGCCAGCCGTGATGACAACCGCGATCAGCGCGGCGATCAGACCATATTCGATGGCAGTCGCGCCGGACGTGTCTTTAGACAGCTTCTTGAAGAATTTTTTCATGACAAACACCCTCGTTACGCCCTGCTGACTAGCCCGGGCATCACCCGATCCTGGCCCGTCGAAGGCCATGTCGCAGACTGGCAGGATTGGTTTAAAACACCGACCTTCCCATGAACAAAGTCTCTGATTTTCAGACAACGCAATGTTTACAAAATGGCCAAAAGGCCAAAGGCCGACGGAAGCACTTGAGCTCTTACTGCTCGATCATGGCGCAGCGCAGCCCAGGGCGCGGCGAGTTGCCTTCAAGGTGCGGTCGAGCCAGGCTAAATATATGCCAGGACAATATATGCCAGGACAGCGGTGCGCGCCGCCAAGCGAAATTGGGCTAGGCGCCCTTCATCAAGATAATCGACGGCTGCATACGTGGCGTCGACATAATTCGGCTTTATACTGACACAGTACGCGACCATGTCGATCGACCCTGCATAAGCGATCAGTACTGTGCGTCAGGATGTCGCGCATCGCAGAGCGCGTTTTCAATGGGGATGCGCACGGCATTCCCTGCGATCAAGCGGGCGTCGCAGGGATGACATCAAAAGCCGACCCGACACCGCTGCCAGGCCGCTCAGCAGCAGCTGATTTACATATGGAAGCCATCGCCGTTAACCGCTCCCCGCTGCTGACAAGAAGGCTTACAAGCCAGCAGCATCAGGGAACGGCAGGAAACCGCGCCCTGTTACGGCGGCGCAAATGGCTCGGACCTGATTGCGCTCTGCACTTATTTGCCAACGCTGGTTGCGACAGTATTGAAGCGGTTTCCAACGTTCTTGCCAAGGTTCGTGACCCCGGCAGTGATTACCACTGCAATGAGCGCCGCGATCAGACCATATTCGATCGCCGTGGCCCCATTTTCGTTTTTGAGGAACTGTTGCAACTTCTTCATCATGGGTCTGCACTCCTATCTGTGCGTCACGGCCGCCTCAGTCGGATCGCACATGCCAAAGAGACTGTTATGAGAGGTTGTACCGAGTTCTTCAGAATATAGCGTGAAGCCGCCAGCTGAATTCTTGAGAGCCTGTCAGGGAGAAATTTACGAATTTCGCAAGGTCACCTCAGCGCCGACCGATCTTGGTGCAGACGACGCGTAATTCATCCAACAGAAGCCTTCCACCCCCGGCGACAGGTCAGATCCCTCGCGATGGAAGAAACCGGATCACGCAGAGTTGAAACTTTCTTGCGGGAGGGCGCTCCTTGCAAACGGCGGTTTGTGTGCGCGCGCGACAGCGCGATCAGGCGTGGAAACCAGGTTCAGCTGGCGCGGTTCGTCGCTTAAGCCAGGCGCCCCCTGCACTCTCTCGCACCAGCTGCGCCGAGATCTGCGGTCAAACAGACGGCAGCGCTCTGTTCACCAGGACCGACGAGTTTCCAGCATATCGCAGCTCGCAGCTGATGGTCGCCTGCAACACGTCACTGACCAAGACGCCTGCAGGGTGGCGAAGGGGGCTGCCCCAGGGCGGGCCCAGCCTTCAAGAAAGGTTCCAGCAAGGCGACGCAGCGCTTAGGGAAGTGTTCATCCTAACCCGGCACCTTAAAGTCTGTGGAAGTTGTCCGCCAGGAACAGATCATGCTGCGCGCGCTCACTGCCCTCGCGGGCGTTACAGCCTACGCCCTCGCTGCAAATGCAGCGGGCATGCGGGTCGTCATCGACGAGGCGGAAATCCTTACTTTGACGCGCCCTGCAGCGTCCATCATCATCGGCAATCCGTCAGTCGCCGGCGTCAGCGTCGAAAACCCGACGACCCTGGTGGTGACAGGACGTTCCTACGGCCTGACAAATCTGATGGTGCTTGACGGTCACGGCCGCGCGATTTTCTCTGGCGACGTGGTTGTGGCTGACCGCTCAAACGGGGTGTTGACGCTGGTGCGCGGCAATCAAAATGGCCAGCGCACCTTCGTGTGTGCGCCGCGCTGCACGCCAATGCCTGATATCGGCGACGATCAAGAGCAGTTTGAAAAGCTGCAAACCCAGACTGCGGGCCGCGCCGCGGCGGCAAAGGCGGGCCAATAACGCCACTGGGCCGCGCCTGCAAGTTCGCTCCATCGCGCAATGTCCCTTAACCAAGCATAAGTCTGCCTGTGCTAACAACGCACAGGGAGGCCAGAACATGGCGTCTGTTGGCTTTGGCTCGCGCAGGCGACGCTGCATCAAGCGGCTTGCACGCGACACTCAGGCGGCTACCGCCGTCGAATTTGCGCTGGTCTCCGCGCCGTTCTTGCTTCTGCTGTTCGGCATTCTCGAGATGTGTTTTCTCTTCCTCGCCCACACTGCCCTCGAGCATGGCGTTATGGAAGCAAGCCGACGTATTCGCACCGGGGAATTTCAATCCGGAACAGCTACGGCCCAGAACTTCAAGACGCTTGCCTGCAACAGTTTCCTTGGCTTTCTGAACTGCGGCGACAATGTCGTGGTGGATGTGCGCGTCTTCCAGGATTTCAGTTCTGTCGGGGCGCCCGACCCTCTGGGGGACGGCGTGCTTGATCCGAATGAGATGCAATTCAACGCGGGTGGGGCGGGGAACATCGTCCTCGTGCGCGTATGGTACCGCTGGACCATGCTGACCCCTTTCATCGGCCAGTACTTCGCAAATCTCGGAAACAACGTCTACTCGATCCGGGTCGCGACAGCCTTCCGCAACGAACCTTTCGACAACTGAGGACGCGTCCCCATGCGCATCAGGCTGCCCAGGCTGAAACCCTCCCTCAATCGCCGCCTGTGGTCGGATCGGCGCGGACTGGCGGCCATTGAGTTCGCACTGATCGGCGGCCTCGTTATGGTGCCCATGTTCTTTGCGGTCAGTGAGGCAAGCCTGTTGCTCATGGCCGATCGACGCGTGACAGCAGCCGCCTCCGCCCTGGCGGATCTGGTCGCTCAAGACGATGTCATCGCCTCAACTGAAATTACGGACATTTTTGCTGCGACAAAAAAAATCATCAGCGAGACAGCAGGTCCAAATCTGCAGTTGCGCGTCACGTCGATCGTTGATGACGGCGGCGTGGCGAAAGTCGACTGGAGCAGGGCGGAAAACATGACGGCGGATACGCCGGGCGCCGTCAAAACCGTGCCGTCCGGACTGATCATATCCGGAGGCAGCGTCATTGAAGCGCAGATATCATTCACCTACCAGAGCCCTCTGGGATTTTTCCTGCAGGGACCAAAGACGCTGTCCGACACCTTTTACCTGCGCCCCCGTCGTTCGTCGCGGGTGATTGGTCCGAGCTGAGAGCTGTGCACTGCTCCTGTTCAAGGCGTCAGGCGCTCCTGCAGCTGCCATGTCGCAAGACCAGCCCTTCGCAGTGGGCGACAAGAATCTACTGGGCAAGCTCCAGGGCCAATCTCGCTGCCAGCGGATGATCTGACTGAAAGGTCGTGTCGTCGATTCTCGCGATCGGCCGCACCCCTATCAGTGAGTTTGTCAAAAAAGCAGCCTCTACGCCGACGAGGCTCTCTGGCCCTCCTGCGTCCTCTGTGAGCTTCAGCCCCATCCTGCCAAGCAGTCGCAACACACGCGCGCGCGTCACGCCGGGAAGAGCCGCGGCGCTCAGCGGCGGCGTGAGAATTCGGTTGTTCCGCAAAAAGAAGAGATTTGCGGCGCTTGCACAAGAGATTCGGCCGAAAACATCAAGCATCAACGCCTCGTCACCGCCCTTGGCGCGCGCCTCACGCAAGGCCAGAACATTGTCGGCGTAGGATAATGTTTTGAACGCGCTTGTCGGCGAAAACGGATTGCGGCGTATCGTTACCGTGACCAGCCGCGCAGGATCGCGGGCAGGCGTGCAGGCTTGCGCCGTTGCAATCAGTCGCGGCTGAACGACTTCGGGCGGGGCAAGCCCGCGCGGGCCTTGCCCGCGGGTGAGCGTCACGCGCAGGCCTGCGCTGAGACCATCAAAGCCGTTCTCGCGCGCCAAACGCCGCAAGACCCGCGCAAGTTCTTCCCCGCCTGTTGGAAGGGGAATATCGAAAAACGCCGCCGCATGAGCAAGACGCGCTGCATGACCGTCAAAGGCCCGCAGCCGTCGTCCATCCCACAAGATCGTTTCGAAGACGCCGTCACCAAGCGCAAAGCCCCGATCGAGCGGCGCGATCATAACGTCGCGCAAGGGCAGAAAGCGACCGTCTGCCCACGCGATGTCCCCCGCGCTCATGACGCGGCCTCCAGGCGCATTGCGAACCCCTGCAGGACGCTGTTCGCCTTGGTCAGGGTCTCATCATACTCCGCAGCTGGGTCAGAGTCGGCCACGATGCCGCCGCCAGCGCGCAATTCAACCCGCCAGGTTTCTTTCTCACGCCGGCACGACAGGGTGCGGATGAGAATTGACAGGTCCATCGCGCCGTCAAATCCCCAATAGCCGAGAGATCCGCAATATGGACCGCGCGGGTCGTCCTCAAGCTCGTGGATGATCTCCATCGCCCGAACTTTGGGCGCACCGGTTACCGACCCCCCCGGAAAGGCCGCCCGCAAGAGGTCAGCCGCATCACGTTCAGGCGCCAAATGCGCCGTGACTATCGATACAAGATGGTGGACGCGCGGATGGCTCTCAAGCGCCATCAGGCGTGGGGCGCGCACGCTGCCGGGGATGCTTACGCGCGCCAGATCATTGCGCATCAGATCGACGATCATAAGGTTTTCGGCCCGATCCTTGGCGCTCGCCCGCAATGCCTCAGCCAATGCCCGGTCGATGTCCGGTGCGCCGGCGCGCGGGCGCGTGCCCTTGATCGGCCGGGTCTCGACGGCCACGCCGTCCGGACCCGGACGCGCTTCAATGAAACGCTCGGGAGAAAACGAAACGACCGCACTCTGGGCTCCCCGCCAATAGGCGGCGAACGGCGTCGTTGCGCCAGCCTGGCGCAGCAGATCGAATGGCGCCGCGTCCGGGGCAAGCCAACCGCGCCAAGGCTGGGCGATGTTGGTTTGAAAGATGTCGCCCGCGTGGACATAGGCGCGCGCCCGCGCGATGCGGGCCTCCATCTGTGCGCGCGACAGGACAGGCGCCGGCGCGGCTGCGAACAACCGCGCCGGCCCCGGCGCCTCCGATGTCGCCAGCGCGGCGGCGAAGGCCTCAGCCCGCCCAAGCGCGGCGCCCTCGCCCTCGCCGGGCCGCGACCACGCGATCACCTCAGCGGTCCGCCGCTGATGGTCGAAGGCGGCGACCTGATCATAGAGCCCGAGGTCCGCCAACGGCCACGCCAACGCCTGCTTTGGCGGGGGCAACCGCTCGAATGCGCCGCCAAGTTCATAGCAGAAGAGGCCAGCGACGCCGCCGCAGAAGGGCGGCAGCCCCGGCGCAACGGTCCGCGTCGCCCCGCGCAGGGCGCGCAATGCCGTGAGAAAAGCCTCCGCATCGCCGTCGCTGGCGCGCCATGTCAGGCGGCGGACCGGATCGCAGGTCAAGAAACTGAAGCGCCCGAGCGGGTGATCTCCGTCAGATGCCAGCAGCAATGCCCCGGGGCGCTCCGCCAGAGGGGCAAAGGCAATGATCGGATCACGCCAAGTCAATGGCAGACGGACGGGGGGCACGGCGCATAAGGCTCTCAGGACAGAGCATGACAGATGGCTTCGCGCGACGCTATGTAAAGGCCCCACGGTCGGATCAGGCCTGTCGTTGCGGCGCCTTCACGAACAACAGCAGCCCAAGACCGCTCACAAGCAGGATCAAGATCGATGCAAGGCCGATCGCTTGGCTGTCGTAGGCGCGCGTGAAACCCTCCACAAGCCAGGGCGCGAGCCAGAACGTCGCAGTCCCAGACAGCGCGTACAGCCCGAAGATCTGCCCTGCCATCTGCGCCGGGGCGAGTTGTGTGATCATGGTTCGGGCCGACGCATAGGCGGCGGTGATGGCCACTGCGGCAAAGGCGGCCACAGCGAGAAAGATGAGATCCGGCCAGGTCTCGAACAGCGGCGCTTGCCATGCGCTGGGCGCGCCAGGCGGAAAGGAGAGCAGCCAAAAGGCGCCAGTCGGCGAAACAGACACCAGGGCGATCAGCGAAGCGATGATGAAAAGGAGCTCCAGGATGATCGCCCGTTTGGCCCCCAACCAGTGATCAAGCCAGCCCCCCAGGAAACCGCCGAGCACCGCCCAAAGCGACAGCCAGATGCCGTAGGCAGCCATGTCAAGCAATCCCCAGCCCATCACGCCCGCCGCAAAAACTCCGCCGAACACGACGATCCCGCCCTTGCCGTCGGCGAACAGCATCCGCGCAGCAAGAAACAGCGCCAGGTTCTTGTGCGCCCGCAGGCTGCGGATCGTGGCCCACACCGACGCGACACCCTCTTGAAACGCCCGCGGCCAGCTCACGCCCGTCGCCGGCGCGTCGGGCACGAAGAGGAACAGCGGAATTGCGAACACGATGAGCATGACCGCCGCAATGGGTGCGACGATCCGCGAGGGCTCAAATGCCTCCCGAGACAAGCCGAAGACGGGCTCCTTGGGGACGAAGCTCCAATCCACATACCCAGGCAAGGCCAGGAACACGAAGACGAAGACAAGCGCCAGCACCGCGGCCGCATTGCCGCTCGCCAGGCCGAGACCCGAGATATGCGGTAGCGCACGTGGTTTGGCGGCCAGCGGCAACATCGAATTGTGCAGGACCTCCGTGTAGTTGAAGGCGACCGCCGCTGCGACCATCAATGCATAGGCCCAGGCAAGCGGCAGGCCTTCGTCCGGACGCACCCACCATAACGAGAATACGATCGGCGCCATCAGACACACTGCGGCTGCCAGATAGGGCTTGCGGTGGCCGGCCTTGTCAGCCGCCGCGCCCAGCAACGGCGCAGTGCACGCTACGATGACGCCAGCGACCTTGTGAATCGATGCGACCAGGGCCTGACCTTGCGGGCCGCCTCCGGCGATTTCCTGCGCGAAATAGGGCGCAAAGATGTAGATGGAAACCAGGATCACATAAGGGTTGCGGGCCGCCTCAAACAGCGCCCACGAGACGCCGGCGCGGTCATAAACCTTCTCCCGGTGCGGCGCCCCGGGCCCGTCTGATCCGCCCCGTGCCCCGGTGATGTTCGCGGATGGGGCTTCGTTCGCCTCTGGCGCCATGTCAGTTCTCCCCGCGCCGCCACGCGCTCGCGGCGAGCTTAGGACGGACTGAAGGACGCTGGCGAGGGCGATTATGACTGCACGCGGTGGGCGCGCTTCTGTCGCAGCAGACCCATGCTATGGTGGCCTATGACCGGTCAGGACAGCACAGCACCCTCCTCGTCGTCAGCGCCGCAGTCTCCGACGGCGGCGCCCCAGAACGGTCTGGGGTATAAAGGCGTAGGCCAGTCGCGCGCGCCAGAGCCGCCATCTGCTCAGGCGCCGGTCCCCGTGATGGCCCCCATGATGGCCCCCATGATGGCCCCCATGATCGCCCCCATGATCGCCCCGATGATCGCCCCTGTGCCGGCCCAACTGCAGACCCAATCGCTTAGCGGCGTAAATGTCGGCGTCGCCAGCGTCGCTGTGGTCATCCCCACCTTCAACGAAGTGGACAACGTCGCCGCAACGGTCGCGGCTGTGACAGCGGCGTTGGCCACAGAGGCCTTTGAACTGGTCTTCGTGGACGATGACTCAACGGATGGCACCCGCGCAGCCATCACGGCGATTGCCAGACGCGACCCGCGCATCCGCCTGCTGCATCGCATCGGCAGACGCGGACTGTCCTCTGCGGTGGTCGAGGGCGCGCTGTCCACCACAGCGCCATTCATTGCGGTGATGGACGCCGACCTGCAGCATGACGAACAGCTGCTGGCGCGCATGCTTGCAGAGCTGCGCAGCGGCGACGCTGACATCGTCGTCGGCTCGCGCTACGCAGCCGGCGGCGAGATCGGTCAGTGGGACCAGCGACGCGCCGGCCTGAGCAGGCTCGGCACCCGTCTTGCCAGACTGACGACGCGCACGCCCCTGGCCGATCCGTTGAGCGGATTCTTCATGATCACCCGGGACGCCTTCGATAGCACTGCGCGTCATTTGTCCATGCAGGGATACAAGATCCTGGTCGACGTTATGGCGTCCGCGCCGATGCCGCTGCGCGTGCGCGAACTGGCCTACACCTTCCGCCCCCGGCACGCCGGTGTCAGCAAGCTCGACACCTTGGTCGCCTGGGAATACGCCATCCTCCTCCTCGACAAGACGGTCGGCCGGATCGTACCGGTGCGATTTGTCATGTTCGCCGCAGTGGGCGGACTGGGCGTTGTGGTGCACATGGCGGTGCTCGCTGGCGCCTATCGCGGCGCCGACATAGAATTCGCAGCCGCCCAGACACTTGCCGCCGTGACGGCGATGACGTTCAACTTCGCCCTCAATAATCAGCTGACGTATCGTGACAGGCGGCGCAGGGGTCTTTGGGGTCTGATCAAAGGTCTTGCGAGCTTCTGCGCGGTTTGTTCGATCGGCGCTGTCGCCAATGTCGGCATCGCGGATTTTCTGTTCGACCGTGGCGAAACCTCATGGTGGCTTGCCGGCATAGCAGGAATTGCCGTGGGCGCGGTATGGAACTACGCTGCCAGCGCCGTCTTTACGTGGCGCCGGTGACGCCGCAAAGCGAGGCAAGATGCTGCGCCTGTTCGCCGCGATCCCAGCCCCCGACGATGTCGCCGAGACGCTTGTGCGACTGCAACGCGGCGTGCCCGGCGCACGCTGGAGCCCGCGCGAGAACTTCCACATCACCCTGCGGTTCTTCGGCGAAATCAATGTCCGCATGGCCGAGGATCTTGACGCAGAACTTGCAGCGATCGTGGCTGATCCGTTTGAAGTGGCGTTGAAAGGCGCCGGCCACTTCGGCGCCGAGGACCCACACGCACTGTGGATGGGAGTCGCCGCCAACCCAGCCCTGGAGGCGCTGGCGCGCAAATGCGAGCTTGCCGCCAAGCGCGCCGGACTTGCGTCCGAAAGACGACCCTACGCACCGCATCTGACCATGGCCTATCTGGGGCGCACGCAGCTCGATCGCGTCATGGCCTTCGAACGTCAGCACGCGCTGTTCGCCTGCGAGCCCTGGCGGGTCACCTGGTTCGGCCTCTACTCAAGCTGGACCGGCAAGCGCGCCTCCCAATACCAGCTGGAGCGCGAATACAGGCTCGGCTGATCACACGCCGCGGCGCAGCGCCCCCGCCAGACCGCCGGCGGTCAGCATGGCGCTGTCAAGAAGCGCCGCGCCTACCGCCGCACGGCCGGGAACGGCAATGTAAACCGGCTCCCATACTGGCTGGAACTTCTCCTTGAACGCCCTTACGCCTTGAAAATTGTACAGCGCCTCGCCGTACTCGTAGACCAGTCCGCCAAGCAGGCTGACCAGAGGCGCGCGCGCGCGCACATCCAGACCTGCCAGAGGCGCCATAGAGAGGTCAAAGGCGCCATAGCCCTGCGCCTTCGCCCAGAAAATCAGCTCCGTCATGAGGTAATCCATGACACCTGCAGGCGCATCCGGAGCGTAGCGCATAAGGTCCACCCCGATCCGGCTATGATCCCCGGTCGGGGTCAGGTTGGCGAACGCGATGGCCTTGCCGTCCAGCATCAGCACCGCCAACGGAGTTTCGCACAGATAGTCCGGGTCAAACCGTCCGACACTAAAGCCCTTCTCCTCGCCCGCGTGGCGCGCGAGCCAGCCGTCGGACACCATCCTGAGAGCTCGGAAGTCAGGAGCGCCGCCGCCGGGGAGATAAACCTCAAGGGTTGCTCCCAGACGTGCAAAGCGATTGCGCGAGGTGCGTAGATCCTGCTTTCTGCGGCCTTGCAGGGTGAAGTCGGCAAGCGGAACAAGGGCGCGCTCGCCGACTTTCTGCACCGCCAGGCCGAGATCGACGCAAGCGGGCAACGCCTCCGGCCCGATGCCGTAAAACACTGCGCGAGCCCGCGCTTCGTCTGCCCGCTCCAGGAAACGCCACATCGTGTCAACGATGTCGCCAGCGCGCCCCACCGGCCCGCCCATAGTCACCCATGAGCGTCCGCGCACGGCGAACATCAAGAAGGTCGCGCCGCTCGAAGAAAAGTGGAAGAACTTGTCACCCACAAACGCAAGCCAAGCGTCCGGGGTCGGGCGCTCTGCAGTCTCAACGATGGTGCGGATGCGGGCTCGATCGAGGTGATCGAAGGCGAGCAAAGCAGACGGCGGCGGGCGCAGCGCGAGCCACAGCATGAACAATAGCAGCACCGCGGCGACGCCGGCGCTTGTGCGGGCGAAGCGCGATGCGTCGCCTTGCAAAGAGAACCGACCAAGCACGTCTATGTCAAACGGTGAGGCCTCATAACTGCCGAGCCCGATCCCGACTGACGACAGGAAGGCGACGAATGCTGCCGTCGTCCACGCCGCTGATCGGCGACCGCCCAGAGCGGCTGAATGGCGATAGAACGCGCTGCGAAACGGCAGCATAGCGAGCGCCAGTCCGCCCAGAACCACCGCTTCTTCCCAGTTCCAGCCCTTGGCGAGCGCCAGAGCCGCGCCCAGCACCAGCAAGCTGACCGATGCGGTCCAGGCGGCGTCGATCCGGCGCACGATTCCCCACCCGAGCAGCAGCAAGCCGGCGCCCACGAGCCCGGAGAGGAAGTGCGAGGCCTCGATCACCCCCAGTGAGGCAAGCCGCCCCAGTGCGCGCAGACGGTCGGGCGCAGCCGGCGTGGCGCCGGAGACCAGCAGCATCGCGCCAGCGGCGAACACCACGACCGCAAACAGGGTGGGGGCCACGCCCGCCGCCACCAGCCGCGCCACGACGGCCGCAGGGCCGATGGCGCGGGACTGGCGCGGTCGAGCCTCTATGGGTCTTTGTTGAACGTCACTCTGGCTCGTCATAGGACCTTGTGCGGCCATGGATTGAATCACCATCCTAGCTGATCCGCATCCGCCCGCCAAAGCCGGTCATGACGTTGCGAAACACTGGACAGACCCTGCCGGGGGCATAATGTTCGCGCCACATGCACTCTGAGGACGGGAAGGACGACCAATGGCCGATCTGGAGACATTCCGGAGCGAAACACGCGCGTGGCTGGAGGCCAATTGCCCCGCGAGCATGCGCACGCCGATGGGCGAAGACGATGTGATCTGGGGCGGCCGCAACGAAGTCTACAACAATCCGGACTCCAAGGCCTGGCTGGACGCCATGGCGAGCCGCGGTTGGACCGCGCCGATGTGGCCGAAGCCCTACGGCGGCGGGGGCCTCAGCGCCGCCGAAAATCAGATCCTGCAGGCGGAATTGCGCCGCATCAAGGCGCGCCCGCCGCTGTTCTCGTTCGGTCTGTGGATGTTCGGCCCGGTGCTTCTGGAGTATGGCGATGAAGACCAGAAGATGGAGCATCTGCCCAAGATCGTGCGAGGTGAGATCCGCTGGTGTCAGGGCTACTCTGAGCCAGGCGCCGGTTCGGATCTGGCCGGCCTGCAGACACGCTGCGAGGACAAGGGCGATCACTATCTGATCAACGGTCAGAAGATCTGGACCAGCTACGCCAACAAGGCCGACTGGATGTTTTGTCTCGTGCGCACCGACCCCAGCGTAAAGCACGAAGGCATTTCCTTCGTGCTGATCGATATGCGCACGCCCGGCGTGGAAACGCGCCCGATCAAGCTGATCTCCGGCTCATCGCCGTTCTGCGAAACTTTCCTCACCGACGTGAAGACGCCCAAGCGCAATCTCGTCGGGCGCCTCAACGGCGGCTGGGAGATCGCCAAACGCCTGCTCATGTATGAGCGCGCCAATATCTCCGCGTCCGGATTCGGGTCCGGCGCGGGACTTGACCTCGTCGAAGCGGCGCGCGGTCATGTCGGCCTTGCAGACGGCGTTCTGGCAGATGGCGATCTGCGTGCGCGCATCACGCGCTTCAAAATGACGGAACGCGCCTTCGGCCTGACCGTGCGGCGCGCCCAGGAGGAGGCGAAAGCCGGCGGGGAAGTCGGTCATCTCGCATCATTGTTCAAGGCGGCGGCGGCGACCATGAACCAGGAGAAATGCGAACTGCTGATCGAGGCCCTTGGAGCGGACGGGCTCGGCTGGGAGGGCGACGGTTTCGACCCCGGCGCTCTGAAAGCCACGCGCGACTGGCTGCGCTCGAAGGGCAACTCCATCGAAGGCGGCACCACCGAGGTCAACCTCAACGTGATCGCCAAGCGCGTGCTCGGCCTGCGGGATCATCAATAGGGAGCGCCTCAGCGCCACACCGCCCTGCTGCCTGAAACCCGGGCGGCTTGGGACCGCAGCCGCACTGGCCAAACCGCACCCGGATCAGCTGCCAGGGCCGCGGCCGGCGCGGTTCAGCCGCCTGGTTTGGCTCATCGGGATGCAGGGCGAGGATCGCTTAGAAGAAAGCTGGGTGACATGCGCGACAGGCCGCCTCCCGCCACGTCGGTGACATGACGTCAAGGTCGCTCCGCTCCTCACCTCTCGATGCAGATCCGGAATTTCCAAACTCAGCATCCATGCCATAACATCAAAGGACGCACCTCATGTCGCTCGCGCTGACCGAAGACCAGCAACTCCTGAAAGACTCCGCGCACGGATTTTTCGCCGACAAAGCCGGCGTCGCGAATTTACGGGCCAATCGCGAAGCCCGCAGGCCTTACGACGAAGCCCTGTGGGCTGAGATCGTCGCAATGGGCTTTCCCGGCGCCCTCATACCGGAGGCGCATGGCGGGTCAGCGATGGGTTTCCGGGCCATGGGCACGGTGCTTGAAGCGGCCGGGCGCACTCTGGCGGCGTCGCCATTGCTGCAAACCGGTCTGGTCGGCGCCTCGGCATTCATGATCGCCGGAGAGCCCGCAGAACGCGACGCCTATCTCGGCAAGATCGCTGCCGGCGAAATCACCGTGGCGCTGGCGGTGGACGAGGGCGCCCACCATGACCCGGTAAAGATCGCTCTCGCCGCCACACGAACAGCGTCTGGCTGGAGCCTGTCAGGAACCAAGAGATTCGTCGCCGACGGCGGCACGGCCAATCTGCTGATCGTGGCTGCGCGCACCGCGGGCCAATCCGGCGACGCACACGGCGTGACCCTGTTTTATGTCGATGCGCGCGCGCCAGGCGTGACCCGGCGACCGCTGGCGGCCGTCGACAGCCGCGGCTATGCCGACATCCACTTCGACGCCGTCGCCGTGGACGGGGGCCAGATCCTCGGGATCATCGACGAAGGCATGGCTCCGCTCGAACGTCTGCTCGACGTGGCGCGCATCGGGGTGGCGGCTGAAATGCTGGGCGCGATCGACAGCGCCTTTGAGATGACGATGGACTATCTCAAGACCCGCACGCAATTTGGCCAGCTCATCGGCTCGTTCCAGGCGCTCCAGCACCGGGCTGCGAAAATGCTGGTTGAAATCGAACTCACCCGTTCCTGCATCGTCGCTGCGCTGGACGCTCTGGACAACGGGGCCAATGACATTCGCGAGTGGGCCTCGCTCGCCAAAGCGCGCGCAGCTGACACGCTCCATCTGGTCAGCAACGAGACAGTGCAGATGCACGGCGGCATCGGCATGACGGACCAGCATGATGCAGGCCTCTATCTCAAACGTGCGCGCGTCCAGGAGGCGCTTTACGGTTCGGCGAGTTTTCACCGGGACCGCTATGCGCGCCTGATGGGGCTGTAACCCCCGCTGCCCACCGGTCAGATATCGAAGGAGACGCCCTGGGCCAGGGGCAGAGCGCGTGAATAATTCACAACCTGCGTCTGACGACGCATATAGGCCTTCCAAGCGTCAGATCCGCTCTCGCGCCCGCCGCCGGTCTCCTTTTCGCCGCCAAATGCGCCGCCGATCTCAGCACCGGATGATCCTGTGTTGGCGTTGGCGATGCCGCAATCAGAGCCGAGGGCGGACAAGAACAGTTCGCTTTCCCGCATGTCGGTCGTGAAGATCGCAGAGGAAAGGCCCTGCGCAACCCCGTTCTGCACTGCAATGGCAGCGTCAATATCGTCCTCCCGAAGCACATAAAGAATCGGGGCGAATGTCTCGCGGCGCACGGTGTCAGTCTGCAACGGCATCTCCACGATCGCCGGACGGACGTAATATGCCTCCCCCGGAAAAGCGCAGGCGACGCGCTCGCCGCCAAAAACTGTCCCGCCCTCAAGGCGCGCGGCATTGAGGGCCGCTTGCATCGCCTCGAAGGCATGCCCATCAATCAGTGGACCAATCAATATATCGGGATCGCGCGGGTCTCCCACGCGCAGCGTTGCGTAAACGCACTTCAGCCTGGACACGAGATCATCTGCGATCGCGCTGTGGACGATCAGCCGACGCAATGTGGTGCAGCGCTGGCCTGCAGTGCCGACTGCGGAGAAGGTGATCGCGCGAAGGGCGAGGTCCAGATCGGCGGAGGGCCGTACAATCATCGCAGCGTTGCCGCCCAACTCCAGAAGAGTGCGTTTGAGACCGCCCGCCGCCGCCGCGGCGACCGACTTTCCCATCCGTGTCGATCCGGTTGCCGAGACAAGTGCGATGCGGGGATCACCAGCGATGAGCGCGCCAAGGTCGGGACCGCCTTGAACCACCTCGACCAACCCCTCAGGCGCGTCAGGCCCGAAGGCGCGACGGGCTTCCTCAATCGTCGCGCGCACGGCGGCGGCGGCAAGCGGGGTCTTTTCCGACGGCTTCCAGACCACGCTGTCTCCGCACACCAGGGCAAGAGCCGCGTTCCAGGCGAATACCGCCACGGGAAAATTGAACGCGGAAATGACCCCAACCGGACCCAGCGGATGCCAGCGCTCCAGGAGGTGGTGGCCCGGCCTCTCCGACGCAATGGTCAAACCGTAGAGCTGGCGGGAGAGGCCGACGGCGAAGTCGCAGATGTCGATCATTTCCTGCACTTCGCCGAGCCCTTCTGAGAGAAGCTTCCCGTTCTCCAGCGTCACCAGGAGGCCAAGATCGTTTTTTCGCCCGCGCAGGACCTCGCCCCAGAGACGCACCAGTTCGCCCCTGCGCGGAGCGGGGATCGCGCGCCAGGCGTGAAAGGCGGACTGCGCGCGGGCGATCCGGGCTCCGGCTTGCTGTGCGTCATCGCGGGGCACGCAGCCGAGCCAGGATCCGTCAATCGGCGAATACGACCCAAGTCCGGCCGCCGAGACGACGCCCAGGCGCGCCAGCAGATCCTGCGTTCTCATTGCCGCCTCTCGCTCAAGCCCTGCCCGCACCGCCAGGGCTCCCCAAACGTGCCCGCATGTCCGCGACAGGCAAGACTGCGAACGACCCGCCTGCGCAAGATCAGCATGCAAATGGCGCGCAGCAGCGGTCAAGGGTGCGTCGCCCCGGCGTCGATCGCAATGCGCAGGCGCCCAGAAGGCCCCAGAAGGCCCCGTCACGCCCCGTCGCGCCCCGTGCAGCGCGGTTTCGCCATGATCATCGCACACACTGCGCCCCGCACCGCTGGCGAACCGTCGAAAGTCTGCGCCAAAGCCAGTGCGCGCGCTCGACATCCGCAGGCGCCCGGAGTGGATAGTCCAATGGCGATAGTCCAATGCCGATAGTCCAATGCCGATAGTCCAATGGCGGCAATCCGGTGGCGGCTCTCAAACCGGGGCTCTCAGGTGCAGGCGGCCGAAGAAGGCGCTGCGCAGGCGCTGCCGCTTGCAGGCCGCCCCCAATGGCCGCATCCTCCTCACGCCAGCATGCGAGGCCGAACATGGAACAGGCCAGACGCAGTCCAGCTGAAGTTCCGACGACGTCGCCCCGGCGCGCAGCGGCGCTGCGCCTTGCCGGCGGCGCCATCGGTGTGGCGCTGTGCACAAGTGTTATGGTGTGCAGCAGCGTCGCTGCGGCGCAGGAGCCGACAGTACCGGTCAGGTCCACAGGACATTATCTGGAGGATGCCAACGCCGCCAGACGCCTCCGCCCTGCAGACGATCTCACCGCCACCGCACGCGCCATCCTGGCGGCCTACATCGCCGATCCGCAGGCGCGCTCGCTGGACATGGTGCTGCGCGCAGAACACGCAGCGCGCAAGGCGCTCGTTCTGGACCCCTCGAACATTGAAACACAGCTGCAGCTTGCAATCGCCATAGGGCTGAAGGCGCGCCGCGTCAGCCTCGCGGAAGTGATCGCCCAGGACTATATGGGCCAAGGGCGTTCGCTGTTTGAGGGCGTACTGGCGCTCACCCCGGAAAACGCCTGGGCGCACGCCGTCAAAGGCGCGTGGAACCTGGAGATCGTGCGGCGCGCGCCCGACCTGGCGGCGCGTATGATCGGGGCAAGCCTGAAGTCCGGCATGGATGCCTATGAGCGCGCCCTCGCCCTCGCTCCCGCCGACCCCGCCATCGCCTACCAATACGGGCTTGCGCTGCTGGCGCTCAACGCGCCGCAATATCGCGCCAGGGCGCGTGCGGTGCTCAAAGCCGCCGTCACCAGCACGGCCGGATCGGCTTTCGATGCGGCGATGCGGGAGCATGCGGCGCGTCTGCTGGCCGCCATGGATGCGCAAGACGATCAGGCGGTGCGCCGCCTGGTCGCGCAGGGGCTGTCCTGAAGGGCCTGTGCCTGCGGCGACCCATCGGCGTTCCGGTGCAGCGACCCGCACGCAGGCGTTTTCGCGATCGGCCGCCAGGGACGCCTTTGGCGCCCCGTCCGCGCGATCGCCGCGCAGACATGTCGCCGGAACGCTCGGCGCGTATTAGGTATGAGCCATGCGTGATCATCTCGTGTTCAAGATCCTGCGGGCGGAAGAACCGCTGCACGGACCCTATCCCGGCGGCCCGACCGATATCGTCGACGGCTTCATACATCTGTGCGCCAGCGATCAGCTCGCAGCCACCCTGGGGGCTCATTTCAG
>JBILMQ010000036.1:0-18164 GCA_044375455.1 Caulobacterales bacterium | reverse complement strand
GCCCCGAATCACGCGCCCATGGACGCCACGTGCAGCATGATGCGGGTCACCTTCAAGAAGAGCCGGGTGCAGGACAGCCGCATGCCCGGATCTGTGAGGGCGAAGCCGAATGGCCGAGCTACTCGACCACGACCCGCGCCGGCGGCCTTTCTGCTTCACCGGGGTCGATCTCTTCGCCATGAAGTCTGTTCTCACGCAGCAAACAGCAAAGCGCGGGCCAGCGGCCCGGCTTGCCAGATGCTGGGGGCTCCAGAAACCCAAGCGGATGGGTTACGGAGCGCCATAATCCAAACCCGCCACTCTGGAGCCGCCGTCGCGGCGCGTTACGAGCGCCGGGTGGGGCGGATCGTCGTCACTTTGGGTTCAGGCCTCGAACTGTCTTTCCCGCCACGCCTGGCGGAAGGCCTGCAAGGGGCTGGCGTGGTGGCGTTGTCGTGCATCGAGATCAGTCAATCAGGCCTTGGATTGCACTGGCCCGCCCTCGACGCGGGTCTCTTTGTGCCTGGATTGATCGAGAAAACTTTCGGCTCAAAAGCTTGGATGGCGAAGGAGATGTGGGCCAAAGGCGGACGGACGCGGTCGAGCGCCAAAGCCGAGGCGGCGCGCCAAAACGGTAAACGGGGCGGGCGTCCAAGGAAGACCGCGATCGGATAACAGGGGAGGGGCGCTACGCCGCCTTATCGGCGCTGGCCGGGCGGATGAGCACCTCTGCGGGTACGCCAAGGTGTTCGTGCAGCTTGCGGATCATCTGGATGGACAGCTTGCGTTTGCCGTTCAAAACCTCGGCGACCCGGTTCCGCGGACCAATCATTGGCTCAAGATCTTTGCGCGATAGGCCTTGCTGCACCATCCAAAAACGGATCGCTTCTATCGGGTCCGGCGGATCGACGGCGTGGTGTTTCGCCTCATAGGCGTCGATCAGGGTTGCGAGGACATCAAGGCGCTCGCCTTCCGGAGTGCCGCTCTTGGCGCCCCACAAGAGGGCCAGTTCGACCATCGCTGCAGCATGATCTGCTTCGGTGTGGATCGGCTTCAGATTATCCGCCATGCTCAATCTCCGTCACGTCGATCTTGTCGTAGTCCTTGTGCGTGCCGATGCACTTGATTCACACGATGCCCATTTCGAAATCCATCCTCACGGCAAGCCGATAATCATCGCCCCTGATTTTGAAGACGATCCGCTCGGCGTTAACGATGCTCGCAGTGGCGTAGAGCTGTTTCACGTCGGCGCTCGTCGCCCAATTGGCCTTACTGACTTCACTGAACCAGGCGTCCAGCGCGGCCTTAACGGCGGGCTGGTCTTTGTGGCCTGCCAAGCCGTCAATGAAGTCGCGCAAGGAGCGCCAGGCTATCACGCGCATTGCAATGCCTGCCACTGTCCCAAATGGGATAAAGCTTTATCGATCAATGCCAAGAGCGCGCATGACGTGTGTGAGGCCATCCTTCATCCCGGCCATCACCTTCTGGCCGGTAGCCACGTCCAGCCCCGCTGGCTTCGGCGCCAGGGTGAGGTCTCGCCCGTCCACGCCTCTTCGGGTGGCGTCACAGAAGCCCTGTTCGCCGTCCCGACTGAGAGAGTCGGCATACGGCTTAAGCTCTCTATCAAGGCGGGCGCCCTCCCGCTCGATATGGGCGCCATGCGCGGCCAAAGCCGCAGCGCCGCCCCCGCGATGTTTAAAGTAGTGGACCTTCACGATGACGCGCTGACGCGGATCGACGGCGTGATTGGCCGGGGCTGACTTGGGCGCGCGTGATCGCAGCCCGCTGCTGCCCGGCGTGCGCTTGGTCCGCGCTTGAAGCCGCGCGCCGATGCTCGAGGGCTTCGCCGCGCGACCGGCGCGCAAAGTGATCGATAGCGTGTCTTCGTCCTTGGAGTCGCCATCGCCTGCGGTACAAGCAGGACGATAGTGGGATCGCCGGTCTTGCAGGCCTCGCCGGGGATTTGCAGGCATTGCGCTGATCAAGCCAGTTCACGCGTGCGTGGGCGAATTCGCGCAGGCTTGCGGCAGTCAGCATCAAGAGACAGGCGAGCGTGCCGGACGGATAAGGCTCCGCCGATGCAGCCATCCAAACGGCGCGGGCTTCATCGATCGACAAAACCCGCTTGCGCGATTTTGCCTTCAGCGGCG
The DNA here is from genome assembly GCA_044375455.1 of Caulobacterales bacterium. Classification (GTDB taxonomy): domain Bacteria; phylum Pseudomonadota; class Alphaproteobacteria; order Caulobacterales; family Aquidulcibacteraceae; genus JBEIHX01. The sequence continues at coordinate 16,035 of JBILMQ010000036.1, read as the reverse complement.
GCTTCACGCCAAGCACCGGGTTCGCCTCGACATGGCCTTTCTCAAATGCCAAGGAGAAGAAGATCGACAGCCACTTGCGCGTATCGAGCGCGGCGGTGGGCGTGCCATGGCGCGCCAGATCATCCAGCACGGCGACGATATCAAGCCGGCGCACCTTCTGCGGCGCCTTCTCGCCCGGGCGCGGCACGATGTAGTCGCGCACGATCCATTCGGCCTTGCGGGCGCTGCGCAGCTTTCCGAGCGCATGGGTGTTCAAGAACTCTTCGGCGAGCTCGGCGACCGAGCCTTTGCGGACGGTGGCTTGTTCCTCGAGTTGCGCAATCGGGTCTTCGCCGCGGGCGGCTTGCGCCAGGATGGCCGAGGCGCGCGCCCGCGCGTCGCGGATGGAAAGCGCCGGACAGTCGCCCAGGCCGATGCGGTAGAACCTGCGGCTCGCCAGCCCCTTGCCGCGGGCGGTGACGCCGCCCTTGCCGGTGATCGCATAGCGCAGCGTCCAGCTTGGCGCGCCACGCGGCCCAACGCGCAGCATCAGACCCTTCACGGCGCCGTCGGCAATGTCCTGCCGGGTGGCTGGCGCGGCGGCGGCGAGGGCGCGAACTTTTGCGTCAGTCAGCATTTGGGGCGTCAGTCAGCATTGGGGCACACATCCGGCAATCGGGGCGCGCTGGGGACCACCAGCGCTTCAAAACAGGGTGATAAGCGTTTTGGGGTGGAGTTGGGGCACACTTTGGGGCTGCTGCCCCTCGCCGCCATTTGCCTGCGTCGGAACAGAGAAGTCAGGAATCGCCATATGTAAAAAGCATTCCGTGAGCATATGAGCAAACACGGAGCAATTTGCCGGAATGCGCCGGAAAGCCGATTTTGCACCTTGCCAATATTACCCTCGCAGAGCTAGCATGAATGTGAAAAGGGGGAGGCTATGACGCAGCGCGCCCGGTTTAGTTCTGGCGTCATCGCGCTTTTGGCCTGGTTCGGTCTTGGGTTGCATCTCGTCGTCTCGACTTTCGAGAGCCTTCAGCGCGGCGGGGGCGCGTTTGATGCCACGCTGAACTCCCTTACCTACTATACGATCCTGTCAAATCTGCTGGTGGCGATGACAATGACGGCCGTCACAGCGCATGGCTGGCCTGGCGGCGCGCGCCCTGACCAATCATTTCTCGGGGCTGTGACTCTGTCCATCCTCATTACGTTTGTGGTGTTCTGGACGGTGCTGAGCGACGGCTGGTCACCACAGGGGCTGCGCTGGACGTCGGACCGGATCATGCATGGCGTTGTGCCGGTTCTGGTGGTGGCGTTTTGGTTCGTGTTCGCACCGAAATCTGAGTTGCGCTGGCGCGACGCTCTGGTCTGGCCTGCATTTGTCGCCGCCTATGGGGTCTTCGCTCTTGTGTTTGGCGGGATGACCGGAAAGTACCATTACTTCTTTCTGGATGTGCATAAGGAAGGATGGTCAAGAGTTGCCCGCAACAGTGCTGTCCTTATGGTCGCCTTCAGCGCCATGGGCGCCTTGATGATTGGCGCGGGTCGTCTTGTGGAGCGGCGCCGGCGCTGACGCCTGCGCTACCCCAGGCAGTGTTATATTTGAGCGACCAACGATAAGAACTTTCACGACGTCAGTGTAATGGATTATTAAAGTTTATGACAAACCATCTTTGGGTGGAGTATTTTTGTGTATGTCGGCTTGCTGAACATAACTCATGATGAGCCTGCGCGGGCTGTTTTGGTGTGTGTCGTGTTCGCCTGATGCCTGGGTTGGCTTGAAACGTGCAAAGTCTGAAGGTGCGGCTCGCTTGCCTGGCCTGAAAGATTGTAACGCGTGAAATGGCTTATCTGGCGCTCTCGGGGCGCATCAGGGCGCATCAGGGCGCAGCGGAGATGGATCAGCGTATTGGCCAGAGACCAGGCGGCATAGATATCGCTGTTTTGATGGCTATCATCGGCATGCTTGGCTTGTTCGGGGCAGCCGGTTTCGGAAAGCTTTCTGAAAGCTCGCCCCGGTTCGCCGAAAGCCAGTCCTCACGTGCATCGCAGGCGGCGCCTGGCGATGCAGGGTCCAATACGGATGCGCCTGGGCAGCAGACAGCTTCTCGCGAGGGTGACCGAGCGGCCCCCCGAGTTGAGAGAGAAGGGGATCTGCTCATTTCCTATTCGGGGCGTCAAACTCCGAGTGAAATTTCGGATGTCCACCGTGTGCTGATCGCAGACTTGGCTGGTGTCGGCGTTTACGCTGGTGGTGCTGATGAAGATGCCGCTTGGCACAAGCTTGACCTGGATGGCGATGGCGGGGACGAGTATCTCGTGTTCCTTACCATGAACCATGGGCAATCCGGTGACGACGCCGGCCGTTATCTCATCGTTTACCGGCAGATGGGCGGCGCCTGGAGGGCCGGCCCCGCTCAAATTATTGCGCGAAAGTCTGACGGGGAGGCGCCCGCCGATCGGATCACTTTCCGCGACCGCGTTCTGTCTCTTGTGAAGCTTGTGTTTGGCGAAGGAGATGCGCCATGCTGCCCCTCCCGGGCGCGTGAGCTCAGCTTTGACATTGCAGGCGACGCCACGCCGGTGGCTCGACAAGTCGCGCAAGGGCAGGCCAGCCAAGGCCAGTTGGACACAAATTGAAGCTGTCTGCGCGCTTTTCGCGCGCTGAACCAATGCGTCCCGGCGGCCCGCCGTGGGTGATCGCTTGCACCGCGCCAGTGCGGATGTGTCGCAGTAGATAAAGCCTGCGCCGGCGGGTGATTTCCTGTTTGATTGACCAGACGTCTATCTGGAAGGGTCTCTGCCAGTGCGTTTGTGGTTATGGCGGGCGCCGGCTGATCGGGTGTGGCGATGCCTGTGAGGCTGGCTCAGCTGTCGGGCTTTGGCTCAGCTCCTCCGCCCGAAACACCCACTCTTCTCTACCGCGACTATGTCACGCACTTGCAGGCGATCTCGGCCGCCGCCTCGATTGCCGCACTCGGGTACGCCTTCGCTGCCGCCGTTGCCCCGCTCAGCTACTCGTGCGTGGTGGTTTGCATCCCCGCCCATCGCCAGAGCGCCGATGGTCCGTGGCTTGTGCTGTTCGAGCGCTCGCCTGCCGGTTTTCTTGACCAGTATCTGGCGCGCAGGTCATGGATCCATGATCCCGTCATCGCCCTGTCCAGACGCACGACGGATCCGTTTGCGTGGTCGCAGGCCTATGCTCTTCAGGATACTCCTGAGGCGCGCGGTATCCGGGAGGCTGCCTGCAGTTTCGGCTTGCATGAAGGACTGGCGCTGCAACTCATCGGCGGCGACGGTCGGCGGATGCTTGTCTCGATCGCCGGCGCCCAGCCGAAAACGGACATTGCGTCGCGCGCGGCAGTTGAATTGTTCGCGCATGCGATGCGCCGGCGCGCCGATCAGATAGGCTGTCCTATGCAGCGGCAGGCGCAGCGCACTCAGCTGACGGCACGCGAAACCGAGGTTCTCATGCTGATCTCGCATGGTGCTACGGACAAGCAGGTGGCGGCGCAGCTGGGCATTCACGAGCGAACCGTCGGCAAGCACGCCACGCGGATACTTGAGAAACTGTCATGCCACAGCCGGACCGAGGCTGTCGCACAGGCGCTGCGTCATTGCCTGATCATCTAAAGCCCACTGGGGGGAACCCTCCATAGGATTTGCTGCGATGATCATTATGGTTGACTTCAGTGAAGCAGCTCGCTTCGTCGGGGACGCATGGGGCGGCCGGCGTTGATGGTGCGGTCAATGCCTGCATCTTGACGGTTGAGCCGCCCCCGGTTCCTGGCGGTCAGGATTGCGCCTCCCCATCTTTGAGGTCGGCTTTTCCAAGCCAGGGGCCTTTCTGGGCTGCTCGCCCAACAAGGCTGGCTGCGCAGCCCTGCGTCATGCGCCTTGTCGCTTCGTCAAGCGGCGACCTGCGACTGCCGCGATCTCGCCGCGCCTGCCGCGCCAGTCGGCGATGGCGGATTGCTCTGGATGCGGGGGGATCGCGGGTCTTGGGTCCTTGTGTCCCGAATAGGACCGCCCGCCCGCCGCCATGCAGTACAGGCTTGACCCCCGTGCATGCTGCGCCTAGGTCCACCCGACCCGGGGAGTCCCGCTATGGGGCTGAGAGGCTGCTCTGCTGCGCAGCGACCCGTTGAACCTGCTCCGGATCATGCCGGCGAAGGGAGATGTGATGCGCACATGGTTGCCCGCTGCGGGTGTCTTTTTTCTGGCCTGTGGTCCCGCGCTCGCCGCCCCGATCACGGACGACACGGTCATCACGGTCAGAGGCGGGGCTGAAAGCGGTTTCAGCACGCCTGCTGCAGTAACTGTCCTGGACGCTGACGCGATTGCTGCGCGGGGAATCACAACGTTGGACGCCGCCGTGATCGCGGCGCCTGGCCTGCATATGATCAACGACCAGGACCCTGGAACCAACATCGTGTCCTTGCGCGGCGTCTCAACTGACAGATTGCAACAGGCGGCGATCGCTTATCTGGCCGATGGCGTTGCGCTCGCCGATACGGAGTTCTTCACAGGCAGGCTTTACGATGTCGCGCAGATCGAAGTCCTCAAGGGGCCACAGGGAGCAGTGCTCGGCAAGAGCGCCGCTGGCGGCGCTCTGCAGATCGTCACCCGCGACCCGTCCTCGCAGCTCAGATATGTCACGCTGGGCGCAGGCGATGGCGCATGGCGAAGCGGCGAGGGCGCGCTCAGCATCAGACTTGGCGGGGGATGGCGGGCGCGCGCCGCTGGCGCTTGGTCTGCCGCGGACGGATGGATACACAACGCCACGCTGGATCATATAGTGGATGCAGAGGAAAGCCGCAATCTGCGCCTGCGCCTTTCAGGACCTCTGGGACCTGTGGCGCTGCAGTTCAAAGTGCAATGGATGGAGGATGATGGCGGCGCCGCCTGGGCGTCCTCCAACAATGTCACAGGACTGGCCCTGGGCATGCTGGATGGCGCGGTTCTGACTGATCCCATTGGAGATTTCGAGGGCCGCAGCGCACGGCGCTGGTTGCAGACCAGCGCGCGCGCGACGGCGCCTTTGGCTGGCGGCGAGGTGACCGGCGTGCTGGCGCGGGATCGTTATCGCAAGCGTTGGGTTGAAGAACTTGACTATCGTCCCGGACCGGTGACGGTGTTTGGGGTCCTGGCTTTTCCCCAGGGGCTGCAACCAATCGCACAGCCGACGGATATTACTGTTCAGACAGGTGAGGTTCGTTGGGCGCGCGTGTTTGACCCCGGCGAGGGCGCAGTCGCTTGGCAGATGACATTTGGCGCATTTCTGCAAGACATTGACCGTCGTCGGGTTGATGACTTCGGACCGCTTCTTTTCGGCGCGCCGGCCCCGGCCTATGACACAAAAAGTCTCCAGTCGGCAATATTTGCAGGTGTGGCCGCAGCAAGTCAGCGGTGGACTGGAGAGTTTCAGATTCGCACCGATCAGGACGATCGCGCACAGACGATAACCGCCGCCGGCGCTGAGGTAGACAGGCGCGACGTGTCGTTCAAAAAAATTCAGCCGCGCGTGGCGATTGGCTTCACCCCCACCGAGGATCTGTATTTTTACGGTGTTTATGGCGAGGGCTTTCGAACTGGTGGCTTCAATCCTCTTCCGAGCGCCAGTTCGATTTGGAAGGCCCGATTCGAACCAGAGGTCACCCGAAGCCTCGAGGTTGGAGTCAAGGCGCGCGGCGCAGGCTGGCGCGCGGACGCCAATGTCTTTGAAAGTCGAATCGAGAAGTATCAGAGCTATACGTTCCTGGACGGCCAGTCCGTGACCTTAAGCATCGACGCTGTGCGTGTGAGCGGCATCGAAGTGTCTGGCCAGACGGCGCTTGTGCTGTCGCAGGCAAGCGACATTGTCCTTTCCGCTGGCTATGCCAGCGCCCGTGGCGTGATAGACCGTTTCATCGCGCCGGATCCGCTGACAGCAGGGCGTTTGCGCGACTATTCCGGGGCCCGCACGCCGAATGCGCCGGATTGGACCGCAACGGCATCGGCGCGCCTGGCGCATCGCATAGCAGATGTGGAGCTGACATTACAGGCGGACGTCAACGCCACAGGCGAGACCTATTTCGAGCTGGACAATGTGTTGCGTGCGCCAGCCAAGAGTTGGATCGACCTGCGCGCGGGAGTGGCGCGCAGCGGGTGGTCGGCTGCGCTATGGGGACGCAACGTCACGGACGAGCGCTGGGCGATCTCGGCCTTCGGTCAGGGCATGTTGCCACTGCTTGCCGGGCTTGGTCCAAACGGACCTTTTGATACGTTCACGCTCAATCGTGGCCGGCAATGGGGCGGCGAGATCACGCGCCGCTTCTAGTGCCCGTCGATTTCCAGTTTCTTGCGCAAGAGCTGATTGACGGCGTTCGGATTAGCCTTGCCGCCGGAGGCCTTCATCACCTGGCCGACCCACCAACCGAACGCCTTCGGTTTGTCCCGGACTTCTGCCACCTTGTCGGGGTTGGCCGCCATCACGGCGTCGATGACCTGTTCGATCGCCGTGAGATCAGTCACCTGTCGCAGCCCTTCTCGCGCGACGATGTCGCCGGGCGCATCCCCCGTATCAAACATCCGCTCGAATACGTCCTTGGCGATCCGGCCAGAAATCGTTCCGTCAGCGATCAGGTCGATCAGCCCGCCAAGTTTGGCTGCGTTGACCTTGGAGCGTGCAAGGTCAAGTCCCGCCTTGTTCAGGGCGCCAAAGAAATCCTGCGTGACCCAGTTTACGGCGAGCTTTGGATCGCGGCCACTTGCGACAGCCTCAAAGAATGCGGTGCGCTCGCTGTCTGCAACCAGAACGCCAGCGTCATAGGCTGAGAGGCCATAGGCTGCAATCAGGCGCTGCTTCTTGGCGTCGGGAAGTTCAGGCAGGCTTGCCTCGATCTCCTTCACCCAGGCCGGATCGAGGACGAGGGGAAGTAGGTCAGGGTCTGGAAAATAGCGATAATCGTGTGCGTCTTCCTTTGAACGCATGGAGCGGGTTTCCCCGGTCTTGACGTCAAACAGCCGCGTTTCCTGCCGTATTCGACCGCCATCTTCGATGATGCCGATCTGGCGGCGGGCTTCATACTCCACGGCCATCGCGACATAGCGCATGGAATTCACGTTCTTGATTTCACACCGCGTGCCGAGGTCACCGCCTGGGCGACGTACCGAGACGTTAACGTCTGCGCGCAGGCTGCCTTCCTCCATATTGCCGTCACAGGTGCCGAGGGCGCGCAGGATGGCGCGCAACTTCTTGAGGTAGGCGGCGGCTTCTTCCGATGAGCGCAGATCAGGCTTGGAGACGATTTCCATCAGCGCGACGCCGGCGCGGTTCAGGTCGACAAAGGTGAAATCTGGATCCATATCGTGGATCGACTTGCCGGCGTCCTGTTCGAGGTGGATGCGTTCAATCCGCACGGGCACAGAGCCGCCGTCGTCGAGATCAACCTCAACCTCGCCTTCACCGACGATCGGATGCTGATACTGGCTGATCTGGTAACCGGCCGGAAGATCCGGGTAAAAATAGTTCTTGCGGTCGAAGCGGCTCAGCAGATTGATTTTGGCCCTGAGACCAAGGCCCGTCCGAATTGCCTGCTCCACGCAGAAGCGGTTTATCACCGGCAGCATGCCGGGCATTGCCGCGTCGACGAGACTTACGTGCGCGTTCGGGTCGCCGCCATACGCAGCCGATGCGCCGGAGAACAGCTTGGCGTTGGAGGCAACCTGGGCATGCACTTCCAGGCCGATGATAACTTCCCAGTCGCCAGTTGCGCCTGGAATGAGCTTGCCCCTCCGCTCGATCATGTCGATCGCCATTACGCCGTCTCCTTGCCAGCGACTGCGCGCCGGACCATAGCAGCATCAGAAACGCCAGCGTTGAGCCGGCCGGCAGCCTGAGACGCCGGCCCCGCGTGCGGTGCGCGCGCTGCTGTCGCCGCATACCCCGCCATTGTTACGACCACCACCTTGCCGGCTTGGCGGAGAATCCAGCAGCCCGTTCGAGTGCGGCGGCGACGGCGAACAGCGTCTCCTCGTCAAGCGCACGTCCGATCACCTGGAGACCCAGGGGAAGCCCCTGGGCGTCAAGGGCGGACGGGACGGAGATCCCGGGCAGGCCCGCGAGGTTGGCGGTGACGGTGAAAATATCGTTCAGATACATCTGAACCGGGTCTCCGGCCTTTTCGCCAAGGCCGAAGGCTGCGGAGGGGGCGGTCGGCGTCAGAATTGCGTCGACGTCTTCAAATGCGGCGCGAAAGTCCTCAGCGATCCGCGTGCGCACCTTCTGCGCCCGAAGGTAGTAGGCGTCGTAGTAGCCGGCCGAGAGCACATAGGTGCCAATCAGAATCCGGCGTTTAACTTCCGCTCCGAAGCCTTCCCCGCGGCTGCGCTCATAGGTCTCCACAAGATCGCGGCCCTCAGCGCGGTGACCGAAGCGCATGCCATCGTAACGGGCCAGGTTTGATGAAGCTTCGGCGGGCGCGACGATGTAATAACAAGGGAGGGCATACTTGGTGTGGGGCAGGGAGATGTCTTTGATCGCGGCTCCAGAGTCCTGCAGCCAGGCGATGCCCTGAGCCCAGAGATTTTCGATCTCCGGGGGCATGCCGGGTGCGCGATATTCTTTCGGCACCCCTATGGTGAGCCCCTTGACGGAGCGTGTACACGCCGCACGAAAGTCCGGCGTTTCGATCGGCAGGCTTGTGGAGTCTTTAGGATCATGACCTGCCATTGACTGCAGCAGGATAGCTGCGTCTTCGACTGTCTTGGCGATTGGCCCGGCCTGGTCGAGCGACGAGGCGAAGGCAACCACGCCCCAGCGAGAGCACCGGCCGTAAGTCGGTTTGACGCCGACCGTTCCGGTGAAGGCCGCCGGTTGACGTATCGATCCGCCTGTGTCCGTTGCGGTCGCCGCCAAGCAAAGATCTGCAGCCACGGCGCTTGCTGATCCGCCGGAGGATCCTCCAGGGGTCAGCGCCTTGGCGGAGCCTGTACGACGCCAGGGATTGATAACGGGGCCGAAGCAGCTCGTCTCATTGGACGACCCCATGGCGAATTCATCCATGTTCAGTTTGCCGAGCATCACCGCTCCATCACGCCAAAGGTGCGCCGTGACGGTGCTCTCATAGGTTGGGATGAAATTGCCGAGGATATTGGAGCAGGCCGTAGAGCGGACGCCTTCGGTGCAAAAAAGATCCTTCACGCCCAGGGGGGCGCCGTCGAGAGGGCGCGGCGCACCTTGCGCGTAGCGCTTGTCAGCGTCTGCGGCTTGGGCCAGAGCCCTGTCAGGCGTCTCCAGCACGAAGGCGTTGAGTGCGCGCGCTTCCTCCACGGCCTGGATATAGGCGAGCGTGAGTTCGGTTGCCGAGAACTTCTTGGCCTTTAGCCCGTCGAGCGCACCGGCCAGCGTCTGGCCCAAGAGGCCTTCGGTGTACGATTTCGTCATGCGCCTACTCCACCACTTTCGGCACGACGAAGAAGCCGTCTTCGGCGCGCGGCGCATTGCGAAGCACCCGCTCGGGATCTCCGCCATCGGTAACATTGTCTGCGCGCAGCGGCAGCGACACGTCTACCGCGCTCGTCATCGGCCGAACGCCTTCGACATCCACTTCCTCGAGTTGAACAATCCAGGCCATGATGCCAGACAGTTCCTGCGCCAGCGGCTCAAGGCGATCTTCGGGTTCTTGAATGCGGGCAAGCCGCGCGACGCGGCGGACCGTGCTTTTGTCGATGGCGGACAAGGACGGGACCTTTCCAATGAGGCCCGGTTCGCTAGCAAGCCGCCTCGCTATGCGCAAGGCGCTGCGTCCGTGAGCGGCCCTGAGGCGGCCCTGAGGCGGCCCTGATGCGGCCCTCAGCGACTGCGGCGCCCATCGTTTGGTCGGGCGCCTGGGCGAAAGCCGCCGGCTTGCAATCGCGCCTGCCGATGCTAAGTCACCATATGATCCTGGATTTCGATGGCTTCCGGGCTGTGCTTCAGCCAGGTCCTGTCTTTGGGCTCGACGTCGGGTCAAAGACCATCGGTGTGGCGGTCAGCGATGCGACGCGGCTGATTGCCTCTCCGCTGTTGACGATTGGTCGGACCAGGCTGGCCAAAAATGCGCAGCAGCTGTTCTCGCTTATCGACGAACGCCGCGCGGTCGGCTTGGTCGTCGGACTGCCGCGCAACATGGCTGGCGGCGAAAGCCCGTCCAGTCAGGCAGCGCGCGCCTTCGCCCGCAATCTCCTCGCCTTGCGCGACATGCCGATCCTCTTGTGGGATGAGCGTCTGTCGACCGCGGCGGTGACCCGCACGCTGCTGGCGGCCGACGCATCGCGCGCCCGGCGGGCTGAGCTTGTCGACAAGCTTGCCGCCGCCTACATCCTCCAAGGCGCCATCGATCGATTGCAGGAGTCTGGTGCTTAGCGGCGTCGGGTCCATGTGAGGATCTCTGCGCGATATCCGGGTCAGCGAGGCGGCCGAGTCTCGTTTTTTCTGGGGTGGGGTGAGGGCACTTGGACGCGCGAGCACCCGAAGACAGCGCCCGTATGGCCCGCCGACAATCGCCGACTGATAATGAGGATCAATTCCGATCGCCCGGCAGTCGTTCCAGAAAGAACCCAGAAAGCTGACTGTGGGCCTTGGTCCCCCGCCGATGACGCAGGCGCAGCCCTGCGACGCCGCCGGGCGTGCGGTGAGACTGTCTTTGAAAGAAACATTTTCGACGCTGGTCCGCCCGTCCGCGCGACGGCTGTAGGCGCCCATTAGGGCGGCGCGATAGGCCTTCAGGGCGTTTGGGAAACGCGCAATTTCGCACCAGTCGCCACTGGCTCGCTCGAGGTTGCTTTTCTCAGGGCTGCCAGAGGCGCGGTGGGCGTCCGGTTGCGGCGCGCAGCCGGCGCGGCCGGTCTCAGCGCCCGCGACCCCATCGATCCAGGTCCCAGCGTTTCAGGCGCCAGCCATCCCGGCCCCGGCGATCCCGCTGCCGGCGGTCCACGCAAACGCTCTGCGAGACATTGCGCGCGTCTCCTGGGCGTGTTCGGGTTTGGTGAGCAGGGTGATGACCGGGGTGCGCTCCGGTGGGTTGCGGTAGATCTGAGGCGACGTAGCGTCGCGGCGGCGCCGTCGCGCGGCCATGTTTCAAACGCAAGCCGGCGTATAATGACGGCGTCGTTGGAGGCGCCGCCAACAGTTTGGGGCATGATGCGCGCTGGATAAGGTTCGCAAAATGGGGACGGTTCGCACCAGAACGGCAGTCCAAGGCGGTCCAACCGTACCTCGTGCCGCGGTTGGAGAGCCCTGTCGCATCCGCGGGCGCGCCGACCCCGTGCTGAGGGGCGGGCTTTCTGGGATGTCAGGATATGGTCCCAGCGGCCCGGGTTTTGCGAGCAGCACGGCTATCAGTTTGTCACGTCCGGTGTGTTGACTATGTGGGCCAAACGATCCGAACCTCTTGCGCATCCCGATGCACGCAGTGCGGAGCGCGCGCGCGCCCATGATCCGGACAGTTCCGGCGATCGTGGCGCCTCATCGAAGGCCGCCTCGTCGAAGGCAGGATCGTCGAACCCGAAGTCTGGCGCCTGGGCGCTCACCCTCGGGTCTGTTCTGGTCATCGTGTGGTTTGGCGGCGTGGCGGCTGCAGCTGTCGGTTATGTCCTGGACGGTGGGCGTCTTGATCTGCCGGACTGGGAAATTGCGCTCGGCGGCGTCGGGGTTGTGACGATAGGCGGCGTGATTTGGCTTGCTGCTTTGGTCGTGCGCGAAGGCATTCGGGCGCGCTCCGCGGCCGAGCGTTTGCATGCCGCGGCCGACCTGCTGCTGTCGCCAGCTTCAGCGGCTGAGACCTCTATGCGCAGGCTGGGGGCCGTAATCCGCCATGAGATCGCCACTGTGGACCGGACGCTTGCTGAGACGCTCGCCCGACTGCAGGCGGTCGAGCAGTCCCTGAGCCGTCAATCCAGCGCAATTTCCAGCGCAGCCAACTCCGCTGAGAGCGGCGCCAACGCGCTTGCCGGCCGGCTTGACGGGCATGCGAGAACTCTGACGGACATTGCAGCGATGCTGAAGTCCCGGGCTGAGGAAATTACTGCCGTCTCGGTCGACCAGACGGATCGCGTCGCCCAGACGCTGACCCATGCCGACGTGGTGCTGCGTGACATCGAAACCCGGATGTCGCAGCGGGTGGGCGACTTTGACGCCACGCTCAGCACCATGAGCGCCAGGAGCGACCAATTCAACACTGTGGCGCGCGGCGTCGCGCAGAAGGCCCAAATGCTCGACAATTCGCTCGGGGAGGCGCTGCACACGATCGCCACCGCGGCTCGGCTTGTCGACATGTCGCAAGACGCCACCTCGAAAGCCGCGGAAGCTGCGCGCGTCACCGCTGACGCGGTCCAGCGCGGGGTCGGTGAAACTCTTGAGCGGGCGACGGCGGCGCTCAGGCAGCTGCGCGCCGACAGCGAGGCGGCTGACGCCGCCGGACGCGAGGGGCTGGTTCAATTGCGCGACGCAGGTGAAGCCGCGCGCTTGGCTGCCGAGAACGCGCGCGCCGCCGCCGACGCGTACGCCGCCCAGGTGCAACAACGCATGCAGGATCTTGCGCAAACCGTGTTCGACGCGACGGCCCGGAGCGATCGATACGCGGATGCGCGCCTGTCCCAGGCGCTTCGAGAGTTGCAGAGCTCGGTGGTCGTGGATGGGCCTGCTGCGGGTCCACAGGGAGCCGAGAGAGCCTCCACGCCGGTCGTCGTTGCGCCGCCGCGCGCCAGCGATGCTGAGTTTCGCAGCGCTTTAGACGCAGCTGCGCCCAGCTTGGCTGGGTCCAGTCCGGCAGGGGCAGGTTTGGGCGTCTCCGCCAGACAGGTCCGCGCGCCGGGCGATTCCCCGTCCGTGGGCCCGGCCGGCAGGGCCAGCGCGTGGTCTTGGCGCGACGTCTTGGCGACAGCCGATGCCCAGGACGGGTCTTCCGCCGATTTGCCGGCGAACCAATCGCCCGCAGGCCATCGTGTTGCTGCGCCGCAGATGGGGCGCATCGGTGCTGCGTTTGACGATATCGGCGTCAATCCATTCACCGCCATTGCGGGCGAGGCGATGGAGCGGGTGCTTGGTCGGCTCGGCAATGGCGCGATTGCGCGTCGTCGGGCGGTCCGCGAGGTCGCGCATGAGACAGTGCTGCGCATCCGCTCGCGCCTGCTTGCCGATACGCCTCTGCGCGAGGCGGCGTCTGCTTTTCTCGCCGAGCGGGATCCTTTGTTCGATGCGCTCTCGCCTGAAACCGCACGGCGGGCCATTGCAGAGGCCGAGACAGCCGAAGGACGGTCCTTTCTGCTGCTGGACGCAGCGATGCGCTGAACCTCGACAAGAACCATCCGACAGGCTAACGCACACCCGATCCGACGCAGGAAATTTTTCTATCGGAGCGTGGAAACCCGGGCGTGGACAAGCTTATCGCAGGCTATAGGCGCTTCCGGCAGTCGCGCTGGTTGGAGCAGAAGGCCCTTTATGAGGCCTTGGCGGCCGGGCAGCGACCTCGCATGTTGATCATCGCGTGCTCGGACAGCCGCGTCGATCCCGCCACGATTTTCGATGTGGCGCCGGGCGAAATCTTCATCGTGCGCAACGTCGCCAATCTGGTGCCGCCCTGTGCCCAGGACGAGGGTCTGCACGGCACCAGCGCGGCGATTGAATTCGCTGTCCAGGAGCTCGGGGTTCGCACCATCCTCGTCCTGGGGCACGCGCGGTGCGGCGGAATCGCTGCTGCATTGAACCCCCAGGCGGGCTGCCGGACCGGTTTCGTGGCGAGTTGGATCAAGCTCTTGGACGCGCCGTTGGCGCGGGTTCAGTCGCTGTCGTGCGAGCCCGTCGTCGCGCAGGAAACGCTCGAGCGCGAGGCCATCCGGGAGAGCCTGCGCCGGCTGGAGACCTTTCCGTTCGTGGCGCAGTGGCGGGCCGCGGGCGCGCTTGAACTTGTCGGGGCGCGTTTTGACATCCTGACCGGCCACCTTGAGGTTCTGGATCATTTCAATTCGGCTTTTGAGCCGGTTCAATAGGCTGGAATTCCGAGGACCCATGGGTGCGCGCCAAAGCAGACTGACCCGATATGAAGCGCGCAGCGAACCGCTCGCCTCGCCATGGTTGGTGATCAGGCGCGTCGCGGTCAATCTGGCTGCGGCTGGCGTGCTTGTCGGCCTGTCGTTGGCGGCGGGCATGGCGGGCTATGCCGTGTACGCGGCAATGGGCCCGGTCGACGCCTTTGTGAACGCCGCCATGATCCTTTCGGGGATGGGTCCGCTGTCACAGATGCCCAATGACGCCAGCAAGATCTTTGCCGGTCTTTACGCGCTCTACAGCGGACTTGTGCTTGTGGTGTGCGCCGGGATCGTGCTCGCGCCGATCGCCCACCGCATTCTGCATCACTTCCACATCGAGGATGACGCGTGAACGTCGCGCGACGCGCATGCGGTGGGCCAGAGTTGGCTTGGGTCGAGGGGCGGGGGCGTCCGTGCGCGGAGCCAGCCGGTGCGGTGTTCACACCCGGACATAGGGCCATCGATGATCTGGCGCATCATGCGGCCTTTGGCGCGGCCCTGGGGGCGCCACGTCGGGAGAATATCTGGTTGCGGCGCCAAAATGCGGCGGTGACCGACGCGCTGGGCGTCGCTGCGGCTGCGTGCGAAGCGCCGTGAGCGCCCTTGCACGTCTTGCCGCCGAGATCCGCAGCTGTCAGGTTTGCGCGCCACATCTGGCGCATGAGCCGCGTCCGGTTCTCAGGGTCAACGCGGCGGCGCGTATCCTGATCGCCGGACAGGCGCCGGGCCGGCTGGTGCATGAGACCGGTCTGCCCTGGAATGATCCGTCTGGTGACCGGTTGCGGTCATGGATGGGACTGGACCGAGACGTCTTTTATGACGAGACGCGCATCGCGGTCGCTGCCATGGGCTTCTGCTTTCCAGGTCAGGACCCGGGTGGGGCCGATTTGCCGCCGCGGCCCGAGTGCGCGCCGCTGTGGCGGGCGCGGCTGTTATCTCTGCTGCCCGAAATAAGGTTAACCTTGGTCATCGGGCGTTATGCGCAGACATATCACCTCGGCTCACAGGCACGACGGCGTGGCGTCGGCGGGGTGGTGCGCGACTGGCGCTCACTGCCCCATGACGTCATCGCATTGCCCCATCCGTCCTGGCGCAACAATCATTGGCTGCAACGTAACCCTTGGTTTGAAGCAGAAGTGGCGCCGTATCTGCGCGCCCGAGTGGCTGGCGTGCTGGCGGCGCCGTGAAAGTCACGGCGCCTGCCCGGGTCAGCGGCCCGGGCTCCCGCTTGCAAGGCCCCCGCGCAAGGAACTCGTTAAGTATCGGCCACGATACTGAAGGCTCTGTGAAAGGAGTGGCGATTCGGCCATGGCCGCTGTGCGTAAGATCCAGTTTCCCAAGTTGCCGGTCCTCGCCAGTCCAGAGCTGGACATGGCGCGGCTTCGTTTCGCTGCCTGGTGGGACGGCGCAGAGTTTGACGAGGCAGCGGCGCGTGCACAGATCGCCGCCTGGCAGAACGAACGTGCGATGATCAAGGCAGGCGAGATCGAGCCGCCACGCACGCCACGTCTGGCGGCTCTGGAGGTGGTTTGGGGCGAAAACCGGATTGCAATGGGCGATGCCGAGGAGGAGGCGGCGGCAGTCGCTTTGCTTGGCCTGCAACCGGATCAATCCATTCTCCTGTTCGGCGGGGGCATCGGCGAGCCAGCCGTGGAGCTTGCGCGCGCCAGCCAGCTCGCAGTGTCTATGTACGAATGGCGCCCTGGCTGCGTTGCGGCGGCGCAGAATCGTCTGGCGCGTCTCGGGCTCAACGCCAAAGCGCGGGCGCAGCAGGTGGAGCCGGAGGCGGCTGCCTTGCCCGATGTCGCATTTGATGCGGCTTGGTCGCGCGATGAGCTAACCTTTGTGTTCGATAAGAGGCGGCTTATTCGCCGGGTTGGCGCCGCCTTGAAACCTGGTGGCGTGTGGCTGGTCGATGAGTTGGTCGGCGACAAACGAGCCTGCGGCGATTCAGCGTTCGCCGCGGCTTGGTCTGATCCGCATTTGTGGCGGTCTGAGGAATTACTG
>JBILMQ010000253.1:0-5324 GCA_044375455.1 Caulobacterales bacterium | reverse complement strand
CAGCACCTCCGGCTCCCCCAGCGGCCTGGATTTCATGGGGTCGAACAGCGCCACGCCCGGGCGGATGAGCTGCATAAGGTCCTTGTCGGAGGAAATGATGGTCGCCCGCCCGCCGGCCTCGACGGCGAGACGGGCGTATGTCGCGATGAGGTCATCCGCTTCGTAGCCGGACAATTCGAGCGACGGCAAGCCGAAGGCTTTGGTCGCCTCCCTGATGACGGGAAACTGCACCGCCAGATCAGGCGGCGGCGGCGGTCTGTGGGCCTTGTAGTCGGGATAGAACGCTTTGCGGAAGGTGTCCTCGGACTTGTCGAACACGACGGCGAGGTGCGTTGGCCGTTCGCCAGCGTTGACTTCCCGCAGCAGCTTCCAGACCATGTTGCAGAAGCCGGCAACGGCGCCGACCGGCATGCCGTCGCTGGCCCGCGTGAGCGCCGGCAGGGCGTGGAAGGCGCGGAAGATATAGCCGGACCCGTCGATCAGGTAGAGGTGGAGGGGTGCTGCGGTCGGCTTGGTCATGGTGCAGTGTTATCGCTGAACCTCGCGCCGCGCCACTGTCGCGTCGCCGCCGCCTGACCCTGGCTGTCTGGCCCTGGCTGCCTGACCCTGGCCGCCTGACTGTCGCCGGCTGGCGGGGGCCGCCGCCCCGACAGGGGTGAGTCGCGGTCTGCGCCTTGCATGGCGTCTCCAGGCGCCTCCGCGCGCCGCATTCGGGTGGGTCATGACAGTCCTTACGCTTTCACCGCGAACCATCCTGCGCTGGCATCTGGCGATCGCAGCCCTGCTGACGCTTGCCTATGTCGTTGTCTCCGCCGTCGCGCTTGTGTTCGACGTCCCCGACATGCCCGGGCTCAGCCGCTTCTTCAATCTGCGCGCCGCCGCCAACCCGGCGGATTTCTTTGCGTCACTCGCCCTGCTCGCAACCGCCGCCGCCGCGCTGTGGGTCCACAGCGCTGAATCGGGCGGCCGGGCGCGTCTGTTCTTTGCGATCATTGCCGCGGCGATGCTGGTTCTGGCGGTCGAGGAGCTGGTCGAGGCGCACCATGTGATCTGGCGCCTGAAGGGCCATCCAGGCGTCCTTGCGGCGTTCATCGCCGGTCTCGCCACACTCGCAGCGGCGACAGGCGCCGGTCTGATCGCCACGATGGGCGGGGTCGCCCTTCAGACACGGTTGCGCCTGGCGCTGGGCGCGCTCGTCTTTGTGCTGGGCGTGACGGGGGAGGTCGTGGTGACGCCGTTCACCTGGGAAATCCTGGAGCGGATCATTCCGAGTTGGACCGGGGTTGACGTGCTCACGACCGCGATCACGGAAGGCCTGGAAATGCTGGGTGTGGCGCTCATTCTGCACACGCTGCTGCGCCATGCCGGACGGGCTGATGCGCGCCTGGAACTCACCATCTCCCGCGACGACCCGTCAGCCTAGAACCGCCGGCGCGACCGTCAGGCCGACCGCCGTCAGGACAGCCGCCGCGATGAGGTTCAAGATCAAACCGATGCGCATCATGCGACCGGCCGGGACGCGGCCTGTGCCGTATGCGATGGCGTTCGCCGCCGTCCCGACCGGCATCATGAAGCCGGTGGAGGCGGCGATGGCGGCCGGCACCACGAAGGACGCCGCGGGCTGACCGGTGGCGAGCACCAATGCTCCCAGGATCGGCAGCATCATGGTGATGGACGCCACGTTGGAAGCGAACTCGGTGATGAAGATCATCACCGCCACGACGCCGAGCACCAAGACGATCAGCTGCAGGCTTGAGGCCCCGGCAAGACCGCCGCCCAGAAAGGCCGCAAGTCCTGTTGCGGTCGCGGCGTCCGCCAGCGCCAGGCCGCCGCCGAAGAGCAAAATGATGCCCCAAGGGACCTTTGCTGCGTCCTGCCAGGTCAACAGCGCGCGGTCGTACCCGCGTCCGGCCGGCAGCACAAACAAGGCCAGACCGCCGATCATCGCGATGACCATGTCGGACAGGCCGGACAGGCCAGGCAGTCTGGCGAGCCATTGCTGACCCACCCACAGGCACGCCACGGTGACGAAGATGAGGGCGACGCGGATCTCGGCGGCGCGCATGGGTCCGAGCCCGGCGAGTTGGGTTCGCACCTGCGCCTGCGCCGCTGTTCCAGCCGCGCGGTCTGTCGTCAGGCCGCGGGTCAGCATGAACCAGGACGCCATGAGCAGCGTCACAAGCACCGGCATGCCGACGGCCATCCAGTCGAGAAAGGCCACCTCCACGCCCTTCTGCTCGGCGAGCCAGGACGTTGCGATGAGGTTCGTGGGCGACCCGATCGGCGTGCCGACGCCGCCGATCGTTGCGGCATGGCAGACGCCCAGAATGAGCGCGAAGGCGAAGCGGGGGTCCTCCGCGCCGCGCCCGCCCGAAGCGCTGAGCGTCGCTGCTCCGGCGACTCCGAGCGCGAGCGGCGTCATCATCATCGAGGTTGCGGTGTTCGAGATCCACATCGAGATGAAGGCAGTCGCAATCATGAAGCCCGCCACGATCAGCCGCGGGCGTGGACCGGCCGCCGCCACGATGCTGTAGGCGAGGCGGGCGGACAAACCCCAGCGCTCGATCGCGATCGCGATCAGGAAGCCGCCCAGAAACAGGTAAAGAACCGGATCGGCGTATTGCGCGGCGGCGTCGGCCGGCTTGAAACCGGCAAGCAGCGGCAGCGCCACCAGCGGGACCAGGGCGGTAACCGGCAGCGGCAGGGCTTCGCTCACCCACCACACCGCCATCAAAAGACCAATCGATGCGACGCGCCAGGCTTCCGGGCTCAGGCCGTCCGGCCGCGGCAGCAGTTGAAGGCCAATGGCCAGCGCGAGCCCCAGCACGAAGCCGATGCGCCGCGCCTGCGGGTTTGTTGCGCCCTCATCAGGCTCGGCGGCGTATGTCGGCGCGGTCTCGGCCATGGCGCGGCGATCCTTCACTCCCCGGTAAGCTTTGGCGCGCGCTTCTCCTTGAAGGCGGCGACGGCTTCGGCCCTGTCTCGGGTCATATTGGACAGGATTTCATAGGCAAGCGCCGCATCATTGGTCGTCGCCGCGAGCGCTTTGAGCTGAGTGTTGATTACGGTTTTCGTCCAGCGCACCGCCCATTTGGGGTTGGCGAGGATCTTGCCGGCGATCTCAGCCACCTTCGCGTCAAGCATGTCGCGCGGCGCAACGTGATTGATGAGACCCAGCGCGAGGGCTTCCCGGGCGGTGAGCAGATCGCCGGTCATGAGCAGTTCCTTGGCTTTGGCGTAGCCCACGAGCTGGGGCCAGATCACCGCGCCGCCGTCGCCCGCCACGAGGCCCACCTTGACGTGCGGATCGCCGATGCGGGCCGTCTCGTCGGCGATGATGACATCGCAAAGCAGCGCCAGCGTCGCGCCGAGCCCGGCCGCCGCCCCGTTCAGGCGGCACAGGATCGGTTTTTCGAGATCCAAAAGCGTGGTGATGATCCGCTTGGCGTCAGCAGCAATGTCGCGAAAGCTCCAAGGGTCGGCGATCTGGGCGTCGAACCAGGCCATGTCTCCGCCGGCGCAGAACGCCCGGCCTTCGCCCGTCAGCACGATCAGGTCGCTGTCAGGATCGCGCTGCAGGTCGACAAAGACGTCCGCAAGCTCCTCGTGCATCCGCGCATCCACCCCGTTGACCGGATTTGGTCCGCGGAGTGAGGCCGTCAGGATGCGCCCGCTGCGGGTGAAAATGAACCGCTGGTATTTGTCGAGATTCACGCCGGTCATCGCGTGCTACTCCGCCAGATGGACAATGCGCCGGCCGAAGTTTTCGCCGCGGAACAGACCGCAGAAGGCCTGCGGCGCGGACTCCAGACCGTCAAATCGCTCTTCGACATAGGCAAGGCGCCCGGCGGCGATCAGCGCAGCCATCTCGCTTTGCGCCGCGGGGAACGCTTTGAGATCATCGAACACGACAAGCCCCTCCATCCTCAGACGGTGCGTAATGAAGGGCGCCGTGTTGCGCAGTGCAGGACGATGCTGCGGCGCGACATTGTAGTCCGCCACCTGGCCCGACACCACGATCCGTCCGCCGCGGCGCATCAGCGGCAGGACGAGATCGATCATTGCGTTGCCAACATTGTCGAACAGCACGTCCACGCCCTCCGGCATGGCCGCATGCAGCGCCGCGCCGAGGTCGCTCTCGGCGTGCCGGTCGAGCACCGCGTCGAAGCCAGCTGTTTCCCGCAACCAGGCGCATTTGCGCTCTCCCCCGGCGACGCCCGCCACCCGGGACGCGCCCCAGATCCTGGCGAGTTGTCCTGCCGTTGCGCCAACCGGCCCCGCCGCTGACGTCACGAGGACGCGCGCGCCTGCCTGCATCTGCGCCACGCGCCTCAACCCGAAATACGCCGTCATGCCGGGCACCCCAAGGACGCCGATCCAGGCCGACAGCGGCGGCGAGGATCCCGCGCCGGCGGCGGGAAGGCGGCCGAGATAGCCGCGCCCGTCGCCGATGAAATGGTCACACCAGCCGGCCCCTGCGGTGATGAGATCGCCCGGCGTGAAGCCGGGATGGAGGCTTTCAACGACGCGGGCGACGCAGAAGCCGTCGACCGTGTCGCCGATCTTCAGGCCGGCTGCATAACTCGCCCCGCCTGAGAGACGCGAGCGGGTTCCCGGATCGACTGAAATGGCCAGGGTGCGGGCGAGAAACTGGCCCGCCGCCAGTGCGGGCATGTCAATCGTCTCAAGCCTGAAGTCCTGCGGCGTGGGCGCGCCTTCGACATGGCGGGCAAGAACGATGCGGCGGATTTTCGCGGACATGATGAGGGCTGCACCTGAGGCTGGCGCGCTGCGGCGACGACTGGCGCCTGAACGCAGAAAGATGACGCAGAAAGATGACGCAGAAAGATGACGCGGGAAGAGTGGAAGGGAAGAGTGGAAGGGAAGATTGGACAGCAGGATTGGGCGAGGAGATTCGGCAACTGGCTTCGGCAACTGGCTTCGCTAATGGGATTGGCGACGGCATGTCCCCCGGATTGTAGACGCGCTGCTCCAGGCGGATGCGGCGATGCAGCGCAGTATGCGCTTGCCGGGCAGGTTGTATCAAGTCTCATTGACTGGCCCATTGACTGGCCCATTGACTGGCCAGCGATCCTGGAAACCGGCGGCTGCGCTGCAGGCTTCGATCCTTGGCGCACGGATGAAGATCACGCCTCCGGCGAAACAGGATTTCAAGACCGGCCAGATCTCGTCCGTCGACAGAAATGACGCCATCCAGGCGCCCGTTTGATCCCGGTGCGTGCGTGCTGCTGCGCGTCACGGGCCCATGCCAGGAGGATATGCGTCCCGCGCGCGCCACGGCCGCGACGCGACGACCCGGCGTT
>JBILMQ010000035.1:0-18265 GCA_044375455.1 Caulobacterales bacterium | reverse complement strand
CGTCGCCGTTGCCAGCAGATGACGGCGCGGCCGACTGCGCCGATCCGGGCGCAGCGCAGTTCAGTCAAGGCGGCCGTATTCGATCGCATTCAGCGCAAAAAACACGATGATAAAGCCGACAATCACATAAATCGCGATCACGCGCATTCTCCTCTGACTGACCCCGGCGCAGCGCACCGCGCACGAGTCCTGGCGTTACAGCAAGCAGCCGCGCGCCGCGGCGCGGTCGAGCGGACACATAACCCCCCCGTCAGGCAAATCAACAGGCCGATCGAACAGGCGCAGCAAGCCACCCCCCGCAAGCGCTGGCGGACCGCTCACGAACCTGCCCCCCGGGACCGGTTCCCCTGAACCGATCTCCCTGAACCGGCGCCCCTGGGCTGGTCCCCTGGGCGGATCACAGGCTCCGTCTGTGGTCCCAATCCTCGGCGTGCCGCCTGTGCCTGGCCACCCGCGCCTCGCTCGGCGCCTCAGCCCGGGCTTGACACCCACCCCGGGGACCACTCCCCGAGGCGCACGCCACGGTCCACGCCAATCCAATCGCGCGCGCAGCAGCTGCTTCCCCCGTAACGGAATCCTCGCTATCCCCCGCAGCGCACGCGCCGGCGCAACCGCGAAAGGATGTCCTGATGTCCGCTACCCGCACAGAAACCGATACCTTCGGCCCGATCGAGGTAGACGCCAGCCGCTACTGGGGCGCCCAGGCGCAACGCTCGCTCGGCAACTTCAAGATCGGCTGGGAAAAACAACCCGCGTCGATCGTGCGCGCCCTTGGCGTCGTCAAGCGCGCAGCCGCGGAAGCAAACATGCGCCTCGGCAAACTCGACCCCGCCCTCGGCGCGGTCATCGTGACGGCCGCACAGGAAGTGATCGACGGACATCTCAACGATCACTTCCCCCTCTCAGTCTGGCAGACCGGCTCAGGCACCCAGTCCAATATGAACGCCAACGAGGTCATCTCCAACCGGGCCATCGAAATGCTCGGCGCCGCCATGGGCTCCAAAACGCCGGTGCATCCCAACGATCACGTGAACATGAGTCAGTCGTCAAACGACTGCTTTCCGACCGCGATGCATATTGCGTGTGCGGAGCGCATTCACCATCATCTGCTGCCGGCCCTGCGCACCCTGCACGCAGCGCTGAACGACAAGGCTATGGCGTGGCGCGACATCATCAAGATCGGGCGCACCCATACCCAGGACGCCACCCCCGTCACACTCGGTCAGGAATTCTCAGGCTACGCCAAGCAGATCGAGAACGGCATTAAGCGTATTGAGCTGACACTGCCGATGCTGATGGAGATCGCCCAGGGCGGCACAGCCGTCGGCACGGGGCTTGCATCGCCGGCAGGGTTCGCTGAAGCAGTCGCTGAGCGCGTGGCGGCCATCACCGGGCTGCCCTTCACCAGCGCGCCGAACAAGTTCGAAGCGCTCGCAGCACATGATGCAATGGTGTTCAGCCACGGCGCGATCACCACCGTGGCGATGAGCTGCTTCAAGATCGCCAATGACATCCGCTTTCTGGGCTCGGGACCACGCGCCGGGCTTGGCGAACTCGCGCTGCCGGAAAACGAACCCGGGTCCTCAATCATGCCGGGGAAGGTCAACCCCACGCAGTGCGAAGCCATCACCCAGGCAGCAGCCCATATCCTCGGCAACAATGCCGCGATCGCCTTCGCCGGCAGCCAGGGCCACTTCGAACTCAACGTGTTCAACCCGATGATGGCCTATAATTTCCTGCAGTCCGTGCAGCTGCTCGCCGACGCCGCCGTGTCGTTTACGGATAATTGCGTTGTCGGCATCGAACCCCGGCTCGAAAATATCGCCCAGGGTCTCGCCAACTCGCTGATGCTCGTCACGCCCCTGAAAGAAAAATACGGCTACGATCGCGCCGCCAAAATCGCCAAGAATGCCCACAAGAACGGGTCAACCCTGCGCG
Organism: Caulobacterales bacterium; assembly: GCA_044375455.1. GTDB lineage: Bacteria > Pseudomonadota > Alphaproteobacteria > Caulobacterales > Aquidulcibacteraceae > JBEIHX01. The sequence goes on along the minus strand of JBILMQ010000035.1, from coordinate 16,327 downwards.
AGGAAGCGATTGAAGACGGCATTCCGGCTGAAGATTTCGACGCCATCGTCAGACCGGAGAAAATGATCGGGCCGGATCCGGCCTGATCAGACCGGCAAGCGACCCTTCAGCGATCAGTCGCATGGCGCGCGCCACGCGCCGCTCGTCGCCAGCAAGCCTGCAGCCGCCTCGATCACCTGGGCAGGCTTCAGCGCATGGATGTCGCGCGCTCCCGCATTGGGCCGCACAACGCCGGTGAATGGTCCAAACGGCGCGTAGCGCCGATCATCGGTCGGCCCGAAAAGGCCAAGAACCGGCGCACTCATCGCCGCCGCCATATGCATGAGACCGGAATCATTGGCGATCACGAGCCGGCAGCGGGCCAAGCATGCCGCCGCCTCCAGCAACGGCATATCGCCTTTGGCGTCAATCGGATCGAATTCGCTCAGACCAGCCGCGATCGCGCCCGTCAGCGCCTCCTCTCCCGGTCCGCCCAGCACCAGCACCCGGGCCCCCGCAAGCGCACCGCCAGACCCAAGCAGGGCCCGAGCGACCGCTGCGAAACCGTCAGGCCCCCAGCGCTTCTCCGGCTTCGCCGCGCCAGGCGACAGCGCAAGTACGGGACGCGACGTTTCACCCAGAAGCCTTCGCGCATAGGCGTGCGCCGGCGCATCAAGATACAGCTGCAGCGGCGGGCTCTGCGCCAGGCCAAGCGCCACGGCGTGGTCATCAGCCGCCCGCAAGCGCAGGTTCGTGCCCGGGTGAATGAAGCGCCTCCTGGCCCTCAGAAACTTCCCCGTCCAGGAGCCGCGCAGATCAATCACCTGATCCCAGACGCCGTCGGCGGTCGCGCGCCAGAGGTCAAACCAGTGCAGACCATAGCGACGCTTGACCATCGCAATGACCGCGTCGACGCGCGGCCAAGCGCGGAACAGGGGCGCAGCAACTTTGCCGCAGGCGATGGTGAACCGCGCCTGCGGATGCGCGTCCATCAGGTGCTGAAGGACACCGGTCGACAGGATGACGTCGCCGATTCGAGTGGATGTAATGAACAAAATGCGCACGCACGCCGTGCTAGCAGGCGGGCGCACTGGGTGAAAGCGCTCAGCGCTTGCCGAGCAGCTTGTCCTTGCGCCAGTCGCGGCATTCCTCCGCCACACGGAAAGCGGAAATGATCTGGCTGTCGCCAGGCGGCTGCGGATCGATCGTGGTCGCTGAATCAATCGCCTTGCGGAAGGCGATCTCAGCCGCCCCAAGCTGGCCGGAGCGCAGATAGGCCCAGGCTTCGATGAGCGGAGGAGCGACCGGATCGCGCGCCAGCAGCGTAAACAAAGGCTCGTCGCCCTCTGCCTTTTCATAGGCGTCGTACTGGCCAGGCGCGCTCTTGCTCGTCATCGCACGGTCCTTTCGCTCACGGTTCTCTGGCGGAATCGCGCGCACTCTATCCGCTTTGCGCAGCCGGCGCGATGGCGGCCGGCTCGGAGAATACCGAGGCCATGACGATCAGGCCCAGTCTGGCCGCGCCCCCGAAGACCGGAGCGCCCCCAAAAGCCGAGCCGCGCTGCAGGATCAGGGCGCCTGAAACGGCGGCGCTGGCGCACCCTTGTCAACGACACACAGCGCACGCAGCCTTGACGGTCAAATGTCAAAATAGTATATACACGTATATCCAAAGGTATGCCCCACATGACCGTCGCACGTAGCCGAACCTTCAAAAGCGGGAACAGCGAAGCCGTTCGGCTTCCGAAAGACGTGGCTTTTGGCGACGGGGTCGAACTCATCATCGTTCGTTCCGGCGATGTCATGACGATCTACCCGGCGCAGATGACAGTCACTGAGATGCTCAGCCGGTTGCAAGCCCTGCCAGTGCCGCCTGAGATCGAAGTTCGCGAAACCGAGTGCCTGCCCGAACGGGACGCGCTTTAACTTGGCCTGCATCATCGACACAAATGTTGCGATCCATCTGCGCGATGGCGATGCCGGGGTCACGAAGCGGCTTGAAGAGCTCGACGACGGCATTCTCATGTCGATCGTCACCCGGATCGAACTGGAAGGCGGCGTGTACAGGGTTCCGGAACTCGCCGAGATCCGGCGCGCGCGTCTCGATGTCATCGTTGCGGCCATACCGGCGCTGGCCTTTGATGACCTGGCGGCCGGGTTATATGCAAGCATTCTCGCCAAGGCGGGCTATTCGAGCCGAAAGATCCTTGATCGGATGATCGCGGCGCAGGCGCTGGCGCACCGGGCCACGCTGATCACGATGAATGCCGAGGACTTCTCAGACATTCCAGGATTGGATTTTCTGGACTGGAGCTGAGCCTTCAGCGCTTACAAAACCGCCCCGGAGAGTTCTCCGGGGCGGCTCTGGTCTGGCTGAACAAGATGGCTATTCCTTCAGGTCCCAAAGGATCACGTTGCGACCCGTCTTGCCTTTGACCGGGGCGAGGCTTGCAAAGATTTTGCAGGGCCCGATCTGCGGGTCTGAGAGGGTGATCGAGACATACTCGCGTCCCGATGCCTTGGCGTTGCGAAGCCATCTGCCGCCGATTTCTGTGGCATTATCTCCGGCGAGGATTCTGAAGTCCGGCTGGCCGTCTCCGGCTTTCTCAGCGTTCTTCTCGATGCCAATCGCAACTGAAAGGCTCATCATCGCGAGGCTGCCGTCGACGCCGGACCGCCCGGACGGCGCAGGCTGGTGCTGAACCCGGTCTCATCGCGCGCTCGCTTATCCGTAAAGGGCTTCCACTTTTCGGGCGAGCCGCGAGGCGGGGCGGAACGAAGTGGAGCACCGGTCCGGGCAGGAAATCTGTCGCGCGATGAATGCGCGGAGCGCAGAGGAAATTTCCTGCCCGTGGCGGTTTCGGGACCGGGCTGCGTCGTCCAGGTCACACGGCAAGAGACCGAACAGGGGGTCCGGTTTTGCCCATTGCGAAACGGAAGGCGCCTTATGGCTGGCGCGTTTCGATCTTAAATTCCTAACGTGACACGTGACATTGACTGGCATCGATTCAACCGGAGCCATCTTGGGGGGCTTTGATGACGGTCGGATTTCTAAAATGAGATGCGGGCAGCACCCGATCATCGGGTGGCCAGGATGGTGACGTTGCCGCTGGACGAGATCCTGCTGGCGACACTTGTGAGTGTGGTCTGCGGCGCCGATGATTGGGAGCGCGTTGAAGATCATGCCCGCGAAAGCTTGGATTGGCTGCGGCGTTATTTGCCGTTCGCAAGGGGGCGTACCGAGCGCGCAGACGTTTTCGCAAAGTGTTCCACCTGATCGATCCCGTCGCGCTCGGGCGGGGCTTTGCATCCTGGGCGGCTTCTCTGCACGCGGCCAGGCAAACCGGGCATGGCGCGTCGCCAGAGGTCATCGCGATCGACGTCAAAACCGTGCGCGGATCGAAAACAGCGCCCGATGGGACCGGCGCACTCCATTTGGTCTCGGCCTATGCGAGCGAGGCTGGCTTGGTGCTCGCGCAGCGCGCAGTCGACGCCAAACCCAATGAAATCATTGCGGTTCCGCAGTTGCTCGAGCTCTTGGCGCTGGACCGGGCGATCGTCTCCATCGACGCGATCGGAACCCGGACCGGGCCGCATGAGCGGTGGCGTCTGACACTTTCGACCCGGCGGACACCCGCCACGCCGGGAACGAAATGTCGGATCAGATAGATACTTCTGCATGCGCGCTGAGGATCCACCCGGCTGGGGGCGCAGCTGCGCTGTCGTTCACCGCAACCAGTTCTCGACACGCAGTCCCGCAACGCGTGTCAATCGGCGCGCAAAAGGGACCCCCCTTGCGCGGCTTTGTCTTGTTTGATGTGAGCTGCTGTTTCCGCGCTGCCCGCGACGGAGGGCGGGCGTAGCCCGACCGGAGGCGCGGGCAGCGCGGCGCGACGTTTCAGCCCGTCACCTTCGATGCTTGAAACGCCAGCTTTCTTTGCTGCGCCGTAGCGTAGTTCGGCAGCAACGATGAGGCTTGTCGCTACAGCCGCTTCGCCGGTGCTTGCGATCATGGCTGCCGCTCGTCGTTGCGGGTTGCGAACAAGATCGGAGACGATGTTTGTATCGAGGAGGAAGCGGGTATTCACAGGTCAACAGGGGCCGCAAGCGGATCGGGGATGTCCGGAAAATCCTCGTCCAGCGGTTCCAGCGTTGCCAGCAGGGCGATCAGCGATTGCGGGGCAGCCGCCTCGATGATCAGGCGCGCGCCGTCGCGCCGCATCACGGCGTCCTCGCCCGGAAGCTCGAAACCCCGGGGGATTCGAACGGCCTGGTTACGGCCATTCCTGAAAATCTTCACGCGGCGTTCTGCAGTCACAACGGACACTTCCTGTTGGCATATGCCTTAGCAAATGCCGCCTGGATCGGCGAGCTGTTGAGGGCGCGTCGCTGGCGCACCCTCATGTGCCGAAGCAGATCCGGGAGAAGATCCGGGAGAAGATCCGGGCGCCAACCCAGCCGGCGGACCGGCCGACGGGCGAAGACGTAACCACAGCCGGCCAGTCAGGATCAGCGCCGACAACAGGCTCGCAGCGATGATCGCAAACATCGCGCCCTGCGCACCCCGGCCCCACGTCACGCAGGCGAGATAGCCGAGCGGCAGCATGACAAGCGCATAGCTCACAAAGTGGCTGACCGTCGGGAACCAAACATCGCCAATCGAACGCAAGGCCTGGGCCACCACAACCTGTGCGCCATCGGCGACAAACACGAAGGCGCACAGGATGAGCAGCGGCGTGACCACGCCGAGCAAAACCGGGTCGCTCACATAGGCGCGCGCAACCAGCTGCGGCGCGGCCAGAAACAAGGCGGCCGGAAGCAGCATCGCCAGAGCCGTGGCGCCAAGACCGAGCCACGCAGCCTGGCTCATGCCGCCGAGATCCCCCCGACCGCGCGCCTGGCTCACGAGGACGCCCGTGGCGGATGAAAACCCAAGCGCGATCATGAATACAATCGACAGCACGTTGAGCCCAACGGCGAAGGCTGCAACCTGCAACGCGCTGACCATGCCGGCGATCACGTTCATCATCGAAAACGCCCCGGCCTCGAAGGCCTGGCTCAGCCCCGCGGCGTAGCCGACGCGCCTCTGCTCCCGCGACAGGGCGCGATCAGGCCGTGGACGCGCGCGCACCGCATACGCGGCTGCGTCACGCATCGTCCACACAAACCAGACAAGCCCGCCCGCAAGCGCAAGCCGCGCCCCAAGCGTCGCCCACGCAGAGCCCACCGCCCCCATCGCCGGGATCGGGCCAAACCCGAACACCAGCGCAAGATTGAGCCCGAGATTGAGCACATTGGCCAACAGCATCGCCACCATCGCCGGCATCGGCCGATTGACGCCCTCAAGGAAAAACGATGTCGCGATGTAAACCAGATGGAACGGCAATGAGAGCGCCAGCACCCGCGCAACAGCCCCCGCGCCGCGCGCCAGCGACTCATCCATCCCGGCTAAACGCAGAAACGGCTCGGCGCTGAGAAAAACGATCGCCCCACCCGCCAGACCGAGCCAGAAACCGTACACCAGACCACGCCGCCACACGGCCCCGGCCAAGGCCTTGCGGCCTTCCCCGATGTGGCGCGCCGTCAGGATCTGGACACCCAGCAGCAACCCGATCGCCGTCACCAGAACCACCCCCGTCGGCGCCCATCCCAGCGATTGATAGGCGAGCTCTTCCGCCGCGTACTGGCCCACGACGATGACGTCGCACAGCCCCATCATCATAATCGCCAGGCGCGAAACGATGATCGGGCGCGCAAGACGCAGCAGCGCTGCAAGCGTCTCTTCCTGTTGCACTGCGTCTGACCCCGCCCATCTGGCCCAGCCTGGTCCGGCCGGGCGTGGCTGGGGTGCTTACGCTGCGTCCGCCCCGCGGGCAACCACTTCCCCCGGCCAGCCATGACGCCGCCGCCCGGCGCAGTCCGCGATCACCCCGGCGCAGCCGGCAGTCGAATGCCGGCTGCCGTCCCTGTCCGGAATTCCGCGTGCGATGTTGGCCGCGCCGGACGCCACGCGCCTGCAGGCGTGAGCCCCAACACACGCGCCAATCAGACCATCGCGACAATGGCCGGCCGCCGCAGATCCAGCCCCGAAGCAGCCGCGCCGCCTCAGCCGGGGCGCACGCCGGACGCCTCGCCAGGCAGGCGCGTGGACTTCGCAGGGACCTGGGCCTAGCTTCAGAGTCGCTGCACAAGACGCCCGCAAGGCCTCAAATCGGCCGCACGGCCGCGTCCCTGTGCCAGATGCGAATAACCGCCAGCGAGGTCCGCCGTGTCCGACGCCGATCAAGCTCTACTCCAGCGCGCCGAGGCGGCAAGCGAGGCCCTGGCGCGCGCCAAAGGCGAAATCGCAAAAGTCGTGTTTGGTCAGGAGAGGGTGGTCGAACTCGCCTTGTGCGCAGTGCTCGCCGGCGGCCACGCACTGCTGGTGGGCGCGCCAGGTCTCGCCAAAACGCGCCTGTGCGCCGCCCTCGGCACAGTCCTCGGACTGCCCTGGGGCCGGGTGCAGTTCACCCCGGACCTGATGCCGGCCGATATCATCGGCTCGGAAGTTCTAGAGGAGGACGCCACAGGCAAACGCAACTTCCGCTTCATTCCCGGCCCGCTGTTCACCAACCTCCTGATGGCCGACGAAATAAATCGGGCAAGCCCGCGCACCCAATCCGCGCTGCTGCAGGCAATGCAGGAAAACCACGTGACCGTGACCGGCCAGACCTATGCTCTGCCACGCCCATTCCACGTGCTGGCGACCCAGAATCCAATCGAACAGGAAGGCACCTACCCGCTGCCGGAGGCCCAGCTCGACCGCTTCCTGCTGCAAATTGACGTGCCCTATCCCGACGCCGAAACCGAGCGGCGCATTCTGATCGAGACGACGGGAGCGCAGGACGTGGAGGCGGGCCCCGCCCTGGAACCGGGCGCTCTGCAGGCCGTGCAGACCCTGGTGCGCACACTGCCCGTCGGCGAAAAGGTCGTGGAATCGATCCTCAAGCTTGTTCGCTCCGCCCGCCCCGACGCCCAGGGCTCAGCCGAAGCACGCGCCCAGGTGTCGTGGGGCCCCGGGCCGCGCGCCGGGCAAGCCCTGATGCTCGCAGCGCGCGCGCGCGCGCTCCTGCGCGGCCGTCTGGCCCCCACGATCGACGATGTTCTCGCCCTGGCGCGTCCAGCCCTCGCCCACCGCATGGCCATGAGCTTCACCGCCAAAGCCGAAGGGCGCAGCGTTGAAGATCTGATCGACCGCCTCGCGGTCGAGGCCGGATGAGCTGGTCAGGAACAGGCGCGCCGTGGCGCTGAACCATCCCCACACCGTCATGGCGCCAAGCCAGCTGCGCCGCGAAGCCGAAGATCTCGCCGCTGGCGTCGCCCGCCTGATTGCCGCCGCCCAGCGTCTCGCCGCCGCCGTCGACCCCGGCGATCACGGCCGGCGACGACCAGGCCCAGGCCAGGATTTCTGGCAATACAGGATGCACCGGGCCGAAGACGGCGCACGCGCGGTCGACTGGCGACGCTCAGCCCGCAGCGATCGCCTGTTCGTGCGTGAGACTGAATGGAGCGCGCCCCAGACCGCCCTGTTCTGGTGCGATGCCCGCCCAGGCATGCGCCTCGCGCAAAGCCCCGGCGCCGCGCAGAAGTGCGAACGCGCCGCCGTCATCGCCCTCGCGCTCGCGGTTTTGTTCTCCCGCGGCGGCGAACGGGTCGGTCCCATCGTCGGCCCGGCGCCCGCACTCGGCAGGCTCGGCGTGGAGCGCACCGCACGCGCACTCCTGACAGCAACGCCACCAGACGCCCTCAACGCCCTGGTGCGCCCGCGCGCCTTCGTGGTCTTCGCAAGCGACTTCTACGATCCGATCGATACCTGGGCGCAGCGCCTTCACCCGTGGGCGGCCGCTGGCGCGCGCGCTGTGCTCCTTGCCGTCTGCGATCCCGCCGAAGAAGACTTTCCGTTTCGCGGACGCACCCGCTTTGAGGCGCCGGACGGCTCGACGCAGAAGATCTTCGGTCGCGCCGAAGATGTCGCGCGCGCCTACCGCGAGCGCCTCGCGCAACACCGCGCCAAACTCGCCAGCCTCGCCGATCGCTTCGGCATGACCCTGGTGTCGCACCGCACGGACCACCAGCCCGCGCCAGCACTCTCAGCTGTCGCAGCGCACCTCGCGCGGACCCGGCGCTGATGCTGACCCTCGGACCCTTCGGTTTCGCCGCGCCCATGGTGCTCGCAGGCCTTCTCGCCCTGCCGCTGATCTGGTGGCTGGTGCGCGCCTTGCCGCCCCAGCCGCGGCGCAAGATCTTTGCACCATGGCGCCTGCTCCTTGGGCTGAAAGATGAGAACCAAACGCCGCAGCGCACACCGCTGTGGCTCGTGCTGCTGCGCATCGCCGCCGCCGCACTCGCCCTGCTCGGCCTGTCACGCCCGACGCTGTTTCCAGCAGGCACGGGGTTGCAAGCGGGACAGCCCGTCCTCCTCGCCATCGACGACGGCTGGCCAAGCGCGCCCATGTGGGACCAGGTGCGCGCGCAGGCGCTGAGCGCGACCGCCGAAGCCGAGCGGGCCGGCGCCCCGGTGACGCTCGTGTTCACCGCGCCGCAGCGCCAGCCGATGGCAATCGCCGCGATCTCGCCAGATCGCGCCCGCGCAATCCTGCAGCGCCATGAACCATCGCCCTGGCGCCCCGATCAGGCCGATGCGGCCCGCAGACTGAGCGAAGCCCGCGTGCAGGCCGGCAAAGTGGTCTGGCTGAGCGATGGGCTCGCCCATCAGGGCGGAACCGACTTTGCTACAGCCCTGACGCGCGCCGGGCGGCTCAGCGTGCGCACCCCGGCGCGGTTGGCCCGCGCCATCACAGCCGTCGCGCCGGACAGTCAGGGATTGGCCATCACCATCACCCGCCCGCAGGCCGGCGGGCGTGAGACCGCAGCGATCTCGGCCGAAGGCCTTGACGGGCGCGACATAGCAAGCGGCAACGCTGAATTCGGGCCCGGCGCCACAACCGCCAAAGCCCGTCTCGCCATCCCGGCCGAGCTGCTGCGCCGAACAGCCGCCGTGCGGCTCGAAGCCAACCCGAGCGCCGGCGCGCTGGCTGCGCTCGACACAGGCCTCGACCGGCCGTCGGTCGGGCTCGTGGAAGAGGGCGCGCGGCCGCAACCGCTGCTCGCAGACCTTTATTACGTGGCCAAAGCAATCCGCCCCTTCGCCGACGCCCGCCGGGCGCGACTGGATACCCTGGTGGAGACCGGCGTCGACGTCATTGTGCTGGCCGACGTCGGTCGCCTCTCCGGCCCGGATCAGACGAAACTCTCCAAGTGGGTCGAAGACGGCGGGCTGCTTATCCGCTTCGCCGGCCCGCGCCTTGCCGCCCAGGCCGATGAACTCACGCCCACGCGTCTGCGCCCAGGCGCCCGCGCCTTCGGCTCCGCCCTCGGATGGGACCGCCCGCAGGGTCTCGCAGAACCCGATGCACAAAGCCCGTTCTACAAGCTCGCCATCCCGAACGATGTGCAGATTTCCCAGATCACCCTCGCCGAGCCCACCGCCGACCCGGCGGTGCGGGTGTGGGCGCGCCTGGCCGACGGCGCCCCCCTGGTGACCGCAGCAGCACGTGGCCGCGGCATGATTGTCCTGTACCATGTGACCGCAGGCCCGGCTTGGTCGAACCTGCCGCTCTCGGGATTGTATGTTGAAATGCTCAAGCGAACCCTGGCCTTCGCGGGCCCATCCACCGCGCGCAGACAGTCGGGCGAAGGACCGTGGACCCTGGCGCGCGGACTGGACGGGTTCGGCCGCTGGCGCGGACCTGCGGGCGCCGATGCGCCTGCCACTGCGGAAGCCTTTGCCGCAGGGCGCGCCAGCCCGCAGACCCCGCCAGGCGTGTGGCGTCGCGGCGGCGAAAGCGGCGTCCTCAATGCAGGCGGCGATCAGGCCCTGCGCCCGCTCGGGCCGCTGCCGGCCGGGACGGTGCGCGAGGGCTATGCCGACGGGCGCGAACACGCCCTCGCGGGCCCTCTCCTGGCCAGCGCTGCACTGCTGCTGCTGATCGATATCCTAGCCGCACTGTTCGTCCTCGGACGCTGGCCACCGGTGCGCCCGCCCCGCCTGCGACCCAAATCCGCTCCGCCAGGGGCAAGCGCCGGCGCGCTGATCGCGGCGTTCTGCAGCGCCAGCCTCGCACTCGCACTCGCTCCGCCCGCGCAAAGCCAGACGCCGCTTAGCGCCATCGAGTTGAAACTCGCCTATGTGCGCACCGGCGATCCATCCCTCGACCGTATGGCGGACGCGGGTCTGCGCGGCCTGTCGCGCGAACTCGCATGGCGCACGTCGGTGGAGCCTGGAACTCCCATCGGCGTCGATCTGGAGCGCGACGACCTGTCGGTCTACCCTCTGCTGTTCTGGACGCCGCCAGCCGGCGCGCGCAGCCTTACCCCTACGGCACAGGCGCGGTTGAACGCTTATCTCAAAACCGGCGGCGCCCTCCTGATAGACACCCGAGACGCCGATCGGGCAGCACTGCGCGCCGCCGGCGAACGCCCGCTTGAAATCCTTCTTGAAGGGATCGACGCGCCGCCCCTGGCGCCCATCCCGCCTGACCACGTGCTCACCAAAGCCTTTTATCTTCTTACGGAGTTTCCGGGCCGGGTCGGCGCCGGCCGGGTCTGGGTCGAGACGGCGCGCAGCGGCGAGCGGGATGACTTCGACGGCGTGTCTGCGCTCGTCATTGGTTCCTCAGACTGGGCAGGCGCCTGGGCAATTGACGCCGAAGGCCGACCAATGGCAGCGGTCGACGGCGGCGAGCGAGCCCGTGAACTGGCCATACGTTTCGGCATCAATGTCGTGATGTACGCCCTCACCGGCAACTACAAGGCCGACCAGGTCCATGTCCCGGCGCTCCTTGAGCGCATGGGGCGGACGCCGATCCGATGACGGCGCGACCATGACCGGCCGGTTCGCCCTCGATCCACTCCTGCCGTTGCCATGGATCCTGGCGCTCAGCGCCGTCGCAGCGATCGCCGTAGCCGTCTATGTCTGGCGCGGCGGGCCGGCGAAGCTGATGCGCCCGCTCGCGCTCGGCGGGCTTATCCTGGTCCTTTTGAACCCCGCCTGGGTGCGCGAAGAACGCAGTCCCCTCAATGATGTTGTCGCGCTGATCGTGGACGCCTCGCAGTCCATGTCGCTGGAAAACCGTGCGGCCGAGGCAAAGGCGCAGGCCGATCGCCTGGAGCGGATGCTCAAAGCGATGCCCGGCGTCGAGGTGCGCCGGCGCAACGCGGTTGGCTCGCCAGCCGGAACCCAACTTTACTCAGCCCTCGAACAGACGCTGGCAGACGTCCCACCCGAGCGGATCGGGGCGAGCATCTTGATCACCGACGGCCAGATCATAGACGCCCCGCGCGACCCCAAGGACGCACGCACACTCGGCCCGCTGCATGCCGTCATCGTCGGTGATCCCAAAGCGGAGGACCGCAGGCTGGTCGTCACCGCCGCGCCGCGCTACGCGATCGTGGGTGAGCCAAGCGAGATCGATGTCATCGTCGAGGATCCAGGCCGCTCAGGAACCGCCCAGATCACGCTCACCCTCAACGGCGAAAATCCGCGCACGGTTCAGGCGCCGCTCAATCAGCCCGCGAAAATCGCCATTGAGCTCGACCGGCGCGGACCGGCTGTGCTGGAACTCACAACCCCGGTGCGATCGGGCGAACTGACCGGGCTCAACAACCGGGCCGCCGTGACCATGTCAGGCGTGCGCGACCGGCTGCGGGTGCTGCTGGTGACCGGCGAACCGCACCAGGGCGCACGCGTCTGGCGCGACCTCCTGAAATCAGACCCGGCCGTCGACCTTGTGCATTTCACAATTCTGCGTCCGCCAGAAAAACAAGACGGCACCCCGGTGGAGGAGCTGTCGCTGATCGCGTTTCCGACCCAGGAACTGTTCGTCGAGAAACTTGCACGCTTCGATCTCATAATCTTCGACCGCTACCGCCGACGCGGCATCCTGCCGATGGCCTATTTCGACAACATCGCCCGCTACGTGCGCAATGGCGGCGCGCTGCTGGTCGCCGCCGGGCCGCCCGACGCTGGCGAAGACAGCCTGTGGCGCACTCCCCTCGCCGATATCCTGCCCGCCGCCCCGACGGGCGGAATCCTCGAACAGCCGTTCCGTCCAGCCATAACCGCCGACGGCGTGCGCCATCCCGTCACCGCGAGCCTGACCTCCCAAGCCTCAAGCTGGGGCCGTTGGTACCGCTTGGTCGAAGCCAATGTCGCGCGCGGACGCGTGGTGATGGCCGGCGCCGGAAGCCGGCCGCTGCTGGTGCTAGACCGGGTCGGCGAGGGCCGCGTCGCGCAAATAATGAGCGATCAGATGTGGCTGTGGGCGCGCGGCCATGACGGCGGCGGCCCGCACGCGGAATTGCTGCGCCGCCTCGCCCACTGGCTGATGAAAGAGCCTGAACTTGAAGAAGAACGCCTCACTGCAGACTCGCGCGGCGCCGACATCCGCATCACCCGGCGCACCTTCGGCCCGGCGCCGCAGTCCGCACGCGTCGTCGAGCCGGACGGCGGCGTCGTCATCACGCCGTTCGCAGCCGAACAGTCCGGCCTCTACACGGCGACGCTGCAAGCCCCGCAAGTCGGCCTGTACCGCGTCTCACAGGGCGGACTGACCGCGCTCGTCGCGCAAGGACCGCTCAACCCCGCAGAATACGCCAACGTGCGGGCCACGCCTGCCATCCTCGCCCCGGCCGTCGCAGCCAGCCGCGGCGGCCTCGTGGCGGCAGGACAAGACCCGCCGCCCGACCTGCGCAGAGTGCAAAACCGCAACGCCGCCGCCGGCAATGGCTGGCTCGGCGTCCGGGCGAACAAGGCCTATGCGGTGACCCGCTCGCAAACCACGCCCTTGCTGCCCGCCGTGCTGGCCGCCCTTGTGCTGCTCGCGATCACAATGGCGGCATGGCGGCGCGAAGGGCGCTAAGCCCTCTTCCAGCGCGCCAAAACTGCGCTACCCTGTCGCGGGGACGTGATTTTGCGCAACGGACCGGCATGACCTGCCTGCGGCAGGTCGAAGGCGCAGCGTGCCCACCCGGCCCCTCATGGCAAGCCTGACAGGGCCGGCCAGGGTGAAGCCGCCCATACGTCAACCGAGGCCTCGTTGCCGACCGGAGGGAAAGACAGCCATGGCCAACGCCACCCTTGATCCCGTCACGAAGGGCGCGGCAACCGGCGCCGGGTATTCGCCAGCCTATGTCAACTACGCGCTGGCAATGCTCACGCTCGTCTTTACCCTGAATTTTCTTGACCGTCAGATCGTGACGATCCTCGCAGAGCCGATCAAGAAAGACCTCCAGCTGGCGGATTGGCAGCTCGGCATGATGGGCGGTTTGGCCTTCGCGCTGTTCTATACCGTGCTCGGCATCCCCATCGCTCGTGTCGCCGACCAGTCCTCCGCCAATCGGGTGTGGATCATTTCCGGGGCCCTCGCGGTGTGGAGCGCCATGACAGCCCTGTGCGGGCTTGCCCAGAATTTCGTGCACCTGCTCCTTGCCCGGATCGGCGTGGGCGTTGGCGAGGCAGGATGCACCCCCCCCGCCCACTCGCTGATCGCCGATTACGTTCCGGCAGAAAAACGCGCCTCGGCGATCGCGCTTTACGGGCTTGGCATTCCGATCGGCACCCTGATCGCCTTTCTGGCAGGCGGCTGGATGGCCCAGGAGCTTGGCTGGCGCAACGCATTCCTGCTCGTCGGCCTGCCCGGGGTCGCGCTCGCCGCCGTCACCGTGCTCACCCTGCGCGAACCGCGAAAGGAGCGCGCAGGCGGCCCCACTGGCGGCGCCGCCGGAGCAACCTTCGGCGAAGCGCTGAGGGAAATAGCGACCAAGAAAAGTTTCTTTCATCTTGCCACTGCAGCAGCACTGATCTCCTTCGTCGGCTACGGCTTTGCGTTCTTCCTGCCGTCCTTCTTTCAGCGAACGCATCAGATGAACATCGCCGAAGTCGGCTTTGCCCTCGGCATCATGAGCGGCGTGGCCGGCATCATCGGCATGTGGCTCGGCGGCCAGATCGGCGATTACGGCGCGAAGAAGGACGTGCGCCTTTACGCCTGGGCGCCAGCCCTCGGCCTGATCGTCGGCGCCCCGTTCTTCGTGGCGGCCATGCTGCACGCCGACGCCACCACGGCCCTGTGGCTGCTCGCCGCGCCAACCTGTCTCAACGGTCTGTGGTACGGCCCGGCCTTCGCCGCCGTGCAAGGCCTCGTCGCACCGCGCACCCGCGCCATGGCCGCAGCCGTCCTTCTGTTCATCGTGAACATTATCGGGCTGGGCCTCGGTCCGCTGGTGGTTGGTCTGCTGTCCGACCTGTTTGCAACAAGCCAGGGGCCGGCGGAGGGGTTGCGCAGCGCCCTCATCGTGGCAGGCCTCACCGGACTTTGGGCCGCGTTTCACTTCTGGCGCACTGGCGTTCATCTCAGGGACGAACTGAAGCTGAGCTGAGACGCGCTCGATCGTGAACCGACACGGCGGCGCGGCTCACGCCGTTGCCGTGCGCCGCCCTGCAGACTGGCCAACCGGACGCGCAACAACCAGAGAAAAAGCCAGAGCAACAGCCAGAGCAACAGCCAGGACAACAGGTCCCGCGTCCGGCAAAGCAACAGGCCGGCGCACAGGCAGCCCGACGGGACCGCAAGGCAGGGCGCCCCCCGGAATGCGGCGCCCCCAGAAAACACGCGCCCAAAAATCACGCGCCCTCAAACACGCCCCAATCGGACCCAGCGCGCCCGCGCGCTTGTAAGCCCCCGCAGGACGCGTCATGAAGCCCCACGCAGCTCGCGCAATGGAATAACGGCATGACCCAGCAAAAATTCGATCTGGTGGTGATCGGGGGCGGATCGGGCGGCGTGCGCGCCGCCAGGGTGGCCGCACAGCACGGCGCGCGCGTCGCACTGGCGGAGGAATACCGCATGGGCGGAACCTGCGTGATCCGCGGATGCGTGCCAAAGAAATACTTCGTCTACGCTGCAGAATACGGCAAGGCGATCAGCGAGGCCTGCGCTTATGGCTGGACCAGCGAGCCCGCCATGTTCTCCTGGCCGGTGCTGCGCGACAGCGTGCAAACAGAGGTCACCAGGCTCGAAGGCCTCTACCGAAGCAATCTCCAAGCCCGAGGCGTCACCCTCTACAACACCCGCGCCACACTGGCCTCACACACCGAGGTCCGGCTGGCGACCGGCGAAACGCTCCATGCGGACAAAATCCTGATCGCCACGGGCGCCATCCCGCATCGCCCCGCAGACCTGCCCGGCCAGGAACACGCCATCTCGTCCAATGAGGCTTTCCTCCTGGAAGCTCTGCCGCAGTCGATGGTTATCCAGGGCGGCGGCTACATCGCTGTCGAATTCGCCTCAATCTTCTCAGGCCTCGGCGTCGCAACAACCTTGGTGCACCGCGGCGACATGATCCTGCGAGGCTTTGATGAGGATCTGCGACGGCAAGCCGAAAAGAACCTCGCCGCACGCGGCGTTACGGTCATCACCTCGACAACCCTCGCCGGCATCCAAAAGATCTCCGACGGACTGCGCGTGACGCTGAGCGACGGACGCAGCCTTGCCGCCGGCGGTGCGCTCCTCGCCATCGGCCGGACGCCAAACACCCATGGCCTCGGCCTGGAGCAGGTTGGCGTCACACGCACGTCCAATGGCGCCATCGCCGTCGACGCGTTCTCGCGCACCAGCGTTGCAAACATCTGGGCCGTCGGCGATGTCACCGACCGGATCGCCCTGACCCCCGTCGCCATCCGCGAAGGCCACGCCTTTGCCGACACCGTCTTTGGCGGGCGGGAAACCCGCTTCGACCATGAAGATGTCGCCAACGCCGTGTTCGCCATTCCCCCGATCGCCAGCGTCGGCCTGAGCGAAGCCGCCGCCAAGGAGAAATTCGGCGCAGCACATGTCTACAAAGCGGAATTCCGCCCGATGAAGGCGATCCTGGCGAGCGATCAGACGAGGATGTTCATGAAACTTGTCGTCGAGCCTGGAACCGAACGCGTGGCCGGCGTGCATATCGCCGGTCCAGATGCGCCCGAAATGATCCAGCTCGCCGCCATCGCGGTCAAGGCCGGTCTCACAAAGGCGCAATGGGACGCTACCTGCGCAGTCCACCCAACCGCCGCAGAAGAACTTGTGCTGATGCGGGAACGCGCAAACTGACGCGCGACACAGGAGAGACGACATGGTCCGCAAAACGAAACAGCCGCACGGGCGCGTTGAACGCTTTTTCATCGAGAGCGCAGCGCTCGCCGGAAACCCGCTCGGCGATGACCCGCGCCGCGCCGTGGACGTCTACCTCCCAGCCGGACAGGACGGCGCCG
>JBILMQ010000034.1:0-18319 GCA_044375455.1 Caulobacterales bacterium | reverse complement strand
GTTGGCATCGTTGACCGGCAGGCGGAGGTGGCCCACGAGGAGTTTGCTTTGGGGGAGAAGTCCATGGGGCGGACGATCGACGGCGATATTGAGATCTTCCTGCTGCAGCAGGTTGGACTGCGGTCCCGCGCCTTTCGTGGCGGCTATCTTTCCGGTCAGGAGAGCCGTGTTCTTCGGCTTCACAACATGATCGACAGCTATATTGCGCGACAAGACCAATAGGCTTAGCGGCGCCCAAGCTGCCTGGGAAAGCCACGACCATGGCTGACGCCAGGGCCGTGGCCCGCGAATAGACGATAGGTCAGTTGTTCATGCCCTCTGGATTGCAGGACCTGGCGGGGAGGCTCTCAGAACTGAACCCGCTTGGTAAAGCCTCCATCCACAACCAGATTT
Source organism: Caulobacterales bacterium (assembly GCA_044375455.1). Classification (GTDB taxonomy): domain Bacteria; phylum Pseudomonadota; class Alphaproteobacteria; order Caulobacterales; family Aquidulcibacteraceae; genus JBEIHX01. The sequence goes on along the minus strand of JBILMQ010000034.1, from coordinate 17,926 downwards.
GCCCCGGTGATGAAGGATGCTGCGGGGCTTGCCAGGAAGGCAACCGCCCGCGCGACCTCATCGCAGCGCCCCATTCGTCCCAGCGCAAACTGTGACAGCGTCTTTGCATAGAGTTCGGGGGCATTCGCCTGTATGCGGTCCCAGTTCCCGCCTGGAAACTGGATGGGGCCGGGAGACACCACATTGACCCGCACGCCCTTGGGGCCGAGTGCTTGTCCCAGTTGCTTTGCATAGACCACCAGTGCGGCTTTGATGGCGTTGTAGGCTTGCGGGCGAATGAAGGTCTCCAGTCCCGCCGTGCTGGACAGGACGACAATGGAGCCATGTCCCTTTGCCGACAGGTGGGGGCTGAGAGCCTCGCAGCCGCGCACGACGCCCAGCATGTCGAGTTCGAGGCACCTTTGCCAGTCCCCGGTTGCCGCACTGCCTGAAGCGCTGACAGCCGGAATGAAGATGTCACAACCGTCGAGCCTTGAGGCCGCGTCCGTAAGCCACTGCGTGTAGGCCGCAGCGCCAGTTTCCATATCGAACGCGTCACCAATAACGATTCCGCCGTGGGCTGCAAGACTGTCACGCGTTGCGCAGACGGTATCCGGGTTCCGCGCGAAGAAAGCGATGTCGCATCCCTCCTGCGCCAGCTCCTCAAGGATTGCGCGCCCGATTCCGCGTCCGCCGCCGGTCAGTACGACTTTCTTTCCCTTCAAGCCCAGATCCATCGCTGCTCCTCTTCGTTATGGTCCTGTATCGTTGAGTTCCTGGCCCCTCTATGCCGCTATGTCCTGGGATGAAAATGGCGACGGGGCAATGGCGAAAAGACCTCGGTATGCAGATCAAAGAGTGCGACAGGGAAGAAACGCCGAGAAGACGTCTGTGGTTGCGGGACCTTGCGCGCGCCGATGGTGCGCCTGCAGGGCATCATTTAAGCACCCCACGTCTCAGCACGATCCATTTTCGTTCGTGGATCAACGCTGTTGATGACTAATGTACCCGAGTTGCCCAGCCCGAAGAAGAAGCTGGCTTCTATTGACCGCGCCAAATTTGACCGCAGCATTGTGAAGATGAAAACGGACGGTGGCGCGCGAACGATTCAGGATGACGCTGATCTCATCGTCGGTCTTGCCAAGGGACACCCAATGGATGCACTGAAGCTCTCGCTTGGTGAGCTTCACCCAAGCAGGAATTTCTTTCGGTACACAGACGCATTTGGCGTAACTTCGAATGAACACCGCTGCCAAGAATGAAAACTCATCAGCAAAACTTTCGAATTCCCGGGTGAGGTCTGTCTTGTCTTGGTCAGTCGGGTGAAGGCTTGCAGCACCGATCTGACCAAACGGCAGGTGCACAGGAGCTACGATGGCGGCTCGCGTCAAAGCGCGTCGCTCGAAGTCGTCCAGGTCGATGCGGTCAAGAGCTTGGTTCGGCCGTTTGGATCGAAATCCGTCTGCATTCACCCAGAACGGGTCAGCTTCGTAGCGGCAGGCCGCGACCAGCGGCGAGTCCAGCGCAACATTCGCCCGACGCCACCAAGCATCCTTGCTCGGGTTGGACGGAAAGGCAGTTTCGGCAAGCAGCCTGCCATGCTCGTCAACAGGCGTGCTGCGGTCTGCAATGTTATGGGTTATGGCGATCCGCATCTCAACCCTGGAGCGAACGATGCCGTAAAGTGCCTGGGCGGCTCGGCTGATATCAGCGGCCCCCGCGATCCGAACAGTCGCAACGTCATGAAGCGTTTCAATGTAGCTCATGCCTACCTGACCGCAGCCGAACAGATGGGAACACCCATCAAACGCCCTCGATCTTAGGCACGCCCCGCCGGCCAACACCAAGACGCAGAATGGGGGCAGAACCGGCGAGCTCTATGTTCTTGCCCTTCGACGCAGCCATGTGCCATTTGCGCCACAGCCCCCTGGGTCGGGCGCTGCAGTCCAGCCACAGCATTGTTCATGCCGCCTTCACTGGCCGCGGTCGGCAATCTTTGCGTTTATCGTGTCGCACATGCATGCCAAAGGGGGTGCATCATGGCGGCCAATCGGCGTGACCGGTGGTCAGGCGCTGCTCGCAGCCGCCAGCCCCCGCGCGCCAGGGCGCATCGGCTGGAGATCGCCTGCTGCCCGACGGCGTCTGTAATCGGGTTTGGCGGGTTGCGCGGAGGCCTTGGCTGGGCGCCGTTTCGACCGGTGTCGAGCTTTTACGCGTCTCATTGCTGGGCAGGCGCGTCAGCAGCCATGGACCGGCTCAGGGCGCAGGCGATAGACAAGGGGCTTGCGTGAGCCACGTCAGGCCCCGGCGTAGCAGGGTGTGAAACACGGGAAGATCCCAAGAGCATCGGTCGATCTGTGGCCACCATTCGAGAAGCGGCTGCATGTCATAATGACCCCGGCAGTGACCGAGGGTGAGGTAGAGGACGCTCCCTGCGCCATGGTGCTTCAAATACAGGACCGGATGTGCGCCGCATGCCTTGGCGCCCTCCGCAAACCCCTTTCCGATTTCAGTGTTGTGCGCCTCCAGAAGCACGTGGAGGTCGCCGCTGCGCTCCAGGTGATAAAGTTCGTCGCTAACCTCGAACGGTTCGATCCCCGCAACGAATTCGTGGGAAGGGTCGGCAATCGTCACCGTATACGGAACGATCGGCGGGTGGGACAAAAACTGCGATCCCAATAACTCCGCAAACAGTGGAGCCCAGCGCGGCGCCGTCCAGACACCGTCGATCCGGCGCAGCCATGAATTGGTTCCATGCAGTGCATACCACCGCCCGCCAGCGTGCAACCAGTCGCCGAGCGCTTCCTGGGCGGCCAAAGACGGCACAACGTCGCAAGTAAATGTCACAAGAATATCGGCGCTGCGCAGCGCGGCAATGTTCTCGAAATCCTCAAACACGCGCGTGCGAATGCGTGGCTCCTGTGCTAGGAGTTTAAGAAGCTGCAGGCGCGCGAAGTCGAAATCATGATATTTTCCGCCGGCGATCAGCACGCAGTTGATGCGCCCGGGTCGCTCGTTTTCATGCAGTTGCGCGTTCATGAAAATCTGCACTCCTCAGCCGCTCTGCAGCCGCACGCCGCGTCGCTCGAGTCGATGCGACGTAATCTTCCAACCCTGCCCGACGCGCTTCATTTCGGTCCGATAGGTGGCCCACAGCGTCATCGTTCGGGTCATGTCGTCCTTGTAGAAATGGGTCGCCTGCACATCGGTGCGGCACTCAGCACTGTCGCCAGTGATGATCGCCAATTGCGGGCCGAGCATATGTTGGGTGGCGCCGTAGGCCAGAAGCCTGTGGCGCACGTAAGCTAGCCAGTTGTCCCTCCCGCGGATCGGGTCGCCTGCGCCAGGATAAACAATAACATCATCCGTAAAGCAGGCCGCATACATATCCATATCGCCGTCATCGAGGCCTGCTGCATATCGCAGCATGACATCCATGAGCGCCAAGCGGTCGGCTATTTCGCTCGTCTCACCCATCATGCGTCTCTTTCTCTGCGAAGAGTGCGTTGCTGGCCTTACAGCGGCCGCCCGTCACCAGGGATGAATGTCGCCGTTCCATTTGAAGAACTTTCCGGAATCCCCCTTGCCGGCAGAGCGCAAGACGGTGCGCACGCCGCGCGCGCTCTCCTCAACTGGCAGGGTGGCGTTCGGTCCGCCCATATCAGTCTGCACCCAGCCGGGATGCATCAAAAGCACGCTGATCGGCTCTCGGGCCCAATCGATGGCCAGCGACTGCGCGACTTTGTTCAGCGCGGCTTTGGTGGACGCATAGATGTACCGCCCACCCATCGGCCAGGTTGAGGCGGCCAGCTGACTTGTCACGAACATGAGCTTGCCATTGCCCGAGGCGATGAGATTTCGCTTGAACGCCGCCGCCGCCACAAGCGGACCTATTGTGTTCACATCCAATGTCCGCCGCCATTCATCCACGTCAAAGTCATCGACGCTCTGGCGCGGGCCGCCAACTGCGCCAGCGACGACGACAACTTCGTCCAGCGGTTCGTCGATGAGGCTGGCGGCGGCGTGGATGGATGCGGAGTCCGCCAAGTCAAGTTCAACGATGCGGCTCGTTGGCCTGCCAGCCAGCGCCGCCTCCAAACGCGCGCCAGTCGCGCGGCTGCGGACCGTCGCAATCACCGCGTCGCCCTCGTGTGCACATTGGCGGGCCAGCTCCAGGCCGATCCCCCGGCTGGCACCTATGACAAGCACTTTGACCATCATGTTCTCCGATCCGCTGGCGATGCTTACAAACCTTACCGGCCATGAAACCCTGTGCAAAAGGCCAGTGGGTGCTTTGCCGCACCCTCAGATAGGCTCATGGCCTGGTTGGGCTGCAACCAGTCAGACGATCGTCTGCCACTCACATCGACCGGACAGGTCGTCGTCGCACGACGCCACGCGCTGTCGCGTCGGCGCCCACGATCCCGGCTCGAAGATCAGAAAGACGAACAATGGCGGGACGGCTTGCAGGGGCTTCAGTTCTGATCACCGGCGCAGCCAGCGGCATCGGCGCAGCGGCGGCGCGCCGATTTGTCGCGGAGGGCGCATCCGTTGTGCTGGCGGACATCCAGGCCGAGAAGGGCGAGGCGATGGCTGCATCGCTCGCCGGCGCAGCAGTTTTCCAGCGCTGTGACGTCACGCTCGAGAGTGATGTGGCGCAGGCCGTTGACCTGGCGGTTGAGCGACACGGCAAACTCGACGTGTTGATCAACAATGCCGGCATTGTGGGTGCAGTCGGGCCAATATCCCAGACCCCCTCGGCCCATTGGAGCAAGACGATCGACATCCTGCTCAGCGGTGTCTTTTACGGCATGAAGCATGCGGCGCGCGTTATGGCGCCGCGCGGCGAGGGATGCATTCTCTCCATCGCGTCAACCGCCGGGGTCATGGGTGGCCTCGGTCCGCACGCCTACACCGCGGCGAAGTTCGGCGTTGTCGGGTTGTCCCGTTCCGTGGCGTCCGAACTGGCATCCAAGGGGGTGCGGGTCAATGTTGTTGCGCCAGGCACCGTGGCCACCGAGATGATCCTGCATCTTCGCCCTGAGCAGACCGCCAACATCGAGGAGGTGCGCGCGCGTGTCGCCCGGACGTCCCCCCTGGGCGTGACCGGAGATGGGCAGGACATCGCCAACGCGCTTCTGTTTCTGGCGAGCGCCGAAGCGCGTTACATTACAGGCCACACTCTTGTCGTTGACGCTGGCGTAACGTCATTCTCGGCAACGCCGACGAGCATGCATTTCCAGGCCTGCGAGGTGATCCGCGAAGCGGGCGCGCGCGGCCTTTGATCCCTGGAGATCCGCCCATGATGTCGATCGCCCGCGACGTCGGACGTATGCCAAGCCTGCAAGAGATGGCTGATCGCATGGCCATCATTGATGTTCTCACGCAGCACTGCCGCGGCGTCGATCGCGCAGACTTGGACATCCTGCAGTCTTGCTACTGGCCCGACGCCAGCGTGGATTACGGCGCCTTCGTCGGCGCTGCGCACGAATTCTGCGAACGTCTGGCGAAGTCTATGCTGCGGTTCAAACTCACCCGCCACCTCATCACAAACATCGCCATCGCGATCGACGGGGCTAAGGCCCGGTGTGAAACCTACGTGACGGCGTTCCACTTGCGCGAGAACGATGAGAATCGGGAGATGACATTTCTCGGGCGCTACTTGGATGTTCTCGAAAGGCGCGGCCAGCACTGGAAAATGCTTCATCGTCTGGTTGTTATGGACTGGAATCAGAATGTCAGCCCGACAGCTATCTGGGATGACGCCCGCTTCAGCCGGATGCGCTCGCGCGGCGCACATGACGGCAGCGATCCGCTCTACGCGTTTCTGACTGAGGGGTTCGGGAGCGGGTCCGACGGGGCGGTTTAGAACATCCTCTCGCGCTGATATACCAGATCATCGAGTCTGGCCCCCCAGTTGGCGTTTGGTCGGCGCTGGCGATAGCCATCCGCGGCCGGGACAGTGCGTGACCAGTCATTAACTTCAGCACGAAATGCAATGCGCCAGACGCCGTCGCGACGCAGGTAACGATCCACGTAGCGTCCCGCGATGAAGAGATCGGTTTCACCAGCATCGCTGCGTATGCGGTGATAAGCTTGGAAATAGACTTCACCAAACGCAGTGTCGCCTTCAAGCTCGTAGAGGGCGTTGCCGATCAGATGCTGATTGGAGAGATGCGCGCTAAGCGCCCGGAGTGCATAGTCGGCAAAGCCATCCGGGTCGCCGACATAAAATCCATAGTCGCATTTGGCATCGTCGTGGAAGACGGATCTCAACAATTGGCGGTCGAGGCGATCAACCCCGCGCATGTATCTGCACGACAATTCGTAGAGCTCCTGCTTCGCGGCGAGCCCTTGCAGGACGTCTGTGGTCATTGCGTCCTCCCGTCTCTCAGCTGCATGTCAGTCTCCAAAGAAGCTGGCCGGAGCATCGTGCGTGATACACGCCTCCACCACGCCATCGACCACTCGGGTGGGAAATGTCATGACGCCCCGAACGGCAGGCGGGCCTAGGTGCTCACCCGTTCTGATGTCGAACCGCGCTCCGTGCAGCGGGCATAGGATAACGCCGTTGCGCAGTCGCCCGATGGACAGGGGACTGTCTGCGTGACTGCACTTGTCTTCAATGCAATGAAAGGCGCCGCCGATATTTGCGATCAGGATATTGCGCCCGTTGATCTGGTGGTTTGCGAACTCGCCATCGCGCAGCGCCGCCGCCTCGATGACCGCCGTAAAGGTCGGCTGTTCCGCGCCAGTCTCCCCACCATCGGCCATAGCCTCGCCATCGCCAGCCATTCAGCGGCCCTCAAACCGGGGTTTGCGCTGTTCCTGGTACGCGCGAATGCCCTCGATGTGATCATGGCTGCTTCGGGCGATGGCCATGTGGGATGAAATCAGTTCCAACGTCGTCTCAAGAGTGAGGTTGCGCCCCTGACGAACGCTCCGCTTGATCATCCGCACAGAAAGCGGCGCCATATCTGCAACGACATTGGCCCACTTCTTGGTTTCCTCCATCAGCGATGCTGCGGGAAAGACCTTGTTGACCAGACCGATCCGAAGCGCCTCCTGCGGATCGACAGGCTCAGCCGACCAGAACAATTCCAGCGCCTTCGACTCGCCGACGAGCCTGGGGAGAAAATAGGTGCCGCCATTGCCGGGGACCAGACCGAAGAGCGCATAGGTAACGCGGAAGCTGGCGCTGTCGGCAGCGAAGCGCACGTCAGCCTGCAGTGCGAAGTCGACGCCAGCGCCGGAGGCTATCCCGTTCACAGCCGCGATGACCGGCTTGTCGATCCTTTCAAGCGTCAGCGCCAGCCTATGCAGGCCCTGGCGGAAGCCTTCTTTGATCTCAAGAGGCGTCAGCACCGATCCGGCAGTCTGACCAAGACGGTTCACGTCGCCGCCATGGCAGAATGCGGAGCCGGCGCCGGTGATAATTATGACGTGAACGGCGGGATTCTCATGGCATTCCAGAAGCGCTTCGATGAATAGCTCGACCATCTCCGGCGAGATCCGGTTCAGCGCGTCTGGCCGATTCAGCGTGATCACAGCCAGGCGACCGTCAAGGTCAAGAAGTAGGGGCTTTTCCATGGCTTGCCTCCGACGCGCCTGCGGATGCCCAAGTGCCCCGCAACCCGAAGCCGTCCGGCGCCGACCGGCAGGCGTCTTCAGTAAAACACCAAGCCCGCGTGCCTGGCCATGCCGGCGCTGACTGTCTCGGCGCAGCGCGCGCGGGTGTAGCCTGTCGATACGCCCAGGAGCGTCAAGCTTACCGCAAGCTTTGAAATATCAGGAATGACCTTGAAGGACAGCTCTCCAATTGACCAGGAAGAATAGAGCGCAGTGATCTGACGACAGATCAGGGTTGTCAGAAGTGTCGCATCAGCCGTTTCTGCAAGATCGCCTTCGCTTCGGATCTGCGAGACGGCCGGAAGGTAGGTCCGAAACCTGATCTCACCGAGCGTCCAGACCGCATAGTGCGAGACCAAGCGCGGGCCAAGCGCCTGAGCGTAGTCGGCGTGCTCATTGGAAAGCTTGGCGACAGTGTCGATGATATGAAAGACCTTGTCGATGCCGTGATCGAAGGGCGGCGAAGCGATCTCGCCATAGACGGCGCTGAAGAACTCCACGATTGCGTCATTGAGAACGGCAGTCTTGCTTGGGAAGTGGCGATAAAGTGTGTTGAGCGCAATGCCGCTGCGGGCGGCGACATCGCGCATCCGGACGTTGTCAAAGTTGCGTTCTGCTACAAGCTGGCGCGCGGTTGCGAGGATTCGCTTTCGAATATCCGTTTCATGGTTTTCAGACTCGATGCTCGACACCATTGCGCGGATCGTCCTTATGGCAGCGTCGTTTTCGGGCCATGTGGTGATCCGGGCCTGACCACGCGTCGCTGTTCTATCAGCCAGAATAGGCCATTGTTGCCGGCGGGCAACACAAGTTTTCATGGCTGCGCCTATGCTTCGCCACTGCGTTGTGTGAGCCGGCGAGCCGGCTGCGTGCGGGGCCATGGCGGGCTAGACTTGATGCAAGGGGGCGGTGAATGAGACATCCAGATCGACGCGCGTCGGTTGCGCGCTGCCCTGGCCCTTCCGCGCGTGATATTATTCGCAGTGATGGCGACTCTCCGCCAGCCCATCTGCTTGAGGAAAGCTATGAGTTTCTGGGCGATGAGGACATCGCCTATTCCCGTTATTACGATCCGGCCTTCTTTAGCCGCGAGGCGGAGAAGTTGTGGCCGAATGTCTGGCAATGGGCCTGTCGGGAGGAGCACATCCCGGAGGTCGGCGATTATTACGTCTACGACGTATGTCATCACTCGATCCTGGTCGTGCGCACCGCGCCTGACGTCATCAAGGCCTATCGAAACGCCTGCCTGCATCGCGGCGTACAACTTCGCGCATCGCATTCGTGCGGTCACATGCAGCGCATCCGGTGTCCGTTCCACGGTTTCACCTGGCGCCTTGATGGGGCGCTGGATGAAGTCCCATGCCGTTGGGACTTTCCTCATATCGACGCTGCGCGGTTTTCCCTTCCGGAGGCAAAGGTCGAGATCTGGGGCGGTTTCGTCTTCATCAATATGAACCCCCACGCCGCGCCTTTGTCCGACTACCTTGGTGTTCTGCCCGCGCACTTCGCAACCTGGCCGCTTGAGGATCGCTATATTGAACTGCACGTCCAGAAGTTGCTGCCATGCAACTGGAAGCTGGCGGCGGAGGCTTTCGTTGAGGCCTTCCACATCCTGGAGACCCATCCGGGCGGTCTTTACCGGGCCGGGGACGCCAACACTCAGTATGATGTGTTCGGCCAGCACGTGAGCCGGTTCATCCAGACACGGGCGGTGCAAAGCCCGCACTACCCAGGCGAACTTTCGCAGGAGCGTATCCTGGACGCAATGGGCGGCGCTGCGTTGGGCTTGGAGCTGCGCAATGGGCAGACCGCCCGCAACGCCTACGCAGCGCATGTGCGCAAGAGCATGGCGGCAAAATTGGACCGGGATCTTGCGGGGCTGAGCACCACGGAACTGATCGATTCCATCGAGTACTTTTTATTTCCCAATATGTTCTTCTTTCCGGGCATTGAATTACCAATGGCCTACAGGTTCAGACCCAACGACGACGATCCCAACACTGCAGTCTTTGATTTGCTGTTCCTGCGTCCGAAACCCCGCTCCGGTGTCTGCCCGCCGCCGCCGGAGCCCTGCAGGATCGGCATTGAGGAGAGCTACACGCAAGTCCCCGGCATTTCGCAACGGCTGGCGGCTGTTTACGATCAAGATACTGGCAACATGGCGCTGCAGCAGAAGGGGGTCCGAGCCAGCGCCAAGCGCGGCCAGACGCTTGGCAGTTATCAAGAAGTTCGGATTCGCCATCTTCATCAGACACTGGATATGTACCTCAACGCCTGATCCCGGCCGATCCGAAGCGGAGATACCGACCTCATGCGAACACTGACGAAGACAGAGCAACAAGCGCGCTTCGAGGGGCTTTCCTACCAGGACATTCTTGATCGCGACAGCCGCACGCCGCCCGACTCTCTGCGCGCGCAGTGCGCTCCGTATCTTGGATCTGAGCCGGTGCCCGCCGCGCACTACACAAGCCGCGCCCGCTTCGATCTCGAAGTCGACAAGATGTGGCTCCATGTCTGGCAGATGGCGTGTCGCGAGGAGGAGATCCCAGCGGTCGGCGACTACATGACCTACGAAATTGCTGGCCGGTCGCTGCTCGTTGTCCGCTCTGCGCCGGATCGAATTCAGGCTTTCCACAACACGTGTCTGCACCGGGGGCGCAAGCTGGCCGTCGGACCGGGGTGCAGCTTCGAGCTGCGTTGCCCATTCCATGGCTTTGCCTGGCATCTTGACGGGTCCTTCAAGTCAAATCCGTTTCCCTGGGATTTCCAGCACCTTGAGGCCGGCGATCTGACATTGCCGGAGGTCCGCGTCGGTCTATGGGGCGGGTTCGTTTTTATAAATTTTGATCCGCAGGCGCCGGAGCTTGTGAACATCATCGCGCCTCTTGAGCAGCATTTTCGGCGTTGGCGGCCGGAGGAGAGATACATCTCGTTTCATGTCGCCAAGGTCATCCGCTGCAATTGGAAGGTCGCCAGCGAAGCGTTCATGGAGTCCCACCACACGCTTGAGACCCACCCGCAGCTGATGGTTCATCTTGCTGATGTAAATTCTCAGTATGATGTCTTTTCAGACTACGTGACACGTCAGATATCCGCCAATGGCGTTGCGAGTCCGCATCTTGGTGATGTGCGCGAGCAGGAGATTGCAGATGCGCTGACTGCACGCCGCGCGGATGGCGCCAAAGCGTTGACGATTCCAGAAGGAGGAAAGGCCCGCGCGGCGCTCGCCGAGCGCGTGCGCCAAAGCATGAGTGCTGCAGATGGACATGACTACACACAATTCTCCGACGCAGAGATGCTCGATTCCATACTCTACAATGTGTTTCCCAATTTCTCCGTGTGGGGCGGCGTGGCGAAGACACGCGTATACCGATGGCGCCCGAACGGCGATGATGTCCACAGCTCAATCATGGAGGTCTACGGTCTTGCGCCGGTCGCCAAAGGCCGATCGCGTCCGCAGCCCGCGCCTTTACGCGTTCTCTCCGACGCCGAGCGATGGTCGGACGCCGCTGAACTCGGTGGGTTGGGCTTCATTCTTGACCAGGATATGGGCAATCTTCCCTATGTTCAGGAAGGCCTTGTCTCGTCTGGCAACAACAAAGTGCACTTCGCCAACTATCAGGAAATGCGCATCCGGCAGCATCACGTGATGATCCAGCGCTACATCGACACCCAAAGGTAAGGTGCTTCGCCCGGGACGCAGGCTGCCGGGACTGTTTCTGGTTCAGGTGGGCCCAAGGGCTTCGCCGTGTTCGCCGCCAAATTGGCAAAGCGCCCGCCATCCACGCGTCCCCTATTCTCGCGCCCCTTTGTGCCCGCGCGGCCCTTTCCCTCGGGCGCCCCGTGTCCTTGAGGTTTGTCAGCGCCCGCCGCGTCGCATCGGTCTCGGGCGCCTGGCTGAGGCGCCAGCCACGATCTGAAGACGCCCAACAGGCGCCGCGTTGCAGCGAGCAAACTGGAACGACCCTGCCTGCGCCGCTCAGGCGAGCCGCCCCAGATGTCGCCCATGAAGTCGCCGGTCACTCAGTCCATCGGCTCGCCCCTGCGGCGGTCAATATGCGGGGCCGGCCTCCCGTTTCAGAGCAATTGCAAGGTGCGCGCAGCACCTTGATCACCGCGCTCGCTTAAGGGGGCGCGCCAACCGCGCCGTCCCGACGGTCGAGCGCCTCGCGTATCTCTTTGTGTTGCGACTCCGTCAGAGAATAGTTCAACGTGAGCAGCGCGGCAGCCAAGTATCCAAGCGTTGGCCCGCCCACATAGACAAGTTTCATCGCCAACGTCGCTTCGGCGGTGTTTTCCGCCCCAGGGGCTGCCTGATAGCCGACATAGCCAAGCAACAACAGGGCGAGCCACGGCCCGACGGACTGGGCGAGCTTCAGGATCAGTGACCACACCCCAAAGAACCAAGCCGCGCGGTCGTCTCCGCTTTCGAGCCTGTCGAGGTCGATGACATCGGCTTTCATGGACGAGGGCAAAACCCACCACGCGCCGCCGCCAAATCCGGTCATGCATGCAATCGGGAGCATCCAGTAAAAATCACCAGGGCCAAGCAGCAGGTTGAACGGCTGGAAGAGGGGAAACATCATCAGGCCCGCGATCAGGGCCTTGTGCTTGCCAACCCTCTTGGAAAACCAGACCCAGAACGGGATGCTCACAAGCAAAGTGGCATAATAAACGAGCAGCATCAAAACGCCGCCGCCCTCTTCCTTGAGAACGCCGCGGATGAAGAAAATGATTGTTGCTGTAGAGATCGATCCGCCGAGACTGCAGGCGAAAAATACCAGGCTCAGCTGCCGAAACGGCCGGTTCTTCCACATCAGGCTAAGGCCTTTCAGAAGCGGCACATAGGCTGGCTTGAAGTTCGCCTTTTCCGGCACCTGCGTGACTGTCAGGATGACGCACAGGGGCGTCATCACCAGCAGCATCAGGCCGGTCAGCATCATGACATTCGCTGTTCCTCCGAACGCGAACAGATAAAGCGCCAGAACTGGCATAAGCTTGCCAAAAATGTTGGCGACCATGCCAACACCCACGCGCCACGCGGCGATCGATGAGCGCTCATGGTAATCTGAAGAAAGCTCTGCGGCCCACGCATAGTAGGGTATGAACAGCATGGTCCAGCCCAACCAGAAGACTGTCAGCCAAAAGAGGACGTAGAATTCCGTGACAGGGGGCTGGGGCAAGAACAGCTTGTAGATTGAGATCATCAAGATGGGGCAGGACGCGATCATCCAGATGCGCCGCCGACCCCAACGGGTGCGGGTCCGATCGCTGAGATAGCCTACCAGCGGATCGGTCACGGCGTCAAACAATCGGGTGACCAGCCAGATCGTGCCCACTGCAGCAAGACTGAGACCGAGATCTGAGCCGTAGTAGTTGGGCAGGAACGCGGCGATCGGAATGATCGCCATCTGCACGGGCATGTCCGACAGGCCGTAGAAAAACTTGGTCCGCCAGGTCACCGGCGCGCTTGTGGCCGGGGCGTGATGTACGTCTTGGGCCGACATGGCGCCTCATGATTGCAGGCGTCGCCCAGCAACAGCGACCATCGAGCCTAACTGTGCGTCCGAGAGTGGCGCATCTATCACTTTTGTTAGGGTCGGTACGTCGGGGGTCCCGGGATCGCCGTGACCTGAGGCCACAAGTTCTGCGCCTTGCACCCTCGTTTCAGCACGCGTAAGCAGACGCGCATCGGCGAGGGGCGGCTGTGACCCGGCATGTCTGACATCATCGAGCATTTTCAGCGCCAGGCCGCTGCCTGCAGCAGTCTCGGTTCACCCTTCACGGCTGAACTCTTGGAGCGCGCCGCCGCTGACATGCGCGCGGGCGGGGTGGTCGCCCGGCTGCTCGGTGATTGGCCGGGCAAGCCGCAGGCGGATGGTTTGGCGTTGCGTCTGGCTGGCGGCCTTCACGCAGCGGTGCTGACCGGGCGCTGCCCAGCGCTTGCCGAAGCCTATCCGGCGTCCGATTCTGACTGGTCGATGGAGCGCGTCTGGCCTCTGGCCGAAAGTTTCCTGGTCCAGGAGGCTGCCTGGATGCGAGGCTTCCTTGAAAGCCCGCCACAGACCAACGAGACCGGTCGCGCGACCGCGCTTACAGCGGCCTTTCTCTGGCTGGCTGCGCGCGCGCCTCAGCCGTTCCACATGCTGGAGTTGGGGGCGAGCGCTGGTCTGAACCTGGCCTGGGACACCTTCGCCTATCTCCATCCCGCATGGGGCCGGTCGAACGTGCGTGGGCCCGTAATCCCGACTGAGGTGGCAGGCCCCGCGCCGGACTGGCGCACCATCAACGTCGCACAGCGTGCCGGGTGCGATCAAAACCCGCTCGATCTTCGCGATCCCGAGCACTGGGCGCGGCTGCGCGCCTACGTCTGGGCCGATCAGCCCGCCCGCCTTGCGCGGCTCGAGGCTGCCGCCAAGCTCGCGCTGGCGTCTGGCGTCACTGTTGAGACGGCGTGCGCCGCCGACTGGTCGCGCGCACGGCTCGCGCCCGGTCTCGCCGCAGGCCTGACCGTCGTCTATCACTCGGTGTTTCTGCAGTATCCGCCCAAGCCTGTGCGCGATGCACTCCGTGTGGCCATCGAGGCGGCGGGCGAGGGGGCGGATGCGGATCATCAGCTGGCTTGGGTGCGCTTTGAACCGGAAGCCATTCTCGGAGGGCGCCGCGCCAGCTCAATTTTCTGGCTCAATGTTGTGATCTGGGACGAGCGCGGTCGTCGGGAGGCCACGCTTGCCGATGTCGATCCCCATGGCCGGTCGCTGACGTGGCGCGGCTGAGCTGCGCGTCGCATGTCCGCCGGACTTCGCAAGTTTCGGGCGCAAGGCTCGCGCACCGGCGCCCTGTTGGGCGCCCTGCAGGACGCCCCGCGACGTGCTCGCATTTGACGGGCGCTGGGACCTGAATCCCTGTCAGCCCTGAAATCCTGTCAGCCCTGCAATTCCGTCAGCGAACAACACGCCTCTGGGGTCCGTCCGGCGCGCGCGCCGGCGCGAACGCGCGGCGACGCTCCGTCGCCCGAAGTCTGCGCCACTCAGGATGCGCACGTCGATATCGGACGCTCATACCTCGGATACGCCCAAACTCGATTACGCCCTGCGCGCGGGAGAAATCCATCCCCTCCACGAGGCTGACGTCTGTGGTCTGTCAGGCGCGGCGCGGCTTAACGCAGCGCTCCCGCCTTGCACATGACGACAAGGTCCCTCAGCTCGGTGTCCGAGCACGGGGTGCGTCTTGAAAAGCCCGGCCTGTCATCGCCATACTATTGGCGGAGTTGGGTCGCGAGTCTGCCCCGTCGCATGGCGCGCACCCGCAGCGCGCGCCGCCAGGCCCGTTCATCCAGTGGGGTCCGGCCAGCAGAGCCCGCAGCAAGAGGTATCGTTCTCATGTTCGCCAAGATCTACCGTCCGGCCAAGACCGCCATGCAGTCCGGCAAGGCGAAAACCAGGGACTGGGTGGTTGAGTTCGCACCCGCGGTCGCGCGCACGATCGATCCGCTGATGGGCTGGACCAGTTCAACCGACATGAACGGACAGGTGCGGCTTGCCTTCGAGAGCCGCGAAGAAGCCATTGCCTACGCCGTCCGACATGCAATTCCGCATCAGGTCGTTGAGCCCAAAGAGCCCAAGCGCGTCATCAAGGCCTACGGCGATAACTTCGCGACCGGCCGCCGCAGTCCCTGGACCCACTAGGGCAAGGTCGGCCCAGCCCCAGGCGCGCCGTGTGCGCGGTCGGTGTTCCCGGCGCCTGAGGCGTCACCGGTGTGGAGCGCGCGCATCGCCGCCGCGATGATGCGCGCGGCGTCATCCTGCGCGTCAAGCGCTGCCATCACGCCGGCCCGGGCCGATGCGGGCTTGTTCTGACCGAGTTTGGTGGTTCCGGCGATTCGATCGACATGCAGTCGGAAACCCACAATGCCGGCAAGCAAGCGCGCCAAGGCCGCCGCGCTCATCTTGGCGCTGGTCCATGCGGGTTTTGGCGCCAGACGCGCCTCGAACAGAGCAGCGATCGCGTCAACCTGCGCAGCTGTTTCAGCCGCGGTCATCACCTCAAGCGCGCCATCGATCTCAACACTCAGATAGTTGGTCGTCGGCACCTGGTCCGGCATGCCATACCAGTCAGGACTGACATATCCATGGGCGGCCATGGCGACGATCCGCGCGCGGGCAGGACGCGCGGCGGCAAGCGCGTTGCCGCGCGACAGGTGGAATTCGACCCGTGCGCCATCATCGTCAATGACGACCGGCGCATGCGCGATCAGCGGCAGGTCCGGTCCATTCGCAAGAATCGCAGCGACAGGCTGGGCGCGCAGCCGCGCAATCAGGCCTGCAGGGGTGTGGTCGTGAAACAGAGGATTTGGGTGCATGGAAGCTCAATCGCGCGGGGCTGCGGCGCGCGCAAGGCGGTCCCGGATGGCCGCGCCAAGACCGCCTGACGGTATCGGCGCCACGGCGATCACAGCCGTTCCAGCAGCGTCGAGCGCCCGCAGCATCGCAAACAGGTTGGCGGCAGCTTCGCGCAGGTCTCCGGCCGGGGACAGATTAAGCCCGCCAGGATGCGCCACCGGCCCGAAACCGAGAAAGCCCTCGTCGCCGCGGGGCGATTGCGCATCAAGGCGCAGACGCGCGCGCGGCGCGTAGTGCGAGGCGAGCTGGCCGGGCGAGAGCAAGGCCGCATCCCCCGGGCCGCCTGAGGCCGGGCGGGCTGCAATTGGCCCAGCCACGGCTTCGAGGTCCTCCACGCTCAGTGCCCCGGGGCGCAGCAATCGGATCGGTTCGCCCGGCAGAACCGACAAGATCGTTGATTCCACGCCGTGCGGCGCGGGTCCGGCGTCGAGAATGATATCCGCTTTGTCGCCTAGGTCGGTCACCACATCATGCGCCCGTGTCGGGCTGAGACGACCCGAAGGGTTGGCCGAGGGCGCAGCGATGGGCCGGTCAAGGTCCCGGATCACCGCCTCCATGACAGGATGCCGAGGTCGGCGCAGCGCAATGGTGGGCAGACCCGCGCACGCCAGGTCGCAGACGCTTGGCGTAGATCCGCGAGGAACAACCAGCGTGAGCGGTCCGGGCCAGAAGGCCTCGGCGAGCGCTTCAGCGCGCGCATCAAGCACACCCTCGCGGCGCAGCGACGCCATATCGGCCAGATGGGCGATCAACGGATTGAATTGCGGTCGGCCCTTGGCGGCAAAAATTTTCGCGACCGCGACGGCGCTGGTCGCGTCCGCTCCGAGCCCATAGACTGTTTCCGTTGGCAGACCGACAAGTCCCCCGGCCCGCAGCACGCGCACCGCACGCGGGATCGCGTCAGCTGCATCGGAGGGAAGAGCGAAAAGGGCCATTGCAAGCAGGTATGGCGTTTGCCGCCCCGATTGCAACCGCCGATGACGCCGCCGCGCCCAGCATCCAGCCGTCACGCAAATCCGCCGCGGCAAGCGGCGCACGCCCGGTGCTGAGGCTTGCTAGGGCTTGCGCGTCGCCTTCAAGGTCACGTCCACGCGCACCTGCCTGTCGACCCATTCTGCCTTCGGGTCGGACTCTGCGCCGAGCCCGAAGGCGAGGCGGTCCAACATTGCGGTTCCGGCCATCTGCGCGCTCGATCCTGTGATGGTGAGCGTGAAGGCAAGCACGGCAGGGACTGTGACGCCGCGGATCGTCACCCGCGAATCCGCTTCAAAGCGATTTCCGCCGAGAGATCGGATCGCGACGGTCTCGAAGCGGGCTGCAGGGAATGCCTTTGGGTTGAACCAGTCCTTGTCCGGGAGGTTGGCGTCAGGGTCCTTCTGGCCGGTGCGCGCGGACGCTGTCGTGATCGTGACCACGGCGCGCGAACGGGCAAGATTGGCAGGATCAAAGCGGATGTCCGCGTTCCAGGCCGAGAATTGGCCGGCCACCTTTTGGCCGGCCCAATTGGTGGTGAAGGCGATCCGACTTGCCGGGGCGTCGACCACCCAAGCCGGCGCGCTCGATGCGCCGGGCGCCGACGTCGCGGCGCGCGCCAGAGCTGCGGGCCCAACATCCGGCGCAGCCAGGCTGGCGACCCCCAAGACGGTGCAGACGAGCCAGGCACGGATCATGGCGCTGCGGCCTTGAGGAACGGCAGCATGCGGGCAAGCACGCCGTCACGATTGACAAAATGGTGCTTCAACGCTGCGCCCACATGGAGGAGGAGCAGACCGATTGTGATCCAAACCAGTGCGGAATGCGCCGATTCCAGAAGCTCATGGATTTCCTTGCCGCGCAGAGAGCCCGACAGAACCGGCAGCAGCGGAACTTCAAACAGGCCAAAATACATCGTCGTGACTGTGTAGGGCGCGCTTGAG
>JBILMQ010000252.1:0-5379 GCA_044375455.1 Caulobacterales bacterium | reverse complement strand
GATGAACCTGCGCAGCGACTCGTGCCAGATCGACGCGTAGCCCCGCCAAAGCTCTGTCTGCGCCTCCAGGAGTTTGCCGGGGTCTGCCGCGATATCGGCCCAGACTTCGGCGAGCGCCGGCCCTACTCCGAACGGATCGGGTGAGGCGTTGAGGGCTGCGTCGACCGGAGACTGCCGGGTGAACGTGTCGGCCGCGATCTTTTGGGCGCGCAGCGAGGCTTCAAACATGTTGCGGCTCATCGCCTCGTAGTCGGCGAACGTCCTGGTTTGCAGAAGTTCCATGAGTGAGGGCGCCGGCGCGCCCGGTTTCGCCTCAGAGCGTGGGACAGGGTCCGGCGTGCGCGCCACCGCCGGGCGTTCAGCATCGGCCGTTGCAGACTTTGCCGTCGCGGCCCCACGCACGGGTGGAGCCGTCGCCGGCTTCGGCGCTGCGGCGTCCTTGCGCGCGGTCTTTCCCAACGGCTTCTGGGCCGCCTTCCGGGCGCCTTTTGGGGGGGGCTTGTCCGTTTCGTTCGCCGCCAAGTCACTCTCCTTACCTTGTCCTGGGCCTCACGCGCTTGCCCGCCTGGCGCCCCTCCGCCGAACCTCTGCGCTGCAGACCGCGTGGGGCGATGCGGGGCGAGGCTGCACCGCGCACCGCGCCTCGCCGGCCACTCTGCGCCCGCCGTAACGCGCGGGCCTGTGGCGGGGCTCCTCCTGTAGCTTCGCTCGGGTGGGTTCGCCCTGGCAGCTCGGCTCCGGCAGCTGGGCTCCGGCAGCTGGGCTCCGGTGGCAATGCTCCGGTGGCGGCAGATGCAGCACAGCCCCGCGCCTCAATGTGGGCGCACCTTCCTGTGATGCAAGGCCATCGCCAGCGCGCCGGATTGGCAACGCCCTTGGTCCCGCGCCTGCCCCCCGGGCCTCAGGCCAACCCCCGACTTCCACCCGTCACGCCACCCCTCACGCCGACCACTCACGCTTCCTGACCACGAGACCTCAAGGCCCTCAATACCCCGCCTTCGCAGGCCTCAGGCTCTGTCAGCCGAGAGCGCAGCGCCATCGGCCCGCACACGCCGCACGAACATGGCCTAACACGCTCCCCTGTGATTCGACACTTCCCACTGGGTATAGCCGCCAAACCGCCCGGGGGCGAGCGACGCGGGCGCACCCTGGTCACCCGAATCACAGACGGTTTGCCCAAGGTCCATCATATGCTGCCTTACCTCTGCGTGCGTCGTCCTGAGGCGCTGTAGGTGTTGGCTGGGCAAGGCGCTGTGGCCAGAGAGTGCGCGCAGATCCCTGCCAGCGCGATCCCGAACTGTGTCGATGACCGCGCAAGCGCGCCTTGAGCAAAGCGGCAAATGATGACACACGGGGGGGGGCGCGGTTAGCTCTGCGGTTATCGATAGGTTTGGGATACGTCATGACAGCCAAAGGGTCGCTTCGCTCAGTCGCCCGGGTCGGTTTCGTCGGATCGGCGCTTGCGGCCTCGGCCTGCGCAAGCGCGCCGGTGGTCGGTGCGGTCGCAGAGGCCCCCCAATGGTTTAAGGACGCGACGATCGAGATGTCCGGCGAGGCTTACCCAAAGCTGTGCGATGTGCGCCGGCCGTTGCGCTCGACGAAGACGGCCGCAGAATGGACGGCCATGCAGGCCGACTTGAAGGCCGCTGCAGCGCAAGTCGAGGCGGGGCAAGCCGACGGCGCCCGGGAAGATCCGCTCGCCTGGGCCGCGCGCGAACGGGCTCTGGTCGAGCCACCGTCAGGCGCACACCCCGCGCCCGCGCCTCCGCCTGTCGATCGCTGACCCTATGTCCCAGGATTTTCACAAGATCCGGCGTCTGCCGCCCTATGTGTTCGAAGAAGTGAACAAACTAAAGGCGCGCTTGCGCGCCCGCGGAGTGGACATCATCGATTTCGGCATGGGCAATCCAGATCTGCCGGCGCCCAAGCACATCATCGACAAGCTGGTCGAAACCGCGCAAAAACCGCGCACCAACCGGTATTCTGCCTCGCGCGGCATCCCGGGCCTGCGCCGGGCGATGGCCGGCTATTACGAGCGTCGGTTCGGCGTAAGCCTGAACCCCGACACCGAAATCGTCGCCACGCTCGGCTCCAAGGAGGGCTTCGCCAATCTGGCGCAGGCGATCACCGCGCCTGGCGATGTCGTGATCGCGCCCAATCCCTCCTATCCGATCCATGCCTTCGGGTTCATCATGGCGGGCGGGGTGATCCGCCATATCGAGGCTCACAGTCCCGAGCAATACCTCTCCGGCATCAGTCGCGCGGTGCGCCATTCCGTGCCGCCGCCGATCGCCATGATCCTATGCTACCCGGCCAATCCAACGGCCCAGGTGGTCGGTCTCGATTTCTACAAGGATGCAGTGGCCCTGGCGCGCAAGCACGACATGTTCGTGCTGTCCGATATGGCCTATTCAGAGATCTACTTCGACGACAACGATCCCCCGCCTTCGGTCCTGCAGGCGCCAGGCGCCAAGGACGTTGCGATCGAGGTCAACACGCTGTCAAAAACCTATTCCATGGCAGGATTTCGGGTGGGCTTCGCCCTGGGCAACGCCCGCCTGATCGCTGCCTTGGCGCGGGTGAAGTCCTATCTCGATTACGGGGCCTATACCCCGATCCAGGTCGCCGCCGCAGCCGCGCTCAACGGGCCGCAGGAGTGCGTTGCGGAGATGCGCCAGACCTACAAGTCGCGCCGCGACGTGCTCGTCGAAAGCTTCGCGAAGGCCGGCTGGGACGTGCCCAACCCGTCCGCATCTATGTTCGCCTGGGCCCCGATCCCGGTGGGGTTCCGTCATTTGGGATCAGTGGAGTTCGCCAAACGGCTCATGGAGGGCGCTGAGATCGCCGTCGCGCCTGGCGCCGGATTTGGCGAATATGGCGACGGTTTCGTGCGTCTGGCATTCGTTGAAAACGAGAACCGCATCCGTCAGGCGGCGCGCAACCTGAAGCGGTTCTTGCAGTCGAACGCTGCGCCGGCAGAGGCCGAGCCCAGCGGTTCGCAGGACGGCGAGCAGGCCGGCGTTCAAGGTCGCCAGCCTGGCCGTGGGCAGGCGGCGGAGTGAGCGCCCGCGCCAAACCTCTGCGTCTTGGGGTCGCCGGGCTCGGCTGCGTCGGGGCGGAACTGGTGCGCATGATGGCTGCCGATCGGGCACATGCTTTCGCCGGCAAGGCCGAGATCGTCGCCGTCTCGGCGCGCAACCGCAAACGCAATCCCCCGCTCGATCTGTCTTGTTGCCGTTGGTTCGATGATCCGGTTGAACTTGCCGCCAGCAATGACATCGATGTGCTTGTCGAGCTGATCGGCGGCGCTGATGGGCCGGCCAAACGCGCCGTCGAGGTTGCAATCACCAACGGCAAGCCTGTGGTCACGGCGAACAAGGCGCTTCTGGCTGAACATGGCGCGGCGCTCGCCGCGCTGGCCGAGCAGCACGGCGTGCATATCGGATACGAGGCCGCGGTGGCTGGCGGTATTCCCATCATCAAGGCGCTGCGCGAAGGCATGCGCGGGGATGAAATCGAAAGCGTGCATGGCATCCTCAACGGCACGTGCAATTATATTCTCACCGAAATGGAGCGCACGGGTCGCGGGTTTGCCGAGGTGCTGGCAGACGCCCAACGGCTGGGCTACGCGGAAGCCGATCCGACATTCGACGTGGGCGGGGTCGACGCCGGCCATAAAGTTGCGCTGCTCGCCGCCCTTGCGTTTCGTCTCGCGCCGGCCTTCGATGCTGTGTCGGTTGAAGGCATCGAACAGATAGAGCCTCTCGATATCCAGTACGCTGCTGAATTGGGCTATCGTATCAAGCTCGTCGGTTCCGCCCGGCTTGAGAATGGCGTCCTCGACCAACGCGTGCGGCCTTCCTTGTGTCCCCTCGCGCACCCTCTCGCCGGTGTGGGCGGACCGATCAATGCCGTAGTGGTCGACGGACGCAATCGCGGACGACTGACATTCATCGGCGCCGGAGCCGGCGGCGCTGCGACTGCCGCCTCTGTGGCCTCCGACATTCTTGATCTTGCAGCGGGCGCGCGCCGGCACGTGTTTGCCGGCGATCTCGCCTCCGCCCAGGCGCCCGTCGGGCGGGTCGACCCGGTCGGTGCTTTCTATCTGCGGGTCCGCCTGAAGGATCGCACAGGGGCGATTGCAGCCCTTGCCGCCACCTTGGCGCGCCACGGTGTCTCGATCGACAGTCTGGTGCAGAAGCCGGTCTCCGATGCAACCGGAGCGCCGGTGGTTTTGACCACCCATCCGGTTCCAGACAGCGTCGTGCGCGCCGCCGCGGCCGACCTGGCTGGTAATGACATGGTCGTAGACGGACCGTGTGTAATGTGGATCGAAGACGATCCTGGTTGATGTGACTGTTAAGAGAGACTGCGATGATGACCTTTGAGGGCCAAAGCGACGCTCTGTCCGCCGGCTTTGCATATGTAACCGAAATGGCCGCGATCGCAGCGTCAAAACTCGCCGGACGCGGGGATGAAAAAGCCGCCGACCAGGTGGCTGTTGATGCGATGCGCACGGCGCTCAACAGTCTCGACATCGATGGCGAGATCGTCATCGGCGAGGGCGAACGCGATGAGGCGCCGATGCTCTATATCGGGGAAAAGGTCGGTCGGGGCGTCGGGCCGAAGGTGGCGATCGCTCTTGACCCCCTCGAAGGCACCACGCTCACCGCCAAGGCCATGGCCAATGCGCTCGCCGTCGTCGCCGTGGCGCCGGCGGGCGGACTGTTGAACGCACCCGATACCTACATGGACAAGCTCGCGATCGGCCCCGGCTATGCGGCAGGACTGGTCGACATCGACGCAAAGCCATCGGCCAACGTGGCTGCTCTCGCTGCGGCGAAGGGGGTCGACGTGTCGCAGATCACGGCCTGCGTGCTGGACCGCCCGCGCCACAAGGAGATCATCGATGATCTGCGTCGGGTGGGCGCGCGGGTGCTGCTCATTTCTGATGGCGATGTGGCGGGTGTCATCAACACCGCCGATCCAGCGACCGGGGTCGACATCTATCTTGGCCGCGGAGGAGCGCCGGAAGGGGTTCTGGCGGCAGCGGCGCTGAAATGCGTGGGCGGACAGTTTCAGGGGCGCCTGGTCTTCGCCAGCGAGGATGAGCGCGCGCGCGCGCGCCGCCTTGGGATCGCCGATCTGGATCGCCGGTATGAGCTTCACGACCTGGCGCCGCAGCACGCCATTTTTGCGGCGACCGGGGTCACCAATGGCAGCCTGCTCGCGGGCGTGAAATTCCAGGCAGGGTTCGTGATTACCGAGACCCTGGTTATGAACTCTGCTGACCGCACCGTGCGGCGCATCCAAACCCGCCGGCCACTTGCGGGTTGATGAATGGGCGCGTCGTCAGGGGTGCGCGGAGCGTTTCTCGGA
>JBILMQ010000251.1:0-5402 GCA_044375455.1 Caulobacterales bacterium | reverse complement strand
GGTTGGGGCTCGGTTTGGATCTGGGTTTGGATCTGGGTTTGGATCTGGGCTGTGCGGCGCGCAGTCCAGGCGTGGCGCAGCCATTCGAACGCGCACAGGACGACGGCGATGGTTCCGAGCCAGGCCGTCAGCACGAAGAAGTCGTGGAACCCGTGCTGCTCGATATAGACCCCGAGTTCAGCGCGCCCGAGTGAGCCGATGAGCATGGTGAGCGATCCAAGCAGGGCGTACTGAACCGCGGCGAACTTCGGGTTCACCATGGCCGTCAGATAGGCGACGAAGGCGACGCTGGCGAAACCCCCGGCGAGGTTTTCCCCGCCGATCGCCACAATGAGGCGCGCCAGACCCGGTTCGACCTGGAGGGCGCTGAAAAGGGTCGACAGACCGCTCGCTGACAGGAATGCGTCCATGCCAGCGCCGCCGGCGGCGAGATCTGCGAACAGAAGGTTTGTTGCCGCCGAGATGGCGGCCCCGGCGAACAGGCAGGGCATGCGGCCGAAGGCGATGAGGGCTGCGCCGCCGATCGCCGCGCCGGCGATGGTCATGAACACCCCGATCGTCTTCGAGGCCAGCGCAACATCGGCATTGGAGCGGCCAAGCGCGCCATTTTCCGCACCAAGATAAAAAGGAAACGCGAAGCCGCCCCAGATGAGATCGACGAAGCGGTACATGAGCACGAGCGCCATCACGAGAACGGCGGCCCATTTGAGCTGTTGCACCAGGTCCATCAGGGGATCCAGCACAGTTCTGAAGAATGCTGACGCCGCCCGGTCGATAGGCCCGCGCAGCTGCGCGATTTCGGCCCCGGGCCGAGCATTGAGCCGCAGCAAAAAGGCAGCCGCCGCTCCCGGCGCGACGACGGCCAGGAGAACGATGATCGGGGCCTGCATGCGGGTGAAGTTGGCGGCGCTGGGGGGCGGGTCGGTTGTCAGGGAGGCGACGACGAACGAGACGATCATCGCAATCGCGATCAGCCATCCCAGCGCGACAAGGCCCGTGGCCCATTTGATCGCACCCATCGACAGCCCCGCAGCGAAGGTGGGTCGCTCCTGCGGTGGCCCGCGATTGGGGGGCTTTCCAGTTTGGGGTTCGCCATATGGCGGTTTGACCGCAGCTGGGCCGTCCTTTGCCCACATCTTCGGTTCGCGCGCGACCAGCGTGCCGACTGAGGCGAGCGCCATGCCGAGGGCGATGATGATGTAGACCACTGACCAGTCGACGATCTCTGCCATCAGCAGGGCGAAAAGGCCGGTAAACAGCCCGGCCAGCCGATAGCCGAACTGATAGAGCGCCGACATCAGGTCCTTGTCCTCGTCGCTCTCGGCGATCTCGATGCGCCAAGCGTCGAGGACGATGTCGTGAACGGAGGAGGCGATGGCGATCAGAACGCTGACGAGCGCGAGATAGCCCACCTGTGTGGCTGGCTGGGAGAGGGCAAGAAAGCCGAGCAGAACGGCGATGAGCAGTTGCATCGACATCAGCCAGCCCCGTCGCGGGCCAAGCCTTGCGAGGCCGAAGACGCTGATGCGGGGAAACCAGGCCTGCTGGAAAGCTGGCGCCCAGATCAACTTGAAGCTGTAGGCGAGTATGATGAAATTCAAGATGCCGATTTGCGCCGGTTTGACGCCTTCGGCGGTCAGCCAAGCATTGAGTGTTCCAAGCACGGCGCCATAGGGAATGCCGGCCGCCAAAGCGAGCAGAAGCATCGCCAGCATTTTGCGCTCGCGCAGCGCTTTGACAGCGCGCACCCAGCGCGGCTGCTGGCGGGCGATTGCGGCATGCGTCATGACTTTCCTCCGACTGGACGCGCCTGCGCGCGCCGGTATGGCGTGACACAAGGGCGCCTGCGGTTCACGGGAACGTGCAGCGCCGAAGCAAGGCACGCAGCGACCCGCCTGCGGCACGTTCGCCCGCTTCGCGCCCGCCGTCAAAGGCCGACCCGGGCGCTGTCAGCCTCACTTGATGGGTCCGGTTTCCCTAGCACACGATGTGTCTGGTTTGTTCCGGGAAGGTCGGGGTGGAGACGGAGGTACGGGCCACCCCATGCGGCAAGCCGCATGGCGACCCCGGGGATGGCGCGGCGTGTGGAGGCGTTTGGGCGGGGTTCGGCCGGGCGGGCGGGAGCGCGCGATGACATTCGCGTCGCCGCGCCCAGCGCGCCGTCGCTGGCGTCGCCCTGCAGCGCCGGCCGGCGCCTCGGTTCAGGGCCCGGGTCTTCCCTGGCCTGTTTTGACGCCGGCCAGGTTCAACGCATGAATGGCGAGGACCACGAGGCAGCCCAGGGCGATCATTTCAAGCAGCCGGTCGGGGATCAGGTTCGGCTTCAAGGGGTCGCGCGTGCGGCGGGCAAGAAGCGCGATGGTCCACAGCACGACGCACCCCAGCGCGGCCAACCCGGTCTCAGTCCATCCCATCAGCCTGCCCCCCTTCTGGCGCACTTGTCACCCGCGCGATGTTCACAGGCGCGTCCCGATCGACGCATGGACATGGGCGCATCCCACAGGTGACTTGTCTGTCTGGGGCGACGGTCAATGCGCTACGACCTGCAGGGCGCCAGCGGTGCATCGGGCCGGCGGCGGCGGACTGGTCCATAAGATGCCCTGCCGCAGGCGCTGCCCGTCTCGCCGGCGTTGCCCGGCGCTGTTCACCCATGATCGCGTGGCGCGAAATAGGCCGCCAGCCGGGGGGCGTGTTCGGGTGACAGATCAAATACGGCGCAGCCTGAGGTTGGCATGTCGCTGGCCAGCGCCCGCGCTGGTGGATCATGAGCGCCGCCGCCTTCGTGCAGCATGGCGAGGGCGAAGTCGTGAACGCCGGGATTGTGCGCGACCAGCATGACTGTACCGCGCGGCGCGCCGTATTCCACGCACGCGGCGCGCAGGCGCGACGCCGCCGCGTCATACAGGCTGTCCAGAAACACAGGCGCCGCGTCCGGGAACGCCGCAGCGACGGCCTGCCACGTCTGGCGGGTGCGCTGCGCCGCCGACACAAGCACGATGTTCGGGCGCACATCCAGGTCGACGAGGCGTGTCGCGATCTCCGCTGCATCGCGCCATCCGCGCGGCGCCAGGGCGCGATCGTAATCGAGCGAAGCCAGGCTGCGCGGCTCGGCCTTGGCGTGCCGCATGATCACCAGCCGGTGCAAATGGTCGAGGTCGCCACGCATGGTTCGTGCTTTCCGCTCGCAAACCAGGACATACCGGCTGGCGCGCATCGGGGTTCTGGCATATGACCGCCGCCGGCCCCCTGAGGAGGGGCGGCAGGGCTCTGGTCATGGCCGTTTTCCCCGGCGCGCATGTCGCGGATTTTGAGCAGGATTCGACCCTCGGGCGCATCCATTTTCCCCACTGGGCCGACGCTGATTGGGTGCTGGTGCTTGGTTGCCCGAGCACCCATGAGGCCCTCAGTCAGATGCAGCTTGGCGCCGCCGCACGCCTCGAGGCGGCGTTCGCGGCCCGGCGGGTCAAGGTGCTCGCGCACTCGAACGGGAGCCTGTCCCATCATCTTGACTGGCTGGCTGCGATTGAGACCGCACATAACGTGAGCGTGGAGTTTCCGATCCTGGCGGATGTCGACGCCAGCGCCGCGCGCGCACTGGGTTTGGGCGGGCCGCCGGATGAGGCGCGCGTCGCCATGCTGGTCGATCCTGACCGCGTGGTCCGCGCCGTATGCGCATATCCTGCCCATGCGGCTCTTAGCTTTGACGAGGTTTTTCGTCTTTTGGACGCGTTGTGCCCCGCAGGGGGCTGACAGGACGCCGGGACCGGGGGATTTGGCCAGGCGGTATTGGCGCGGTTTTGGCCCGCACAACCGGGGCTTTAACAGTGCGGGGTCGCCGTACGGCGCTGCGCGCTGGGCGGCTTGGCGGCCGAGCGTTCGCTCTGGTCCAGGGATCGTTCACGGACTGCAGCCAATAGGGCCGAAGCCGATGGGACCGCCCGCAGTTGGCGGTCTGTGGGACGACACGTGCGCCCAAGCGTGCGCCGGCTTCAGGGGGACGCGTCCTTTGCTGAGCTTTGGCGCGCAGCCTGCATACTTTCCGATTCTCCGTTGACAGACTTTCTGTCCTGTTGCGGCTCGGCGAGCTCATGGAGGATGCGCCCTATCAAGCCCGGTCCCTGCAGCGCCAGGGCCGAATAGAGCTGCACGGCGTGCGCGCCGGCTGCAAATTTGGCGCGCACATCGTGCGCGCAGGCGATTCCGCCAACCCCGATCAGGGCCAGGCGGCCTTCCAGATGGTCTGAGAAGCTCTTGAGCGCACGGGTGGACGGCGCCAGCAGTGGTTTGCCGGACAGCCCCCCGGTCTCGGTTCTGTGCGCGCTGACAAGGCTGGCCGGGCGCGCGGTCGTGGTGTTGGACACGATCAGGCCGTCGAGTCCCGACTGCAGGGTGACCGCTGAGATCTCCGCGATTTGCGCCTCGTCGAGATCCGGCGCCACTTTGAGGAAGAGGGGCGCGCGACCAGACTTCATCGCCCGACAGGCGCAGACCCGGTCCAACAAGACCTCCAGCGCGCCGCGATCCTGCAGACCACGCAGACCCGGCGTGTTGGGCGACGAGATATTGATGGTGAAATAGCTGGCCAGCCCCCACAGGCGGTCCAGACCCGTCACATAATCGCCGCTGCGGTCCTCGCTGTCTTTGTTGGCGCCGAGATTGGCGCCGACGATGCCTGTGTGACCGCGCGCCAGGCGCGTCTCCAGGCGGCGTGCGAATGCTTCAAGGCCCGCGTTGTTGAAGCCCATGCGATTGATGACCGCCCCATCCTGGACAAGGCGGAACAGGCGGGGGCGGGGATTGCCGGCCTGAGGGCGCGGCGTTACCGTGCCGCATTCGACGAAACCGAACCCGGCGCGCAGCATCGCGTCTGGCGCCTCGGCGTTCTTGTCAAACCCGGCTGCGAGGCCAACTGGGTTGGGCAGGCTCAGTCCCGCGAGGTCGACGCGCAGCGCGTCGCCTGCCGGCGCCGCACGCGGGCCCAGTCCCAGGGCCAAGGCGCGAAGCGCCAGATTGTGCGCGTCTTCCGGATCCAGCAGGCGCAATCCGCGTGCGGCGAGGTCAGCCGGACTCATGATGCGGTCAGCTCGGGCCAGACGCCGTCCTGCCCGCGTTCGAGGAGGTTGCGCGATCTGGCCAGATCAAGTTGAAGGACCCCATAGAGATGCGGAAACAACGCACCCCCGCGTGACGGCTCGAAGCGCAGCCTCGGTCCGAGTTCTGCGGCATCAAATCCGAGCACCCAGACCCGGCTCGCGTCGCTGAAATGAGCCCCCAGTGTGGCTGCGAGCTGATCGCTGGCGCACAGATGTATGAAGCCGTCGACGATATCGGTCGGGCCGCCGGGATAGGGTCCGTGCAGCGGTTCTTCCGCCCGCAGGATCTTGAACACGAGATGATCACGC
>JBILMQ010000033.1:0-18648 GCA_044375455.1 Caulobacterales bacterium | reverse complement strand
CGCAACTTCGCGGAGGTTCTCAAAACCAGCGATGCGGCAATGGAGGCGATGCGGCGATTCGTTGATACAGGCGCTGATATCCGACGCCCGTGAGGCCTGCTTGGTCGGCGCTCCCGGGCCCGCGACCCGCGGCCCCGTGTGCGGCGCACAGTGCATCGGCCGCAGCGCATCGGGCCGCGGCGCATCGCGCAAGACTGCCAGTGAAGGCCCGTCGATGAAGGCCTGCCAATGAAGGCCTGCCGGTCAGGGCCTGCCGGTCACGGCGATGGCCCGGCCGGGACGACCGACATAGGCGCGTGTACGGACATGTTCGGCCGCACGGTGGCCCATCTGCGCCCGCCGTGGGCGGGCGTTTGGGCGCGCGCGGGGAGGGCTGCGCAGCGCAGTGAATCATCTGCATCGGCAGGCAAAGGGCTGCAGGGCGAGGGCCTGCTGCGGCCTTTGAAGAGGGAAGCTGTCGCGCGCGGAGCAACCAAAATAGGCCGAGCCCCGCCGTCAGACGTCGAATGTTCTTTTTTTGTTCGCGCAGCTGGAGCTTTATGGGGCTGCAAACGGCGCTTTTTAAGGCGCGCTTTAACCGCCCGTTAAACTTGCCGGTAGCTTTCTTTAACCATGGCACTGTTCTCAGGTTCTGAAGCTCGGATCGCGCGCGGCGCATTCATAGCGGCGGCGATTGCGGCGTGTGCGGTCTCCATCGCAGCCTCTCTCGTGGTGTGGACCGACGGCGCATCCGATCCGATTTCCAAAGCCACGCTGGCGATTGCGGCGATTGGCGCGGAATTGATCGTCCTGGCGGGGATCCCGGTCGTTGTGGCGGCCTGCGTGCGCAAAGAGTTTCTTCGTGGGTTCGTCGCCCTCGTGGTGTTTCTGGCCGCGCTCGCCATGAGCTTTACGACGGCGCTGGGATTTCAGGCCATGGTCGGGCGCGAACGCGCCGCTCAGGCAGCGATTGTATCCGAGGCGCGCGCCTCCGCCGAAACCCGCCTGGTCGACGCCAAGCGCGCGCTTGAGACGCTCGAGCAGCGCTCCTCCGTTCAGGCCAGATTGTTCGCCGACGAACTCGCCCGGGCGCCGGACAATGCGCCGACCGCCCGCTCGAAGATCATGGAAGCCCAGACTGCTGCGCAGGAGTCCGCGTCACAAGAACGCGAGCAGTTGATCCGCGAGCGTGACGCTGCACTGGCCGCACTCGCTGCCGCCGGTCCAGTCGTTGCAGCGGCGCACCCGCGCGCGGTGGAACTCGGCCTGCTGATCGGGGTCGAGGCCAAGAAAGTTGAAATGTGGCTGCATGTCGGCGTCGCGATCCTGATCGAAATGCTGAAAGCGTTTGGGTCGTACTGCGCCGCGATCGGCGTCGGCGCCGCGGCGCGCCGCTCGCAGGCGCGCGAGCAGGCCGAGGCAGAGCAGGTGCTTGCCCGGAAGTCGCGCAAGACGCTCAAGCTCGAAGAGGCAGCAGCGGAAGCTGAGGCCGCTGAGGCGCAAGCCGCGGCCCAGCAGGCGGCCGACTCGCCCCAGCGCAAGGCGAAGCCCCGTCGCACCCTGACCCCGGCTGAGTCCGCCTATCTCGATGAGTTGCGCCGCAAGGATCTCGAGCAGTTGCGCCGACTTCAGGAAGTTGGGCAGGCTGACGCGCCGCCCCCGCAGTCCATCTCCGACATCCGCCAAGCCATTCGCCTGGTCAGCGACGGCAACGCCTGAACCAGAGCGGGCGGTGCGGGAAGGTCGGCGCGCCACTGCAGGCCTCTTTCCCGGGCGCGCGTTGACCCTTGGTGACTGCCGCGGTTTGCGGAGCTCGGCCCACCTTTGCCTGGGTGCTTCTCTGGAAGTCCTGCCTGAGCGATTGGGCGGCCTTGCCCGGCCGTCTGCGTCTGGCGAAACCGGTCGTCGCTGGCCTGATGGCGCGCTTGCGCCCGCGCTGCGGCCTGCTTGACCGGACGCTTCCTTCACCTTTGCCGGCATGCGATCAGATCTTGCATGCAGCGGCATGCGGGTCCAACCACAATCGCCTGGCAGGCATTGGAGAGCAGATGAGGGTGGTCAAACATATCACGGCGGCTCTTTGTGTGGCTCTCGCGGCCTGGCCGTCCCCCGCCACAGCGCAACTGACAGAACACGTGCGGCCGCCCGCCGGCCCTTTGCAGGGCGCCCCGGACGGCGAGGTGATCGCATTCAAAGGTATTCCCTACGCCGTGGCGCAGCGCTGGTCGCCGCCTCAGCCTGCGCCAGTCTGGACTGCCGTTCGCCCAGCCCGCGACTTCGCCGCCCCATGCACCCAGCCTGACATCCGCAACGGCCCACGCACGGGCGTCGGCAAGACCAGCGAAGACTGCCTTTATTTGAACGTTTGGGCGCCAGTCTCGCCAGGCCCTCATCCCGTGATGGTGTGGATCCACGGCGGGAGCTTTCGCTCTCAGGCAAGCTCCATTCCTTATTACGACGGGAGCCGGTTCGCCGCGCGCGGCGTGGTCCTTGTGAGCATCAACTATCGCCTGGGGCCGCTCGGCTTCTTCGCGCATCCGGCGCTTGGCGAAACTGCGGCCGTGAACTTCGGACTTCTCGACCAGATCGCCGCCTTGCGTTGGGTGCACAGCAATATCGCCGCGTTCGGCGGCGATCCAGCCAATGTCACCATCTTTGGTGAGAGTGCCGGCGGGGCAAGCGTGCTCCAACTGGTGACCGCACCGGCGGCGCGGGGATTGTTCGCAAAGGCGGCCGTTCAGTCCGGCGGGGGCTGGTGGAAACCGGCCGAACGCGCCCAGGCGGCCGCCCAGGCCGTCGCCGTGATCGAGCAGTTGGGCGTGCCCGCCAGCAAACAAGACCTTGCGACCCTGAAAGCCCTGCCCGCCCTGGAACTCGCCAAGGCCTGGACCAGCGGATCAGGGCCGATCGTCGATCCTGAGACGGCGCCAGGGGCGCCCGCGCAGACGATCGCAACAGGGCTGTGGGCCAAGGTTCCCTTGCTCATCGGCGCCAACAGCGACGAAGGATCGCTGCAAGCAGCCTACGGTCTTGCTCCGGAAAGGGTTCTCGCACGCGCAGGCGACCGGCTCGCCGAGCTTCGCCAAGTTTACGCCAGCACTGATGATGCAGCACTGGCGCGGGACTACTATGCCGACTACACCTTCGTCGCTCCGGCGCGGGATGTGGCGCGCGCCGCCAGCCGCGATGCGCCGACATTTCTTTATCACTTCGACTACCTGCCGCAGTTCCTGCGCGCGCGCATGCCCGGCGTGCCGCACGGGTTTGAAATTCCCTTCGTGTTCGATACGGCCTGGAAGTACCCGTTTTCATTCGCTCTGTTGCGTGATGAAGACCGCATGATGGCCGAGACAGTGCAGGCCTGCTGGATCGCTTTCGCCACGACCGGCGCGCCCGCGTGCGGCGGTGCAGCGTGGTCAGCCTATGAGCCGGCCCGCGACAATGTCTTCGTCTTTGCGTCAACGGCCATCACATCCCAGGACAAGTTTCACGGTCCGCGTCAGGATCTCGTCGAGGCGATCGAGAAGGCGCGCCCTGCCAGTGGTTCGGCGGGGCCATAACAACCGCAAAGGAACCGCAGCCATGGCAGGCTATGTGTTGGGCGTGATCGGCGGCTCAGGTCTGTACGAGGTGTCAGGCATGTCCGGTCACTGGCGTGATGTCGCGACCCCATGGGGCGCAGCGTCCGACCAGATCTTCGACGGCGTCCTGGAGGGCTGCAGGGTGATGTTCCTGCCGCGTCACGCACGGGGGCATCGCATCGCGCCAAGCCAGGTCAATTACCGGGCGAACATCGACGCCCTCAAGCGACTGGGCGCAACCGACATTCTGTCCATCTCCGCCTGCGGATCGTTACGCGAAGACCTGGCGCCGGGCGCTTTTGTGGCGGTGGATCAATTTATTGATCGCACGGTCGCCCGTGAGAATAGCTTTTTCGGCGAGGGGCTGGTGGCCCATGTGTCAATGGCTTCCCCGGTCTGCCCGCGGCTGCAGAAACTTGCCGCGGACGCAGGTCTTGCCGCCGGCGCCGCCGTAACGCTTGGGGGAACCTATCTGGCCATGGAGGGCCCGCAGTTTTCGTCGCGCGCCGAAAGCCGTCTGTATCGTGCCTGGGGCTGCGACGTGATCGGCATGACCAACATGCCTGAGGCGAAACTCGCGCGCGAGGCTGAATTGCCCTACGCAACCATCGCGATGGTGACCGACTACGACTGCTGGCGCACCGACGCGGCCTCGGTCGAGGTGAGCGAGATCCTGGACGTGATGCATGCCAACACGAGGCTCGCCCAGGGTCTGATCAGGCATTTGTGCGCTCAGCTTGCAACCCGCGAGCGCACGCCAAGTCCAATCGACACTTGTCTGGACACTGCCTTGATCACGTCGGTGCACGCGCGTGACCCAGCGCTGATGGCGAAACTCGATGTGATCGCCGGACGCGCTCTGCGACGGGCGCCGGCGACTTAGAATTGCGCGAGCAATCGTCCAGAGAGCCTGGAGAGATCTTCAAACACATAGGCTGTTGTGGCGACATCGGCGCCGCGCATGCGCTCCGTGCGCCGGCCGGCCATCTTGCCTCCAAGATGCTCATAGAATGCGCGCGCCCGGGAATTGCCCTCCACCACCCACAGGCCGGCGCTGAAAAAACCGCGGGTGATCAGGAAGTCCGCCATCAGCCCCATGAGCGCCCGCCCGAGCCCGGAATGCTGATGCGCCCGCAAGACGTAGACCATTGAGATCTCGCCATCCCAGGCTGCCGCGCGGTCGCGCGCCTGGCCGCAGGCGCCAAACCCGACTGCGTCCGCCTCGGCCTCAGCCACGAAGGCCGCTTCGTCGAGTTCCACCAGATGACGGTGCAGAAGCGCCCGCCAGAATGCAAACTCGCGTCCCATGGTCATGCCGTCGAGAAACCTCGCGGGCAGCAGGCCCTGATAGGTCTCACGCCAGCTGCGGACGTGAACGCCCGCAATATCAACGGCGTCAGGCATTTCGGCGCGGCGCACCCTGTAAGTCATGTCCCTAAGGTAGGCGCGCACCCGGTCCCCGGCAATGCACCCAGGCGCCCCCATCGCCGCCATGCCGGCCTTTGGTCTCTGGCGGGGCGCGTCTCAGCGTCGCCGCACCGCGAAGAACGCGCGCAGCAGTTGGCCGGCCTCGAGCGCACACAGACCCTGTACGACGGCGGGGCGCCAATGACAGGTCGGTTGTTCAAAGAAGCGCGGACCATGGGCGACGGCGCCGCCCTTCGGGTCGTCAGCTGCGTAGACAATCCGCGCGATGCGGGCATGGCTGATGGCGCCGGCGCACATCGCGCAGGGTTCCAGTGTCACATACAGCGTCAGATCCTTTGCCAGGCGATAGTTGCCGAGCGCCAGACCCGCCGCACGCAACGCCCTGATCTCCGCGTGGCCAGTCGGATCGCAGGTGGCGATCGGGGCATTGCCGGCTTCAGCAACAATCTGGCCCGCGGTGTCGGCAATCACACAGCCGACCGGCGTCTCGCCAGCCTCCGCTGCTTCGCGCGCGCGCGTCAGAGCCCTGCGCATCATTGCAGCGTCCCGTTCGGCTGTCCCTGCGTCCATGGCGGCTCCCGTTTCCCGTCGGCCTCGCGCAGTCTACAAAGGCGCTATGAACGCGCCGCGCAAGCCTGCTCCAGCATCCCCGCCCATCCTGGATCCCGCCTGGGCGCATGGCGAACGCATCGCCAAATTTCTCGCCCGCGTCGGCGTCGCTTCGCGGCGCGACGTCGAAAAGTTAATCGCAGACGGCCGGATCAGCCTGAACGGCTGTCGTCTTGACAGTCCGATGGTGAAGGTCGCCGCCGGCGATGATATTCGCGTCGACGGCAGACCGGTTGCGGCGAAAGAAGCCACCCGACTGTGGCGCTACCACAAGCCGGCGGGCCTCGTCACCAGTCACAAAGACCCGCAAGGCCGGAAGACTGTGTTCGCACATCTGCCCGCGGAGTTGCCGCGGGTGGTGTCAGTCGGACGGCTCGATCTTACCAGTGAAGGCCTCCTTTTGCTGACCAATGATGGCGGGCTTGCCCGCGTATTGGAGCTTCCGTCAACGGGCTGGACGCGCCGATATCGCGTGCGAGCGTTTGGCCGGGTCACGCAGGAGGAACTCGAACGTCTGAAGCAAGGGCTGACAGTGGACGGCATGCGCTATGGCCCGATTGAAGCCTCCTTCGAGCGTCAGCAAGGCGCCAACGCCTGGATCTCCGTCAGCCTGAAAGAGGGCAAGAACCGCGAGGTGCGCCGGGTCTTCGAAGCGCTTGGGATGAAGGTCAACCGACTGATCCGCGTTGCATATGGGCCCTTGCAGCTCGGCGATCTGGCGCCCGGTGCGGTGAGCGAAGTCAGCCGGCGCGTGCTGCGCGATCAGCTGGGAAAACTCTATGACATCTCATGATCGCGGGACATCTCATGATGGCGGGCCGAAAAAGCCCCGTGTTGTGTGGCGGCGCCATCGGCTGCCAACTCGTGCGCTCGACCGGCAAGAAGAGACGGGTCCGGAAATCCCGCAGCGGCCCGCAGCGGTCGGCAGGGCCGATGACGCCGGCATGCCGCTCTCCAGACCCTCGCCAGAGGCTTGCGAACAGGCGTTCACGCTCAACGCTTGAACGGTCCATCGGGGCGTCCTGCCAGCGATCGAATGATCCGGCTCCCAAACACAGCCCCTGGCCGAACCTCCTCCGCACGCAACCGACGCACGCAATTTCTGATCCAGTCAGGCGAGGCCAGTAGGGGCCCGAAGGCTTCAAAGAGTATCGCGGCCGCTTCTGGGGCTTACACGAACCCCGCCCCTATATGCGCGCCCGCGCCGGCCTCGCCGCCACGCT
This sequence comes from Caulobacterales bacterium, assembly GCA_044375455.1. Classification (GTDB taxonomy): domain Bacteria; phylum Pseudomonadota; class Alphaproteobacteria; order Caulobacterales; family Aquidulcibacteraceae; genus JBEIHX01. The sequence continues at coordinate 11,828 of JBILMQ010000033.1, read as the reverse complement.
GGCCCAGCTGGGCGATTGGAAGGGCGCAATCGCGCATTACCGCGACATGCTGAAGCTGAACCCAAACGATAACCAGGGCATCCGCTATCTGCCGGCCGCCGCCCTGATGAAGCAGGCCGACATCGTCGGACTCGGCGCGCTGTTCAAGAAGTTTAAAGACGACGGCAGCGCAGATTGGCTCTACAGCCGCACGCTCCTGGCGTTCCGAAAAGGCGGTGATTGCGCAGAGGCCAACGCGCTTGCCGCCGAAGCGATGGTCTCAAACCGGCACGTGCCTGCCGTGCTCGCCGGCGCCGCGAAACCCAAAAAGCAGGGTTATGATTACATCACAATGGGCGGCGAAGACGAAGCCGCTTACTACGCCGGGCAATGGGGAGAAGCGTGGAATGCGACGCCTGGCGCAGTGCTGTGGCTCTGGGCGATAGCCGATGGCCTTGGCTCACCAAAGCTGGCGCCCAAACGGAAAACTTAACGACGTCATCTGCTTGAAAGGAGCGGCAAACCCGAAGGGCCCGCGCTCGATCGCCGGCCATCGGGTTGTTGCTTTGACCCAAGCGGTCAGCGAGACTGACTGCTGGGGCATGCCCCGACCACCGCATCGGCGCCGCCCGCCCCAAGTGAGCTCGCCCCCATTCGTCGGACAGGTTTGCGGCTTGGACAATCCGGTATCGGGTGTTGGTTTTCAGGCCGCGCGCTGGACTTTGCGCTCAGCCTGATCCGGGGCGCCCCGGATCAGGCTCGGCGCCTCATCGCGCGTATGCCTCGTCGGGGCGGGGGGCCGCCCAGGGTCAGGTTCGGACGCTGTTCACGATGGAAAAAGACGTTGCTGCGGTCGTCATGACCCTGATCGCATCAGGATTGGCGAAGCCGTTCGGCTGGTTGCTGCCGGTGCGCTGGCCCTCGCGCCGCACATATATGTGTCATGCAAAGCTCTGGACCTCTGACCCGCGACGACGTCCTCGCCCGCCTGCGCGCCCGCTATGGCGTGACGCGCCTTGGCCTATTTGGCTCGTTCGCGCGCAATGACGCGGGCCCGGACAGCGATGTGGATTTGATCGCGGCGATCATTCCCGATGCCGGTTCGGGTTTCCGTTTCTTCGACCTGGAAAAAGAGCTTTCCGAAATAGTCGGGCGGCCAGCCGACATCGCCAGCCTCGACACTATGAACCGCACTATCCGGGCGAGCGTCGAGCGTGATCTGATCGATTCCGGGCAATGATCTGTGTTCGGACTGAATTGAAATGGCTGACGCGCTCAAGCGCGTTGCTGATCGGACGTCTGGCCAGGATCGCGCTGCTTTTGCTGCCAGCGTTGTTTTGCGCGATTGCGTGGCAATGCGGTTGCTCGCTTTGTGTGAAGCCGCGCGCCGCTTGCCCGAAGCCGTCCGCGCGTCCGCGCCGCATGTTCCATGGGCGCAGATCATCGCAACCCGTAACCGGATTGCCCATGGCGATAGCGGGCTGAACTGGATCAACGTCTGGGACATCGCCATGCTGGAATTGCCCAAGCTCGCGCCGCACTTTGATGCTTTGCTTGCGACATGGCGTGGTCCTTGGAACGCCCGTTGAGCACCACCGCCTCAGATGCCGCGCCGCCATGACGCCCCTTTTCCCGCAGATCGCCAATTTTCGCGCCCGGCGGCGCGCGGCGCTGAGGGCCATCTTGGGCTTTCCAGCGCTGACGCGTGCCCATGTCAATCTCAACACCCTCATACGCCAAGTGCACCCTTGCATTGTCACGGCGCGCCACATCGATCCATTGGGCTGGTCGTAGGCGATCTTCCCGTCCGATCATTTGTCCTCGCCCTTTTGGCTTGCCCTTTTGGAAGATCGCCCCGAGCTTTCTCGAAAGCGCCAAGAGCGCGGCCATAACGGCCAGAGCCGGGTCCTTTCGGCGTAACTCGCGTTCGGGCTGCTAAATGCGCCGCTGTGTGGAGGCTGGCGCCTGAGGGCTTGCGCGCTGCTCTGCAGGCTGGGCCAGAGCCTGGGTGGCGCCTGACCGCCAGGCCGCGCGATCTTGCGGGCATAACTCTGGCTCTCGACCTGGGGCGCCGCCATCGTTCCGAGGTGTCGGCCGAAACGCCGACCTCGCGGGAGACTTGCTCAATGAAGGAAGTGTTGGGCGCCAGAAGCCGCGCCGCCACACGCGGTCTTGAATGCCTGTCCGTCTCTGGCCATCGCGTCTTTTCCTGCGCGCGCCCATTGAAGAGTTCTAGAAAGGCGACAACTACTCTGACGCGGGGCGCGCTTTGGTGGGGGTTGCCTTCGGGGGGCTGACAGGCTTGCCTCCGCGGGGCCAGCGGGCGCCCCTCTGCAGCCAACGTGATCGGGGCACCGCCGCAGGCCCCCTCGATTGCGGCCAATTTGGTCAGGATACCGTCATGACAGACATCGCCTCCACACGCACCAAGACTGTTTCCGAGGCCGAGCGGGCCGCTGCGGCTGACCGGGCCGCCATCCGGGAACTTCTCGAGCGCTATGCTGACGCGGTGTTCCGGCGCGACTTCGACCAATGGGCAGACTGCTGGGCGCAGGATGCAGAATGGGAGATCCTGCAGTTTCAGCGCACCGGGCGCGCCGAGGTGCGCGCCCTGGTCGAAATGCTCATGGGGCCGCTGACCTTCGCGTCAATGATGGTCCAGCCCGGGCCGATCACTGTCGACGGCGACCACGCCGCGGCGCGGGTTTATCTCCTGGAGGTGGTTGTTGGTCCGCAGGGCGAACGGCGGATGACCAATGCCTATGACGACGCCTATGTGCGCTGCGCCGATGGGCGCTGGCGGTTCGCCAAACGGGTCTTTCGTCCGCTGCACGCCTGGGGCGTGTGAACGGCCGCGCGCGGCCCTTGCGATGCGCGGCTTGCTCCCCACATGATCACAATGGCGCTGAGTGAGACCCAACGTGCGAAAACCGCTGAAGCAGCCCTGAAAATCCTGGAAACCCAAGGATGGAGCGGGCTTAGCCTGCCCGCAGTGGCTGCGGCGGCCGGGCTGAAGCTCGCTGATTTCTACCCAGCCCGCGGCGTGGAGCGCGTGCTGGCCTGGATCGATCAGGGCCTGGACCGTGCGGCGACCGCCAGGGTTGATCCGGCCCTGTCGCCGCGGGATCGGCTGTTCGAAGCTGTGATGGCCCGGTTCGATGCAATGGAGGCGCGTCGGCCGGCGCACCGTGCGCTTGAGGCGGGAATTGAGCATGACGTCGACCATCAGCTGCAACGTGGCGCGCGGCGCTTGCGCACCGCCGCCTGGCTGCTCGCGGCATGCGGGATAAACGCCTCGGGGTTCAGCGGCGCCGCGCGCGCGGCGGCTTTCGCCCATGCCCTGGCCCTGGCCCAGGAAGGCTGGCGCGCGGATGAGGATGGCGGTCTGGCAAAAACCATGGCGGCGCTTGACGCTGGCTTGCGCCGCATGGAGCGTTGGGGCCTGCTGCCGAACGCCGCCCCGCCCGAGACGCCGGCGCCGCAACATCCTGCTGCAGACGCCGAGAAGTCCGGCTGACCTGCCTATCCTTATCCGGCGACGGTCTGGCGGGAAGCCGCGGCGCAGCGGGCAGTCCGCCGACCCAGGGCGCCCGGCAAAGGCTCTCCGCATGGCGAGGGCACTGCGCTATGCGGCCGCGGGCTTGCATGTCCAGGGCGCGTGCGCGTGGTCTTGGCGCGGGCGCGTGCGCGTGAAATGGTGTGACTGAGAGTCGATAGGGCCGGGGAGGCCGCTGCGTGAGTTGGGATCCCTATGCCGTCCTCGGGGTGGGGAAGAGCGCCGCCCCGGACGAGATCCGGAAAGCCTACAGGAAGCTCGCCAAGGAGCTGCACCCGGACGTGCGTCCCGGCGACAAGGCGGCGGAAGACCGGTTCAAGCGCGCCTCGGCTGCCTATGAATTGTTGTCCGACCCGGTCAAACGCGCGCGCTTCGATCGCGGCGAGATCGATGGCGACGGCAATGAGCGTGGGTTTGCAGGCCGCCCCGACCCGCGGGGCGGCGCTCCGTTCGAACCGGGGCAAGACTTTTCCGACCTGTTTGACCAGTTCTTCAACCAGAATGCCGGCGGCGGGCCTTTCGGCGCCGATCCGCGCGGGCGCCGGGCATGGCGCGCCCGCGGCGCGGATCTCCGGTTCAAACTCGATGTCGATTTTCTTGATGCCGTAAACGGCGCCAGACGGCGCGTCCCGCTGAGTGACGGCCGCACCGTGGAGGTGGCCATACCGCCCGGCGTCGAGAGCGGTCAGGTCTTGCGATTGAAGGGGCAGGGCGCGCCCGGCGTCGGGGGCGGGCCCCCGGGCGATGCGCTGATCGAGGTTCAGGTCAAGGTGCATCCTTCCTTGCGCCGCGAGGGCGACGATCTGTTCCTCGATCTCCCCATTTCGCTTGCCGAAGCAGTCGAAGGCGCGAAGGTGCAGGCGCAAACTCCGACCGGCGCGGTGGCGCTCACCATCCCTGCAGGATCCAGTTCCGGCATGACCCTGCGGTTACGGAACAAGGGTGTGGCGAGCGCCAATGGCGCCCGTGGGGACCTCTTCGTGCGGCTGCTGATCGTGCTGCCGGATCAGCCTGACGACGCCCTGAAGGCCTTTTTGAGAACCTGGGCCAAGCGTGATGTGACGCCAGAACGGCCCTGAGTCCGAACGGCCCTGAGTCCGAATGGCCCTGATCCCGAATGACCCTGATGCTGGAATGGCCCTCATGCTGCAATGGCCCGAATCCTCACCCGTCGCCAGCGGCGGCTTTTGCAGGGCGATGATCTGCTGATCGCGGGCATGAAGAGGACGCACCTGCGTGATATGGGCCCACGCCGCGCGAACCTCCCGTCTGCCGGCGTATGCGCCTGAAGGGCGGATGGTCGTCCGGCGTGGTTTCGCCCGGGCCGTGTTCAGAGTGTATTCAGCGGCCGGAGGCTAAGAATCAAACCATGATCAATCGTTTGCTCCAGGTTGCTGTCTGTGCTGCGCTTCTGCCGGTCGGCGACGCAGTGGCCCAGGCGCGCCCGCCGTTTGGATCAAGCTTCTCGCCGGGTGAAGCATCTGACGCCGTGCGCCAGGGGCAACACATTCCGCTGCGCCAGGTCATTCGCCAGATCGAAGCCCGGGAGGGCGGGAAATTGCTCGACGCGCAGCTTGTCAGCCGCGGCCCAGGCCAGTCGGCTGTGTATGAGGTGCAATGGCTGAGCGCAGTCGGACAGCGCATCGACTTCGTCATTGACGCTGAAACCGGGGCCATTCTGGCGCGGCGGGGGTGATATGCGTATACTGATCGTTGAGGATGATCCCGATCTGCGCCGGCAATTGCATAAGGCGCTGACCGACACAGGATATGCGGTGGATGTTGCGCCGGACGGCGAGGAGGGCCTCTTTCTGGGCGACACCGAGCCCTATGACGCCGTAGTGCTGGACCTCGGGTTGCCAAAGATTGACGGCGTGAGCGTGCTGGAACGCTGGCGCGCTGCAGGCCGCGTGATGCCCGTTCTGATCCTGACAGCCCGCGACCGCTGGAGCGAGAAGGTCGCCGGGTTCGACGCTGGTGCGGATGATTATCTCACAAAGCCCTTCCACATCGAGGAACTGCTGGCGCGACTGCGCGCTTTGCTCCGGCGCGCCTCGGGTCACGCTACAGCAGCCCTCACCTGCGGCGAATTGAGCGTCGACACGCGCGCAGCGCGCGCCTCCGTCGCGGGGCGCGCCATCAAACTCACCGCCCACGAATACAAAGTGCTCGCCTATCTGATGCATCACCAGGGCAGGGTCGTGCCGCGTTCTGAGCTGATTGAACACATCTACGATCAGGACTTTGACCGCGATTCCAACACAATCGAAGTGTTCGTCGGCCGGCTGCGCAAGAAGGTCGGGCCAGACCGCATCCAGACCGAACGCGGCCTCGGCTACCGCTTGGTCGATCCGGCCGAAACCGCTTAGAAAGCAAGGGTGCGCACACAAGGGTCTCTTGCTTCCCGCCTGGTCGGCGCTGCGGTGGTGTGGATTGCCGCCATGCTGCTCGTCGGCGGCTTCGTGCTGGCCGCTCTCTATCGTGATGCGGCTTTGAAGTCACTCGACCAGGACCTCGATGTGGTCGCCGAGACCGTTCTTGCAGGCCTTGCCGCCGACGCCGGCGGCGCCGTCTCGGTCACCAGCCAGCCCAACGATCCGCGGTTCGCGCGCGCGCTGTCAGGGCGCTACTGGGCGGTTGTCGGGGCGGTTGGCGACCCTGCTGCAGACGTGCTCGCACAATCGCGCTCGGTGTGGGACGCCAGCCTGCCGTTGAGCCGCGACGCCCGCAGCGCCGTTCTCGCAACGCCGGGTCAGGCTGTCAGCGACCAGGGGCTGGGTCCGAATGACGAGCCGGTCCGGTTGCGCGCCATCGCCGTGCGCCTGCCCGACCGCGACACGGCGGTGATCGTCATCGCCGCTGCAGACATCACGCCAGCCCTTGAGGCGGCGCGTCGCTTCAACACACTGCTCACCATCGCTCTTGCGGTTCTTGGCTGCGGCCTGGCGGTGGCCGTCGCGCTCCAGGTTCGGGTCGGTCTGGCCCCGCTGCGCCGGATGGAAGCCGATGTGGCCGCCATCCGGCGCGGCCAGCGGGCGCGTCTGGAGGGGGTCTACCCTCTTGAGGTCGCCGCCCTGGCGCAGGAATTGAACCAGCTGCTGGATCATTCGCGCGATGTCGTGGAGCGCGCCCGCGCCCATGTCGGCAATCTTGCCCATGCTTTGAAGACGCCGATCTCGGTTCTGATGAACGAAGCCCCGCCCAGCGAGACGGGCTTTCCCGCCGTGGTGCGCCGACAGGCGGAGGCGATGCGGCGCGCCGTCGAACACTATCTGACGCGTGCAGCCGCAGCCGCCCGCGCCGAGGCGCTCGGCGCCAGCACCCCGGCCGTGAGCGTTCTCAACGACCTCGCCCGCACCCTCGGGCGTCTTTACGCCTCGGAGGGGGTGCAAGTGCGTGTCGAGGACTGCGTTGCGGCGGAGTTCCGAGGCGAGCGTCAGGATCTGGAGGAAATGATCGGCAACCTCCTGGAAAATGCCTGCAAATATGGTGGCGGTCTGGTTGAGGCGCGCATCCTGCGCGCGCCGGGCGAAGACCCGCAGCTTGAAGTGGTTGTCGAAGATGACGGTCCAGGCATATCTGCAGAACAACGGCCCGCGGCGTTGAAGCGGGGGTTGCGGCTGGATGAGACGGAAAGCGGCTCCGGCCTTGGCCTTGCGATCGTTGATGACCTTGCGCGCGCCTATGGCGGGATGCTGGTGCTCGACGAGAGCGCCCTCGGCGGTCTGAAGGCGGTGCTGCGCCTGCCCGCCGTCGCATGAACAGGAACGCCCCTGCGGCGGGAACAGGATGACCATGGCGTGGTGGGAACTTACGGCGTTCTGGGCGGTCGTGGCTTTGCTCTGCACAGCTCTTGCAGCCTCGCTGCTGGCGCGCGCCCGGCAGGCGGCGGCCGGTCCGCTCTCGCCTGTGATCATCGTCGCAGCGCTCGGCGCCCCGCTGCTCGCAATCGCCATTTATCTCGCGATCGGCAAGCCAGGCGCGCCCGACACAGCATTTGAATCGCGCTACCAGTCGCTGATCGCGGCGGGGCCGGGCGCGCTTGAAAGATTGAGCGACACAGAACTCGTCGTCCTGCTGGAACGGCGCGCCAAGGATGATCCCGCCGACCCGACGCCCCACATCATCCTGGCGCAGGTCATGCTGCGCGCCGAACGCTACCCTGATGCGGTGCGCGCCCTGCAATCGGCCGTGCGGCGCGATCCGAAAAGCGCCGACGCCTGGATCCTGCTCGGGCAGACGCTGATGCTGGTCAATGGCGGGCCAAGCCGGCCTGCGGTCGATGCGCTCAAGCAAGGCCAGGCGGCGCTGCCGGCTGGCGACCGGCGTGAGCGGGTCGGGCGCATGATTGCCGCGCTCGAAGGCGCGCTCAGCGCAGCGCAGCCGACCGGCGGTTCGGCTGAGGCGCCATGACGCGCGAAAGAGTGACTGGCGCCGCGCACCGGCGCCACTAGTTTAGCCTGCCGAGGCGACGCCCCCCTGCCCAGGCGCCGCTCGGCTAACGGGGATGTGATCATGCGGCCGCGCACACGACGGCTTCTCTTCATCGGCGTGTCGGTTCCGCTCATCGCCATCGCCGGTCTGCTGGCGATGACGGCTCTGCGCGATCAGGTCGTCTTCTTCTACGGTCCCTCAGAGGCGCGCGAAAAACAGGTTCCGGCTGGCCAGAACATCCGCCTCGGCGGCCTCGTCGAACCGGGCAGCGTGTCGACCCCGGCGACTGGCGGGATCGCCTTCCGAGTGACGGACAATGTGGTCAGCATTCCTGTGGAATACGCTGGCGCACCGCCGGATCTCTTCCGGGAAGGCCAGGGCGTCGTTGCGGAAGGAGCTTTTACGCCGACCGGCGGCTTCAAGGCCGCGCGGGTGCTGGCCAAGCACGACGAAACTTACATGCCGCCGGAAGTCGCGCAGGCGCTGAAAGACGCTGGGCGCTGGCGCGAAGGCGGTGAGCCCTCTTCATGAGCGTTGAACTCGGCCACTTCGCCGCAATCCTCGCCTTCGCCCTCGCCCTCGCGCAGTGTGGACTGAGTTTCACGGCGGTCGCAGGCAGGCCAGCCCTTGCAGCCAGCGCGCGCACGGCAAGCGCGGGCGCGCTTGCCGCCTGTGCTCTGGCGTTCGGGTGCCTGGTCGCCGCCTACGTCCGATCCGACTTCTCGCTCGTCAACGTCGTCGCCAACAGCCACACCGACAAGCCGCTCCTCTATCGGATCGCTGGAACCTGGGGCAACCATGAGGGCTCAATGCTGTTGTGGTGCCTGATCGCGACCGGTTTCGCCGCCGCGGCGGCGCGCTTTTCGCAGCATCTTGAGCCGGCGCTGCGCGCCCGCATGATCGCCGTGATGGGCATCGTCACCGCTGCCTCTCTTGCCTACCTGTTGTTTGCTTCCAACCCGTTCCTGCGGATTGCCGAGCCGCCACTGCAGGGGGCTGACCTCAATCCTCTCCTGCAAGATCCTGCGCTCGCGCTGCATCCGCCATTTTTGTACCTGGGGTATGTCGGTTTCTCCGTGGTCTTTGCGTTCGCCATCGCCGGCCTGCTCGGCGAGGGTGCTGGGCGCGAATGGGCGCGCGCCGCGCGGCCATGGGCGATTGCGGCCTGGTGCTTCCTGACCGTGGGCATTACGCTGGGCTCCTACTGGGCCTATTACGAACTGGGCTGGGGCGGCTACTGGTTCTGGGACCCGGTGGAAAACGCCAGCTTCATGCCCTGGCTTGCCGGGGCTGCGCTGGTGCATTCCTCCATCGTGACGGCACGCCGCGGCGGGCTTGCCGCCTGGACTGCGCTCCTCGCCATCATCACCTTCACGCTGTGTTTGCTGGGCGCCTTCCTGGTGCGTTCCGGGATCTTGACCTCGGTTCACGCCTTCGCCGTCGACCCGACCCGGGGTGCGGCCATTCTGGCCATGGTCGCCGCCGCCGGCATTGGCGGTCTCGCGCTCTACGCCTGGAGAGCGCCCAAGGCGGCAGATGACGCGGAATTCGATCTTCTCTCCCGCGAGTCAGCGCTCGTCGTGAACAATCTCGCCTTGACCGTCTCCTGCGCCACGGTTCTCGTCGGCACGCTCTATCCTCTGTTTGCAGAATATGTGTTCGGGGCCGCTGTCTCGGTCGGACCACCATACTTCAATCTGACCTTCGCCCCGCTGATGGCCGCCGTCATGCTGCTGATCCCGGCCGCCACTCTGTCGGCGTGGCGTCGGGCTGCTTTGACCCCGGTGGCGCGCCGGCTGTGGGTCGCGGCCCTCGCCGCCGTCGCGGTTGCGGTTTGGGTCAGCCTGCAGCCGGACGCCGCGATAGGACCGGTGATCGGCGTCGGGGTCGGGGTGTGGCTGGTCGCGGGGGCCGTCACCGATCTGGGTGTGCGCGCCGGCGGACGCAACTTCAAGCCGCAGGCGCTGGCGCGCCTGCCGTTGCGCGTGCACGGCGCGGCGATCGCCCATGCCGGGCTCGGCCTTCTGGCGATCGGCGCCTGCGTGGAACTCGGCTTCCGGCGCGAGCAGATGAGCCCGATGGCGGTCGGCGATACGGTCGTGTTTCAGGGCGCCCGCATCACGCTTGAACGGGTGGAGGCCGATGAGGGCCCCAACTTCTACATCGATCGCGCCGTGCTGCGCCTTGAAGGCCCCGGCGGGCCGAGACTGCTGATGCCGGAACGTCGCTTCTACCCCGCCGCGAACCAGCCGACGGGGGAGGTCGCGATCACGTCCACGCTGCGCGGCGATCTCTACGTCGCGTTCGGCGAAACGCTGCCGCAGGGCGAAGGCCCGACGCGCTGGAGCATGCGCTTTTACTTCAATCCGCTGATCAACTTTGTCTTTGGCGGCGCCTTGCTGATAGCCCTTGGATCAGCCCTCGCACTGGTATCGGCGGTGCGCAACCGCCGAACGGTCTCGCCATGAGCGCCGCCGGCCTGTTCGTCGCCGCAGCCCTCGCGGCGAGCCCCCCCGCCCTTGATCCACGCCAGGAACAACGGGCCCATGCTTTGGAGATGGAGATCCGCTGCGTCGTCTGCGAGGGCGAGCCCATCGGCCAATCCAATGCCGACCTCGCCCTCGACATGCGCGCGGTGGTGCGTCAGCAAATCGCCGATGGCCGCACCGATTCGCAGATCCGCCGTTATTTCGCCGAACGGTATGGCGATGATGTCCTGCTCAGGCCGCCGCTTTCGGGGGCCACCGCAGCGCTGTGGGCGTTTCCTTTTGCGGTTGCGCTTCTGGCCGTATTGGCCTTGGTCAGCGCCCATCTGCGACGGCGCGCCCGCACGAGAGCCTTGGCGCCGGAGGAGCCCTGAACCGCCTGTCGCCAAACAGGCGCCATTTCGGCCCCAAAGTCGCCCACATCCGGCGGCCTATGTTTTTTCGACGCACACGCAGATGCTCCCGCGCGGGACGTCGGCCGCCTCGGCGACGCCCGTCCAGCGCCTCTGGAGCTGGGCGTCGCGTTTCTTCAAGGAGAAGCTTTCAGATGGCTGATGCAGGAACCCCTGGCCAGGACGACCGCTCCCCTTCCCACGGCCCAGACAACCGGGCGCCGTCGCGCTCGCGCCTGGCGCGCGCCGCGCTGCTTGGAGCGGCCGCGCTTGCGACCCTTGGCGCGCTCGCATTCGGCGCCGACCACTGGGTCTCGACCGCCCAAGCCCGCCAAATCGCGATCAAGCCGCCGGTCGGAGCGCCGATGAGCTTTGCTGACCTGGTTGCCCGGGTCAGTCCCGCTGTCGTCAGCGTGCATGTCGTCACGCGCGTCGAAGCCCCGGACTTCAGCGACCAGATGCTGCAGGACCTTCCCCCGCAGTTCCGCCAGTTCGCCCCGCCGCGCGGTCAGCGCCCGCAGGAGGGGCGGTCCGCAGGCTCTGGGTTCTTCATCTCTGCCGACGGCCTTCTGGTGACCAACTTTCATGTCATCGAAGACGCCAAAGAGATCAAAGTTACTCTTAAAGGAGGCCAGGAGCTTGCCGCCACCGTAGTCGGCGCCGATCGCCCGACCGATCTGGCGGTGTTGCGCGTGAAGGACGCAAAAGGCCCCTTCGAGTTTGTCGTGCTGGACCGCGCGCCGAAAGTGCGGGTCGGCGACTGGGTTGTTGCAGTCGGCAATCCATTCGATCTCGGCACGACGGCCACAGCAGGCATCGTGTCGGCCGACGGGCGCGAAGTGCGCAACCGCGGGACCGGGCAGTACAACGACTTCCTGCAGATCGATGCGCCGATCAATGTGGGCAATTCCGGCGGTCCAACCTTTGATCTCGCCGGCAATGTCGTGGGCATCAATTCTCAGATCGTATCGCCAACCGGCG
>JBILMQ010000032.1:0-18697 GCA_044375455.1 Caulobacterales bacterium | reverse complement strand
TGGTCAAGGATCTGACGCTGCTCACCCGCACCGTTGAAGCTGCCATGAATGTCAATCCCGACCGTTTCCAGGACGTCGCCTTCTCGATCTCTGACACCCGCGCCGCTCGCCGGTTGGCGCGCGAGGCTGCCGTTGCGGACGCCGTTGACAAGGCGCGCACCTATGTCGAGGGCGCTGGCCACCGCCTCGGACGACTGCTGCTTGTCGAGGAGGGCGGGTCCAACATCATCGCTCAGACGGGCAACCGGGCCGTCTATCGCGCCACAGCCGGCATGATCGACGCGGATGCGGCGATTGCAGCGCCCACCATTGCGCCCGAAGCCCAGCTCTATACGTCCGAGGTCACGCTGATCTATGAAGTGGGGCCTGCACTCAGCGCGCGCTGACAGTGCGGAGCAAGGGGCGTCATCCATGGATCCGGCGACGGCCGGCCGCCCGCAGCGGCTTGACTGGCTCGTTTTGCTCGCGCTTGTCGCCATCTGGGGCTCGTCCTTCGTTCTCCTAAAAGTCGCCACCAAACATATCGATCCTGCGTGGATGGCTGCGCTCAGAACGGCGCTGGCGGCCGCCTTTATCCGTCTGGCCATTGCAGGCCGCGGCGCGCGTCCGCTGGCCATCTCGTTTGACAGGCGTCGCCCGTGGGTCTGGTACGCCCTGGTCGGCGTGGCCGGCACCGCTGCGCCGTTCTTTCTGTTCGCCTGGGCGACCCAGCACCTGGACAGCGGAATGGTGGCGATCCTCAATGGTGCGTCGCCTCTTTTCACGACCCTTCTGGCCGCGCTGTGGTGCCGCGACCCGCTCACGCGCCGTCGCGGCGGCGGGGTTGCAATTGGGTTTCTTGGTCTCGTCGCGCTCGCCGGACCCGCCTCGCTCGGGGCTTTTGGCGAAGCAGGGCTCTGGGCTGTCGCGGCCGCGTGTCTCGGCGCCTTCGGATATGCGCTCGCCAATGTCTGGACCAAACTCGCGCCCGCAGCCGATCCATTTGCCGGCGCTTATGTGTACTGTCTGACCGGATCGGCTGCTGCGAGCCTGTTTGCCATCAGCCACGCGCCCTTCCCGATCAGCGCTCCGCCTGCGGCCTGGGCGGCGTTGGTCACGCTGGCGCTTGGCCCAACGGCGATGGCGGGCGTCCTTTATGTCTGGCTGGTGCAGCGGGCGGGGCCGGTTTTTACCTCTATGGGCACCTATCTTACCCCCGTCTGGGCGATGTTCCTTGGCTTCATGTTCCTTGGCGAGACCCCGGGGCTTGTCGAAACCGCTGCGCTGACGCTGATCCTGGCCGGGGTCTGGCTCGCCAACTCCCGCCGGATGCCCCAGAGACCTCGTTGACGTTACGACACAGATGACGGGCCCACGCCGCGCGTGGCATGGCGCGCAGATGACAGACCTCACCGAACATGAAGCAGCACTCATCGATGCGTTCTTTATGCGCTTTGGAACTCCCAAGCGGCGCGCGCGTCCGCGCATCGCTGCCCGGCTTGTTGACACGGAACATCAGATGATCGCCACGCCGGGCGGCGCGGTCGCCGCGTGGCGCCTGCCCGGGCCGGCCCCAGTCCTGCTGGTTCACGGATGGGAAGACGACAATTCGCTGTGGCAGAACCTGATCGAAGCCATTGATTTCGTCGGGCGCGGCGTTGTCGCGTTCGATCTGCCTGGGCACGGTTACTCTGAAGGCGCGACCCTCAACATGGATCTCGGCGCCGCCGCGGTGCGCGCCGTCGCAGACGCCATGGGCCCGTTTGACGCAGTCGTGACGCATTCCTTTGGAGGGCCGGCGTCGGTATTGGCCTTGGAGGGCGGGCTTGCCATCGCGCGCGCCGTCCTGATCGCGCCTCCCATGGCGCTGGAGCTGTCGATCGCCCGCAATGTCGCGAGGGTCGGCGCCGGCCCTCACGTTGCGGCGGCGATTGCTGCACGGATTGCGGCGCAGTCGCCCAACGGGCTGGCGTACTACGACATGCGCCGCAGCGCGCCGGCGATGCGGGCGCGCGCGCTGTTCGTGCATTCGATCGATGACCCCGAAACCGACTTTCAGAACAGCCGCACTCTCGCTGATCTGTGGCCTGATGCACAGCTGTTGCTGACGGATGGCATGGGCCATCGCGCGATTGCGATGGACGCCAGCATTATTGCCCGGATTGTCGAGTTTCTTGAGGCCGCATGAGCGTCATGCAAGGACTGCCTCAGCCCGCGTCACGAAGTGCAGCCTCAAGGCAGTCGAGGCCCTCCTCAAGCAGATGGTCGCTTATTGTCAGCGGCATCAAAAGACGGATGGTATTGGCGTAAACGCCGCACGACAGAAGTATGAGGCCGTGGTCCAGCGCCTTGGCTGTGACCCGCTTTGTCGCCTCAGGATCGGGCTCGACCCCGCCGCGGTCCTTCACGACTTCAAAGCCGACCATCGCACCCGGTCCGCGGATCGCTGCGATCGGCGTGAGGTCGTTGCGCCGGGACATCGCCTCCAGACGCGTTTTCATGCGTGTGCCGATCACATCCGCTCGTTCGCACAAGCCCTCCTCCTCGATCACGTCGAGAACAGCAAGTGCGGCCGCGCATGCGACAGGGCTGCCGGCGTAGGTCCCGCCCAGGCCGCCAGGATCGGCCGCGTCCATGATCGCCGACTTGCCGATGACGCCCGCCAGTGGGAACCCACCAGCGAGCGACTTGGCGACTGCGACAAGATCGGGCTCCACGCCGGAATGCTCGATGGCGAACATCTTTCCTGTCCGTGCAAAACCCGACTGCACTTCATCATCGATCAAGAGCATCCCATGCGCATCACACAGGCGGCGCAACGCGTGCAACAGCTCGCCAGGCGCCTCATAGAAGCCGCCCTCTCCCTGCACGGGCTCCAGCATGATGGCGGCGGTGCGCTCGGGCTCGACATCAGCTTTGAACAGGAATTCGAGCGCCCTGAGGCTGTCGGCCACGCTCACGCCGTGGTGGGCGATCGGAAATGGGGCATGGAAAACCTCGCCCGGCATCGGACCGAACTGGCGCTTGTAGGGGGCCACCTTGCCGGTGAGGGCCATGCCCATCATGGTTCGACCGTGAAAGCCGCCGGTGAAAGAGATCACAGCGGAGCGCCCGGTTGCAGCGCGGGCGATCTTCACGGCGTTCTCCGCGGCTTCCGCACCCGTGGTGAAGAATATGGTTTTCGCCGGCGCTGCAAACGGGGCGAGTGCATTCAGCCGTTCCGCCAGGCGAATATAGGGCTCGTAGGCGAGCACCTGAAAGGCGGTATGCGTGTAGAGGTCGAGTTGCGCCTTTGCCGCGGCGATCACCTTCGGGTGGCGATGGCCCGTGTTCAGGACGGCGATGCCGCCGGCAAAATCAATGTAGCGCCGCCCCTCCTCATCCCAGATTTCGCTGTTTTCGGCGCGTGCGGCAAACACCGGAGTGGCGGTGGCGACCCCGCGCGGTACGGCTGCGACGCGGCGGGCGAGAAGGTCGGCGTTTGCTGGCATGATCAGTCCCTGACAAGACGGCGATATGCTACCCGGGCAAGCCGGGCGCGGTCCATGGGTCGGCGCTTTGCGTCTGCTGACCGGCGCCGCTAGCTTGACCTTGAGGAGGCGTTACATGTCCTGGATCATCGCCATCGCGTCGCCGCAGGGTGAAGCTGACACACACGCTCCAGCGCCGGACCGGATCGTCGCGGACGCTCCGGCGTTCCGCACTGTCAATGGGTATGCAAAGGAAAGCGTCTCTGCGGGCGTGTGGTCATCGTCGCCCGTCGCCCGGCGCGTTGCGTATGATGAGCGGGAGTTCTGCTGTGTCGGCGAAGGCGTGTGCGAGCAGACGGCCAAGGGCGATCAGACACGGCGTTTCGCCACTGGCGACGCCTTTGTCATCGAACCGGGCTTCCGCGGGACTTTTCGGGTGGTTCAGGCGATGTTGAAGACCTCTGTCATTCTCTCCCCGGAAACTGCCGCCAAGGCGCTCCGATGAGCCGGCGTCCGCTGCTCGGCATCACCGCGTGCAACCGGCTGCTCGGCGCGGAAACCGCGGCCTCCGTGATGCGCCGATATGTCGATGCGGCCGCCTGCTTTGCTGACGCAGTAATCGTTCTCGTGCCCTCAATCCCGGAGCACCAGACGGCCGTCGAGGCCGCTGCAGTGCTCGACGGATTGCTGCTCACCGGAACGCCATCCAACATCGCCCCGGACCGCTACGGCGCTGACGATCCCGGCGACGGCCCGTTTGATGTGGAGCGTGACGCCATGGCGCTCGGTCTCATCGAGGCGGTCGCCCAACGCGGCAAGCCGGTATTCGGGATTTGCCGTGGTTTTCAGGAAATCAATGTCGCGATGGGGGGGACGTTGCGACGTGATGTCGGGCGCGGCGCGGTCGGCCTTGCGCACCACGCTCCAGAGCGCGTCGATCTCGCTGCAATGTTCGCACATCGTCATCGCGTGGCGCTGACGCCTGGCGGCGTGCTTGCGACTGCGACAGGCGCGCTGGCGCTTGAGGTCAATTCGGTCCACTATCAAGGCGTGAAAGACCTGGGCGCCGGGCTTTGCGTCGAGGCGACCGCGCCGGACGGGCTGATCGAGGCCTTTTCCGCAGTCGTGCAGGGGGCGGATGTTCTGGCGGTGCAGTGGCATCCAGAATGGAAGCCGCAGGCCGATGCCGCGTCTCAGGCCTTCTTCAGGTTGCTCGGGCGCGCACTGCGCGGCGACAGCCCGATTGCGAAACCATAAGGACATCCGATGAGTCGCCTGAAAAACTATGATATTGATGAATTGCGTCGCCTGGACCTCGCCCATCATCTTCCTGCACAGGCCGACTATCAGCTGATCGAAGACCTCGGCGGCTCGCGTATCATCGTTCGGGCGGATGGATGCAGCTTCTGGGATGGCGATGGAAAGGAATACCTGGACGGCATGGCCGGTCTGTGGTGCGTCAATGTTGGGTATGGTCGGCGCGACATCGCCGAGGCGGCGTACAATCAGATGCTGCAACTGCCATTTTACAATACATTTTTCCGGACCGCGACGCCCCCGCCTATCCAGCTCGCCGCAAAGATTTCGGAAAAACTCAACGACCGTCAACCGCACGTTTTTTTCAATTCGTCCGGTTCTGAGGCGATGGACACCGTCATCCGTCTGGTTCGTCATTTCTGGAGCGTCAAGAAGAAACCTTGGCGCAAGATCATCCTTTCACGGAAAAACGCGTATCATGGATCGACCATCGGGTCGGCGAGTGTCGGTGGAATGGCCGCCATGCACGCCCAGGGCGGATTGCCGATCCCGGATATTCACCATGTCCGCCAGCCGTACTGGTATGGCGAAGGCGGCGCAATGGATCCGCTCGAGTTCGGCCGCCTATGCGCCGACGCTCTCGAAGAAAAAATCCTCGAACTCGGGCCTGACAACATTGCTGCCTTTGTCGGCGAGCCTGTTCAAGGCGCTGGCGGGGTTATCATCCCGCCTGCGTCATACTGGCCAGCGGTGGAAGCAACCTGCCGTCGCTACGGGATTTTGCTGGTGGCCGACGAAGTGATTTGCGGTTTCGGCAGGATTGGCGCGTGGTTCGGCCATCAGCGTCTCGGTTTCAATCCTGACATCGTCACCATGGCGAAAGGTTTGTCGTCAGGCTATCTGCCGATTTCGGCAACGGCCGTGAGCGAGGATATATTCCGAACCCTCAAGGCCGGCGGAGAGTTCGTGCACGGTTTCACCTACTCAGGTCATCCCACCTGCGCAGCCGCGGCTCTCGCAAACATCGCAATTCTTGAGCAGGAAGATCTGATCAGCCGAACGCGCGCCGTGACCGGCCCGTATCTTCAGGAGGTCCTGCGTGAGTTGGACGACCATCCTCTGGTTGGCGAGACGCGCAGTCTTGGTCTGATTGGCGCGGTGGAGATCGTTTGCGACAAGACCACGCGCGCGCGCTTCTCCGGGCGCGAAGGCGTCGCCGGACCTCTGGTTCGCGATTTGTGTATCGAGCGCGGCGTGATGGTGCGCGCCATTCGTGACACGATCGTCATGTCGCCGCCCTTGATCATCTCGAAGGTCGAGCTGGATCGCCTGATCAGCGTCATCCGCGCCGCACTCGACGCAGCGACCCCGCTCCTGCAGGACTGACAGAGATGGACCCAATTCAAGATAGTCAGGGCGCTTTACGAGCCTTCCTCACGCGCCATCCCGACACGCGTCACATTGATGCATTTGTGTTCGACCTCAACGGCAACACTTTCGGCAAGCGTTACCCGATCGGCGACGCCGCGAGTCTGTTCGCCAAAGGCATGCGCTTTTCGCCCGCCGGGATTGTCTACGATGCCCGCGGCAAAAGCCTCGGGGTCGGCGGCTTTTCCTCGGTCGACGGAGACCCGGATGCGACCGGCTACGCGATTGCCGACCTGCTGGCGCCGGTGCCATGGTCGCCGACGCCTGCGGCGCAGGTTCTGGTGGATCCGATTTCTGCGCAGGGCTGCTCACTGGACTATGATCCGCGCGCGGCGCTCAAACGGATCGTTGCGAAGTTCGCCGCCCTCGGTCTGACGCCCGTCGTCGCGTTCGAGTATGAGTTTTATCTCATCGAGCCGCGTTGTGAGGACGGCGTGATGGCGCCGGCGCGATGTCCGCGAACTGGCGGGCGCAGACTGTCTGGTGGCTGTCTGTGGACAGATAAGTTGGACGATTTCGGCAATGTTTTGAGGCGTATTGAGGATGCCTGTGCGGCCCAGGCGATTCCATGTGGCGCGACCAGTTCCGAGTACTCGAGCACACAGTTTGAGATCAATCTCCATCATATAGCCGATGCAGTGCGCGCCGCCGACCTGGCTCTGCTGCAGCGACGCGCGGTGCGCGGCGCAGCTCGCAGTCTCGGTCTTGACGCCACATTCATGGCCAAGCCGTTTCCCGGGGAGGCGGGCTCGGGACTTCACGTGCATGTCAGCCTTGCCGATCAAAGCGGCGAAAACCTATTTGATGACCGCAGGCCGGAAGGTGATCACAGGTTGCGTGCGGCGATCGGCGGGATGAAGGCGAGCTTTCCTGAATTCGCTCTCGCCTTCGCCCCCAGCCTTAACTCCTTCCGGCGGTATGTTCCTGGCGTGTTTGCACCCGTCGACGGGGCATGGGGGATCGACAACCGCACTGTCGCCTTCCGGACGCCCCGCGAGGGTGGCGCGGCGCGCCGCATAGAGCACCGCATCGCAGGCGCTGACGCCAATCCCTATATGGTGTTGACGGCGGTCCTGGGCGGGATCCTCAAAGGCCTGCAGGAGGATCTTGATCCTGGACCTCCAGCCACCGATGGACGCGAACGGGCGCGCGACCCGCGTTTCCCGCGTCGTCTCTGGGACGCCATCGACGGTTTTCGCCGGTCCGATCTTGCCGGCGCGGTCTTCGGTCCCCTGCGCGACATCTATGCCGACCAGCGCGAGGCGGAGGCAGAACGACTTGTGGCCGACGCAATTGAGCCTGAGTGGCGCTGGGGGGTCTGACCGCCTCGGGGGCGTCCTGTTCATTCGTGGTCGCAAAGCGCGTCATGTCAAATAACGCCCGGCTGGCGACGGGCATGAGCGCGATGGCATGTGTTCCGGTGGCCGGGTTTTGTCAGTTCACCGGCGCCACTGCGCGAGGACTGCCGCCCAGTCGCGCGGGCGCGCCGGGAGGTCGACGATGGCGTCAGGCGCCAGCGCAGCGATGCGATCAGGCTGGCACAACGGATCTTGCAGCCAGCGCAGGATCGGCGCGCGGGTGCGGTGCACGGCGGGCTTGGTGGGATAGGCGAATTGGCTCAGATAGGCCCTGTCCGCATTCACGCCCGCCTTCAGCAGATCGACGGCGCGCCGGTGCAGAACCTGCAGATCCAAGGCGTCTGACGCCGGACACAGAGCAGCCTGCGGGCTTGGATCAAACCAGGGAAACGCCAGCGCCTGCAGTCGCACACAGCGCCAGGCGCGCAGGACGTGGCCGCCATCCGGGCTTACGCCGACCCGGGGAGGGTAGTGCCTGGCGAAACGGCGGCGCTCGGCTGGCGTATAGTGCGGCGCGCCAATAATTGCGGCGCCGCCGGCGGTGGATGTCGCCGTTTGCAGGGCGAGTGCAATCTGGCCGCCGACATGCAGCCCCGCCACGGCCGCTGTTTCAAGTCCCAGGTCGCGGATCGTCGGCCGCAAGGCCGCAGCGACGATTTCCACACCGTCGTCGCTGCGCGATGGCCAGTTGGTTTCGCGGCTCCAGCCATGGCCGGGCAGATCGATCGCA
The DNA here is from genome assembly GCA_044375455.1 of Caulobacterales bacterium. Classification (GTDB taxonomy): domain Bacteria; phylum Pseudomonadota; class Alphaproteobacteria; order Caulobacterales; family Aquidulcibacteraceae; genus JBEIHX01. The sequence continues at coordinate 10,475 of JBILMQ010000032.1, read as the reverse complement.
AGGACGGGGCGGTGTTGCGCGATCTCGCCAAGGCCCCCAGTCCACAATTTGCTGGAGCCGCCGGCGTCATGCAGAAGGATCAGGGGTCTGCCGGCGCCAGTGAGGCTGCCGCGCCACCCAATCGTATGGACGCCTTTCGAACATCCTGCGGGCGCCTCAGGCATCGCTGCGATCTCCGCGAACCCGCGGCTGAGACCATTGCGATCGGTCCCCGGTTCCGGCGCTGCGGGCGCCGGCTGTGCGGGGTGGGCGGCAAGAAAGGCGGCGAGCCTTTCATCAGCATCGTCGCGGTCCGCGCAGATCTGAACCTGCAGCGCCGGGTCCTGCTGCGCCAGCCGATCGAGATGGCCCGCAAGCGGGTCGCTTCTGACCGCAAAGACCAGCCGCGGTCCACAGAAGGCTCGCGCAAGCGTCTGACCATCGGCGCGAAATGCGGCTGAGTATAGCGGCCGATAAGCCTCGCCAGCGTCCAGCAGATCAATCAAGTTGGCGTGAATTCGCTCTGGCGTCCCGCGCCCCGAAAGCATGCGGTGCTGCGGACTGTGCGCATACCAGGGAAAGTACAGGGTCTGCTCCTCAAGACGCATCCAGGCCCACCACAGGTGGCCGCCATCCCACTGCGGCGGATGGGGCGGCAGGTAGTGTGTCAGGAGGTCTGCGCGCTCGTCCTGCGTCCACATGGGCAGTCCGTCCAGCGCGAGCGCGCTGAAGCGGGCTGGAGCAAGTCCGGCCGCCGCCGCTGCAATCACTGCGCCGGTATGAAATCCGTAGGCGGCGACACGCGTAAGGTCGAGCGCATCCATCAGCGCCAGAAGCGCGCGTCCGTAGTCGAGCGGATCTTCGCTGGGTGAGCCAAGCGCATCCGAAAGGCCATTGCCAGGATTGTCCGGGGCGATCACGCAGAAGCGGGCCGAAAGGCGCTCGGCCAAGTTTGTGAGCGCGCCGGATGACTGCGGCGAGCCATGGATCAGCAGCAGCGTCGGCCCATGGCCACCCCTGCGGTAATGCACAAAGCGGCCATCTACGCAGACCCAGTGGCGCTTCAAGCAGCTCATGATCGCTCCCGCTTGAGTGGGACCGCGGCGCAGGCTGACGATCGACGACCGTCTGCAACCGCTGCCCGGCGGAGCCAATGAGGCTCCGCCTGGCGCCCCGGGGCTTTGTTTCCACACCCCCCGCCAGCGCGGCGCCGGACAGGGCGCGGGCTCCTCGCCCGTGGGCGAGCCCTATCCTCGCCGCATGCTGGGCGCGCCATCAGCGGGCTGCGGGCAGGCGCATGCGCGCGGGCGAGACGGGGCAGTGCGGTCTTGAGGTCGCCGATCCAGCCTTGTGGCTGCCGGTCCAGTCCGCGGGGCGACCTTTGAGGCTGGCCCTTCCATGGCCTCCAGAATATCCCCTGAAAGCGATGCGCGACGGCGCCGTCTGAGGAGCGCGTATCTGCCGCGTTCGCCCACGCGCCCGCCGGTATAACGCGTGCGGTGACCGGCGTCGGGCCTGCTCTGGCGGGCAGCGATGCACAGGTCTCACATGCGGTCGGCGCAATGCCGAGGGAGCCTTGCCCGAAGCGGCCTATGCAAGAGAAGGCAGCCAGGGCCCGCTGTGGGCAGTGCGATCTGACGCAACGCTTGGTCATGTCCCGTCTGCTCGCACGGCCGAAACATAATCGCCGCCCCGCTTCATGCCTCCACCACCTCCACGAGCGTTCCGTCGGGGGCGCACAACACCCCGGAACGGCGCCCGGCGTAGATGAGGCCGCCCTGGCGCATCGGCGGCAACGTCCACTCGCCTCTGATTGCATCAAACTCGGGATGCAAGAGGGTGCACATCGCGACACCCGGCGGCAGCGCGCCTGCATGGCGCGGTCGCGGCGTGGCTTCGGGCGGATACTGATCCGTCTCGAGAAAGACGTCGCGTTCATGGACCAGCGTTGAGATCGTGAATTTCTGCTCCAGGGGCGTTGCAAAGCTCTTCGCCAGCATGGTGTAGACGATGTCCATCTCCCGACCCGCTTCAAGCTTCAGCACTTCGCTGAACCAAGCGTTGCTGGCGCGCATGTCGGAGCAGGCCAGCACCAGGATGAACAGACAGTCGATCAGGCCCTGCGCACGCGGCAGATCATAGGCCGGAAGGTCGCTGCGAATCTGCGTGAGATAGACGATCTCCTGATCCGGGCCCTTGACCTGCATCGGGATGATCGCCGGCAGACCGTCAAGTTCACGGGGCGGGCCGATGATCTCGAACGGGCTTTCTTGCAGTCTTTCGTTTACGGCGAAGACGTCACTGACGCATATCTCGATCGCGGCCCACCCGAAGGTTCGAAGAGGGCGGTACTCCGGTGGCGTCCCCCCCTCAACGAAGCGCAGAAAAATCTCGCGCCCGCTTGCGGGGGCCATGGTGATCATGCGCGCGCCCGCGCTCGCCGGCGCACGCCAGGCAGCCGCCAACGCGTCTGGCACGCAGCTTTCTTCAACCGTCCGGTAGTCGAGGAAATCGCGGTATCGCGCCGCCGTCGCGTCGACATCTTCCACTGTCACTGTGGCAGCCCGCAACAGTCGCATCTCTTGCATCCTTTTGGTTGGCTGTGTTCAGGCGCCTCTTCGGAGCCTTGCTGTGTGGGTATTACCCTGGGTCGTTTTACCCCGGGCCGTTTTAATCTGGGCCGGTTTGGCCGGCATCCGAAAGCGTATAGACTGAACACGCAGAGGCAAGGAGGGGCGCCGATGGCGGCGTACATGGTCATAGCAGCCCGCATTGCGGATAGAGACGCTTTCTTGAAAGGTTACGGCGCTGTCGCAGGTGAACTCGTGGAGCGCTACGGTGGACGCTATCTGCTCCGTGCGCCGGGAGCGCTGGCGCTGGAGGGCGACTGGGGCGACGGCTGTTCGATCGTGATTTCTGAATGGCCCGATATGGCGACGCTGCGCCGTTTCTGGGACAGCGCGGAGTACAACGCGGCCCGCAAGCTGCGCGAGGGCGTTGCCGACGTGCGGGTGTGGGCGATCGAAGCTCCGTCGATTGCCTAGCGCCCGCGGCATTGCTGCGCCGCGGTCTCGTCTGCGCTGATCGCCGCGCCAGCTGCGATCGGCGCGCCTGACGCGATCACATCGACGCCTTTGGTGATCAAGGACGCGTACTCTGACCGGTCGCCATCTGCGCCGTAGACATCGTCAAGACGTGTTCCCGGCTCGCCGAGAGTTCCAAAGTTCACTTCGACCCCGCGTGCGGACAGAGCTGCCCAGAGTTCCGGGTCAGGCCGTCCGGCGCCGGTCCAGGCGATCACACGCGCCAGATCCAGGCCGCGTGCGGCAAGCTGGTCCAGATCCTCGACACGCGACACGCCCACGCTCAGCATCAGATCCGGGGCCAGGGCGTGCAGGGTCAGCGCCTGTTCTTGAGTATAGGCAATCACCACGACGCTTCGCTCCGCCCCGGCGGCCCGCACCGCGCCGACCAGCGCACCGGCGAAATCGCGGTAGTCTTGCGCAGGGTCGGGTCCGCCGGGCGGCGGCTTGGGGTCGAGAAACAACACTGCTCGGCCGCGCGCCCAGGCGAGCGCAGTCGCCAGAGCCGTAGGCCTTTCATCCGTAGCCCGTCCTGCTGCGTCTTTCAGGCGCAGTCTCGCGATTGCCGCCCAGGTTGTCGCAGCGACGCTGCCCGCGCCGGTTGTCGTGCGTTCAAGGGTGCGGTCATGGTGGAGAAACAGAACGCCATCGCGACTGATGCTCACATCGGTCTCCAGCACCGCAGGCATCTGGTTGGTGGTCGCCTTGAATGCGGCGAGACTGTTTTCTGGCCGGCCCTCGCCCGGGCCGCCCCGGTGGGCGGACACCACGCCGCCAGCAAGCCGCAGGCAATCCCACCAGGCTGCTGCGTCGCGCGACGGCGCGCCGAGCGCGATGCGGGCCATGTCCCGCGACGTGGCGCCGCCGGAGTTGGCGAAAGTCGCAGGACGGGCGACAGTCTCGGGAGGGTCGATTTTGCCGTGGGCGGCTGCACACCCAGCCGCCAGCGCCAGGAGGGCGGCCAGAGATGTCCGACGCATGGGCGATCCTTTCAATTGACGTATAATCCTGCGGCACGGACGCAGAACAATGATTGCGGCGAACTGGAAGCAGGATATGCTCTGCGCCAAACCGTCGCACCCCAAGGAGACGCCACATGTTCGGGTTGATGCAGGACTGGCCGCTGACCGTCGACAAGATTCTTGATCACGCCCGCATCAACCATGCACATCGCGAAATTGTGACCCGTTCGGTTGAAGGCCCGATCACGCGTACGACCTATGCGCGGGTGTTCGACCGGGCAAAACAGGTGTCAGCTGCGCTGATCCTGCGGGGGGTGCGGCTTGGCGACCGCGTCGCCACGCTCGCCTGGAACACCGAGCGTCACATCGAAACATGGTATGGCGCTATGGGTATCGGGGCTGTGCTGCATACGCTCAACCCGCGTCTGTTTCCCGAGCAGCTGATTTACATAGCCAACCATGCGGAGGACAAGGTCTTATTCTTCGATGCGACCTTCCTGCCGCTTGTCGAGGCGATCGCAGAAAAACTGACGCATACGGAGTTATTTGTCCTGTACGGGGCCAAGGGAGCCGCCGCCTCAGCCAAGATCAAGAACCTCATCTCCTATGAGGATTTGATAGACGGACTGCCTTGCGACGCGCCATGGGGCGGGTTCGATGAACGCACAGCCGCAGGATTGTGTTACACTTCCGGTACGACCGGAAATCCGAAGGGCGTGCTCTATTCGCACCGCTCAAATGTCCTGCATACGCTGCTGACGATGCAAAAGGACGCGATGGGCGTCAGCGCCACAGACACGATTTTGCCTGTCGTGCCGATGTTCCATGCCAATGCGTGGGGCGTCGCGATGAGCGCGCCCGCCTGTGGCGCCAAGCTTGTGATGCCGGGGCCCAAGCTCGACGGCGCGTCGATATTCGAGCTTTTGGAGACCGAACGGGTAACCTTCACGGCGGCGGTGCCGACGGTGTGGTTGATGCTTCTGCAATATCTCGAACAGACTGGCCAGCGTCCCACAACCCTCAAAAAGGTTGTCATTGGCGGCGCTGCAGTGCCAGAAAAGACGCTAAGAGCATTTGAAGACATCTATGGCGTTGAAGTCATCCATGCATGGGGCATGACTGAGCTTTCGCCGTTGGGCTCGCTGGGCGCGATGGTCCCGGAAACGCTCGCGATGGAGCGTGAAGCTCAGGTCAAGATGAAGCTCAAGCAGGGTCGCGCGCCGTTTGGCGTGGAAATGAAAATCGTAGACGATCATGGCAAGGAGCAAATTCGTGATGGAAGAGCCTATGGTCGCCTCGTAGTGCGCGGTCCGGCGATCGCTAAGAGCTACTTCAAGGGCGAAGGGGGAAATCCTCTCGATGCAGACGGGTTTTTTGATACCGGCGACGTCGCGACACTCGATGAGCTTGGATACATGCAGATCACCGATCGCGCCAAGGACGTCATCAAGTCGGGCGGTGAGTGGATCTCGACAATGGACATTGAGAACATTGCGCTTGGAGCGCCCGGCGTCGCCAATGCGGCGGTCATTGGTCGTCCACACCCCAAATGGGATGAGCGTCCGCTTCTGATCATCGAGCCGGCGCAGGGCGCGTCGCCGACCAAAGAGCAGCTTCTATCCTACCTTGACGGCAAGATAGCCAAATGGTGGACGCCCGACGACGTGGTGACTGTGGAGAAGATCCCACTTGGCGCCACGGGCAAGATCAACAAGCTGGCCTTGCGCGAAATGTTCAAGGACTATGTCCTGCCGACGGCATAAAGCGCGGCGTGCGAGCCCGACGGCCGGGCGATAGCGACCTGCGGCGGAAAGGCGCGCTCGGCGTGTCTTCAGCGGCTCTGGCGCTGGGCCGTATTTGCGCGCCACGCGGCGCGCTGGCGCGCCTCACGCGGTTCGGTTGGCCACGGGTAGGATGTTTGCGACCTCGTTATGGTTCATGAGGGCGTCCTGCTGACCCCGGCGCGTTGACTGTCGCGCGACGCTCTCAGGGGCTGCTCAGGGCAGGAACGCCCCGCGCGAGTTTTTGGCTGTCCGGCAGCTGGCTGGCAATGGGCTTGCTGGAAAGGGGCTGACTGGGAGGGAGCTTGGGGCTCGTCTGTCAACCAGGGAGCATCCCTTGGGCGTGCGGCAGCTTGCGGCGGGTAGTCCTTTGGGGGCCGCTGGGGGGAGGGCGACTGCAAAGTGGCCTCCTGCGGGGGCAAAGCCGAGTTTAGCATCGACCTCAGGTGCGTGGCTGTGCTGCGCAGCTTTGCATGTGGAGGGGCCTCAAACGCCGCTGGCCTGCCATGACAGGCTGACGTCACTGTGCGCGATTTTCGGGACGCTGCCTTCGGGCCCCACTGTGGCGATGTCTTTTCATTACGCCCGTCCGGGCCTATCTCCGCGCCAACCCCTGGCCTTGCTGTGTCTCAAATCGAATGATCACGCGTGTCAAAACCCCGCCGAAGGTCGGCATCGTCAGCCTTGGTTGCCCCAAGGCCCTGGTCGACAGCGAACGCATTGTGACAAAGCTGCGGGCACAGGGCTATGCGATCGTGCCTGACTACGCCGGAGCTGATCTGGTGCTGGTTAATACCTGTGGGTTTCTGGACTCGGCCCGAGACGAAAGTCTGGCCGCAATCGGGGAGGCGATCACTGAAAACGGCAGGGTGATCGTGACCGGCTGCCTCGGCGCAGAGCCGGACCTGATCCGCGCCCGTCACCCGAAGGTTCTGGCGATTACCGGCCCGCAGCAATACGAAAACGTCATGGCCGCCGTGCATGAGGCTGCGCCTCCTGTTCACGATCCGTATCTGGACTTGGTGCCGCCGCAAGGCGTCAAGCTCACGCCCCGCCACTACGCCTATCTGAAAATCTCGGAGGGCTGCAACAACCGCTGCAGTTTCTGCATCATCCCAAAATTGCGCGGCGATCTCGTCTCGCGCCCCGCACGCAACGTGCTGAGTGAGGCTGAACAGCTGGTGGCTGCGGGCGTCAAGGAACTTCTTGTCATCAGCCAGGATACATCAGCGTACGGGGTAGATATCGGATATGCGCAGAGCCAATGGCGCGGTCGATCGATCAAGGCCAGATTTTTTGACCTTGCACAGGCGCTTGGCGAACTCGGCGTCTGGGTGCGGCTTCACTATGTATATCCCTACCCGCACGTTGACGATGTCGTTAGACTGATGAGTGAAGGGAAGATTACGCCGTATCTGGATATACCCTTCCAGCATGCGAGCCCGAAGGTGCTCAAGTCCATGCGCAGACCCGGCAACCAGGAGAAGGTCCTTCAGCGGATAAAGTCCTGGCGGGAAATGTGCCCAGATCTTGCAATCCGCTCGACGTTCATCGTGGGGTTTCCCGGAGAAACAGAGGCCGATTTTCAGCATCTCCTAGACTGGATGGAGGAAGCCAAGATCGATCGCGCCGGTTGCTTCAAGTATGAAAATGTCGAGGGCGCGGCTTCCCGCGAGCTTGACGGGCATGTGCCCGAGGAAACGAAGCAGGAGCGCTTTGACCGGTTCATGCAGGTCCAGGCCAGCATCTCGCAAGCCCGTGGGCGGCGCATGATTGGGCGCACCATCGATGTTCTCGTTGATGCAGTGACTAACACTGGTGCAGTCGGGCGGTCGCATGCGGATGCGCCTGAGATCGATGGCGTGGTTCACCTGGAATCGGCGCGTGGTCTCGCCCCAGGCGATATCGTCAAAGCCAAGGTGCATGCAGCTGATCATTACGATCTGTGGGCGAAGCGGGAGATCCCGCGGGCAGGCGGGACAGAAAAATCGTGAACACCCCCGCCATGCTCACGCAGCCCGGGGCTGCCTGGACGCGGTTCTGGGCCTGTGGGACCCGGATGGCCTACTTTGATCATAGCCCCATGCGGGACGCCATCGAGGACATTTGGACTGAGGTGGCCGCCGCGGTCGCGCCGGGCGCCCGGATTCTGGATCTTGGCTGCGGCGCCGGGGCGGCGCTGATGGCGTTGGGCGTGGCGCTGTCGCGTTCGGGTGGGTTTGCAAGCTTGAGCGGGGTTGATCTTGCTCGCCTGCCGGCGCCTGCGCCTGAATTGGCGCAGGCTGACCTGCGCGGAGAAACCGACATTTGTGATCTGCCCTATGCAGATCATAGCTTTGACTTGACGCTCTCCCAGTTCGGCGCCGACACGGCTCTGCCGGAGGCGTTGTGCGAGATCCGACGGGTCCTTCGTCCTGGCGGGCGCATGACATTGCTGTTGCATTCGCGTGAGGGGCCTGTCTGGCGCGATGCCGCTGAGCGCCTGGCGCGACTTGACGCCATGTTTCGCCCGGGCGCCATTGTGGATGCTTCTGCGGTCCTTGCGTCTGCGCGCATTGGCGGCACAGCTGCGGTGGAGCAGGGCGCGCTGTGGGACGCTGCCTCGCAGGCGTTCGCCGCCGCGGATATGGCCACACGCGGCTCACCTCGCGATGATGCGGCGCGCCAGATGCTGCGCGATCTGTCGGTGGTCTGGCGCGCACGCGAAACGATCGGCGATGTCGCCGCCAAAGAGGCGCAGGAGGAGTTGTTTGCGGAAACAGCCGCCTATGCCCGCCGGCTTGCCGATTTTGTTGGCGCCGCCCGCGATGCGCAGGCGATCAGCGACCTAGCCCAGGCCGTGCAGGGGGTCTTTGCGGGCGCGTGCGCTGTCGCTGAGGTCAAAGCCGCTGGGACGCCGTTTGCCTGGCGATTGGACGCTGCCTGCCCTGACTGAAAAACAGGCCCGCCTCAATCCATGCCCGCGTGCGCTGGCTCTGCTGAGCCGCTGGCTGACGGCGCGGCGCCAGCGGCTTCGCGCGCTGTTTTCATTTCCGCTGCCCGCTGTTCGACAAGCCCGACAATGTGGTCGATCATCTCGCCATTGGCGACGTTATGGTCGGCTCGCCCGGACAGATACATCTTGCCAACGCCTGCGCCGCCGCCTGTAAAACCCAGATCCGTCATGAGCGCTTCTCCCGGGCCATTGACCACGCAGCCGATAATCGAGAGCGATATCGGCTCTTGGATATGCGCGAGGCGCTCGTCGAGCGCCTCCACTGTCTTTATGACATCGAAGCCCTGCCGCGCGCATGAGGGGCAGGCGATGATGGTGACGCCACGTCGGCGCAGGCCGAGGCTTTTCAGGATATCATACCCGACTTTGACTTCTTCCACCGGATCAGCAGATAGCGAAACCCGGATGGTGTCCCCGATGCCTGCCCACAACAGCGATCCGATCCCGATCGATGATTTGACTGTGCCGAGGCGCTGAGCCCCTGCTTCCGTCACCCCCAGGTGCAATGGGCAGTCAATCGCCTCGGCAAGACCCTGATAGGCCGCAACCGTCAAGAACACGTCGGACGCTTTCACGCTGATCTTGAACTCGTGAAAGTCCAGATCCTGCAGAAGCCGGGCATGCTCGAGTGCGCTCGCCACCATTGCTTGCGGGCATGGCTCGCCGAACTTTTCCAACAGATGGCGTTCGAGCGATCCGGCGTTCACGCCGATGCGGATAGCGCAGCCATGATCCCGGGCGGCCTGAACCACTTCGCGCACGCGATCATGGCTGCCGATGTTTCCCGGATTGATGCGCAGGCACGCCGCACCTGCCGCGGCGGCTTCAAGCGCCCGTTTGTAGTGGAAGTGGATATCGGCCACGAGCGGCGCTTTCGCCGCCTTGGCGATCGTTCTGAACGCCGCTGTCGACTCCTCATCCGGGCACGAGACCCGGATGATATCCGCGCCGGCCTCCTCCAGCCGACGGATCTGGTCAATGGTGGCGGCCGCGTCTTGTGTCGGGGTGTTGGTCATCGACTGGACCGAGATCGGGGCGTCTCCCCCGACCTCAACCGAGCCGACCCGAATTTTTCGGCACGCCCGACGCTGGATGGCGCGCCAAGGACGAACCTGATCAATCGCGTGCATGCGCGCCTCACCTTTGGGACTACGCCCAGATTAGAAAACGCGGCCGAGAATTGGAACCGCTGTGCTGTCGCAACCCAGTATAGATGCCGCTCGATCGAGTGGGCGCAGCTCTGTTCAGACCGATCGGGACCTCAGTTTGTGGCGGTTGAGGCTGAAGAGGCCGCCCCGGCTACTGCCTGCTCGCCTTCTGCGCGGGATGCGCGCGCCTGCGCCACAGCTTCATCAATACGCCAGCCCTGCAGGTCAACGCCTGGTTGCGCCAGCAGACCAAGTGGATGGCCGTCGATGTAGACCTCGAACGCATCCCCCTGGCCGGCGTCTACATAGAGGGTCCAGCCTTCCCCAGCATGGGGATAGTAAACTTCGCCCTTGCGCAGCTTGCGGTCGAGATAAATGGATCCGTCCGCGCCGCGGGCCTCGAGGCGAGCGTCGCGCAGCGCGCGTACAGCCACTTCCGACTCAATGCGCGCGGCAGGCGCCGCCACCCCTGGCCGGTTGAGATCGGTCCACTCGGTATCCGCATTGCGCTGGACTGCCGCAGGGTG
>JBILMQ010000250.1:0-5455 GCA_044375455.1 Caulobacterales bacterium | reverse complement strand
CGCCTCGTCGGCGGCCGCGCGCGTCAGCGCGGCGACAGGGCCGCCGACCCAGCCGGCCTCGGTCAGGATGTCCGCGACCGCGCGGAGATTGTGCAGGGTGACGCGCAGGCGTCCCTGCGGCGCGCCATCGGCGTCAGCCGTAAACTGACCGACAGCGGACCATCTCACCCGACCCCACGATCCGTCCGCCCGATCAATGGTCAGCGCGCCGCCACCCGAGCTCCAATCAGCCAGACGCGCCGGGGAAAGCCCGGTCTTGAGCAGATCGGGCCGGGTGACGGCGCCCGTGACCTTCACCTGCGAGAACTCCCGACCGAACACCGCGAGAGCCGGCGGAACCTGCGGCGCAACCCCGCCATCGGCCGTCATCCAGAGCCGCCACAGATCAGTGCGCCCCGGGGTCGGCGCCACGTGGAGCTCGAATGCGGAGATGTCGCCGCGCCGGTTGGCCACGTCACGCCACACCAGATCATCGGCGTGGAGCGAGAAGCGGCGTAGATCCTGACCCGTCCAGCGCAGGCTCGCCTTGAGACTTGTGGCCTCTATGGTCCAGACCGCTCCGCCGCGCCGGACGCGCAGGGTCTGCGGGCCGCGGCTCTGGACGATGACATGGTGAGGCTGATAGGGCAGCAGATGAAGGCTCAACGAGCGAGCACTCCACCAAAATCCGGCCCCCGGATCGGCGACGCGCAGACCGTCGACGACAAGTTCGAAACGCAGCGGGTAGCCGGCCGCCTTCACCGCAGTATAGCCCGCCTCACGCCCGGCGGCGCGCGCCTCGCCGACCCAGGCGTCAAGCGCGGCGACTGCCTGGGTCTTGACTGTAAACCACAGGCCGGTCCAGGCCGCCGCCCCAAGGGCGGCCAGAACAAATGGGGCGAAAAGCCAGAAACGGGACGGCTGGCGGCCGGATGGTGAGAGCCGCGTCACTGGGGCTTTGCCCCGCCGGAGGGGCCTTGCGCGCCGGCCAGCAGCGCCGTGGTGGCGGTTTCGATGCGGGTCTCGAGTTCGCGCAGGAAGGCGGCGCGCGAGAGCCCGGGGGGTATAGCGTCAAGGATCTCGATCGTGACGCGGCCCGGCCGGCGCAGCAGGCCCTTGGCCGGCCAGACGAGCCCTGAATTCAGGGCGACGGGCGCGCAGGGGATATTCAGATCCCGGTACATTCCGGCAATGCCGGGCTTGTAGTCAGGAGGCGCGCCTGGGGCGCGACGCGTACCCTCCGGATAAATCACGATCGGTCGACCGGCGGCGACGGCCTCGCGCGCTGCGGCCATCATCCGCCGCAGCGCCGAGGCGCCAGCCTCGCGCACAACCGGGATCATTTTCAGGCGGCTGGCGTGCCAGCCGAGAACCGGGGTCGCCATCAGTTCCTGCTTCAGCACGAAGGCCGGATCATTGAGGAAGGTGAAGGGCGAAAAGATATCGAGCGTGGCGTGGTGCTTCATGGCGACCAGGCATGCGCCGTGCGGCAGCTTCTCCAGTCCTTTGATCGTCACCGTCGCACCCACGATCACGCGCAGGCCCCACAGCGCGGCGCGCGCCCACAGACGGGCCGGAGTAGCGATCCAGGCGCGCGGACCAAACATCATCGGCGCAAGGCCCATGCCGATGACGGCCATCGAGCCGTAAAGCCAAACGACATATATCAAGGATCGGATCAACGTCATCTCATCGCTCCGCAGGTGCGATCAGCCACAGGCGGACATGCGCGAGCAGGTACTTTACGTATTCCGGGGGCAGTCGTCGCCAATAGCCGGCGCGGGTCCACCAGGGGCCGCGCCCACTGACCGCCCTTACCGGGTAGGCGATGAATCGTCCCTCAGGCATTGCAGCGTGCAACTCCTGCAGGCTTCGCGGCATGTGATAGTCAGCCGTCACGACAACGATCCGGGTGAAACCCCTGGCCCGAGCCCAGCGTGCAGTCTGCGTCGCATTGCCGATCGTGTCAGCAGCAGCACGGTCGACATCCACACAGCAGTCGAATGCTTCACGCGCGCCGGCTGCAAGCGCAGCAAGCTCTTCGTCCGTCACTTGCGGATTGACGCCGGTAACGAACAGCCGCTCGCCCACGCCGTGCTCCAGCAATTGCATGCCGGCGGGAACGCGCGCGCCATCCCCGGTCAGCACCACGATCGCTTCGCCGTCCGGCAGCGTGCGCGGCGGCGATCGGGTTGCGTGATCAGCGAACAGGAAAAAGCCGAGAATGAACACACCCACAGCGATCCATCCCAGATGGACCGACGCGCCGGCGATGCGGCGGCTCAGGGACCCCGGGCGGGCAGTCATGCGAGTTTCCGCAGAGCCGACATCACGGCGGCGCGCGCAGTGGTCATGGCGACGAAACCGGCCAGCAGCGGTGCAGCGAGCAGGATCGCCCAGTCGAGCGGGCTGATTGCAGCCTGCGGCAAAAGCCAGGCGCGCGCCTCAGGCTGCTGGGCCGCGTAGGCAAGCGCATAGACCGAGCCCCCAGCCATCACCGCGCCAAGCGTCCCGGCGCGCACGCCAATAGCCAGGAAACGACGCTCGAACTCGGCGGCGATGAAATCGTCGCGCGCACCCATCAGGTGCAGCACCTCGACGATGTCGCGGCGCGCCTGAAAGCCCGCCCGCGCGGCGAAGGCGATCGCCGCCCCGGCCGCGGCGGCGAGCAAGGCGAGGACGCCAAAGGCCAGGCCGCGCGCCAGATCGGCGGCGCGCCGGACGTCTTGCGACCATCGGGCGTGATCGTCGACAGTGGCGGCGGCGCCAACGCTTTCCAGAGCGGCGGCCACGTCCTGGGCGCTGACGCCGGCGGCGGGATCGACGTCAATCGCGATCAGCACCGGCACCGGCAGATCATCCGGCAGGGCCTCGGCGCCGAACCAGGGCTCAAGCAGCTTTGCCGCTTCGTCGCGCTCAATAACGCGCGCCTCGATCACGCCGGCGAGGGCGCTTGCCGCCTCCGCGGCGCGGCGGGCCGTCGCACCGCTGTCGGAGGCAGGCGCGTCGATCACCCGCGCGGTCATGGAGCCTCTCAGCGAGTCAGTCCAGCGCTCCGCCTGCGTGTAGGCGATATGGGCGCCGACGCCGGCGAGGCAGGCCAGAAAGCACAGGATGGCCATCACCACGATGAGCGGCGCGTCGCGCTGTTCGCGCGGCAGGATGGCGGTGCTGCGCGGAACGCGCCGCCGTTCGCCGCGGCGCGCCATCACCCATCTCCTTCGATGACGCAGCCGTCCTGCAGGCGCAGCATGCGAGCCTGACGGCGCAGCGCGAGGCTGTGATCATGCGTGGCGATCACCACAGTGGCCCCGACGCGGTTGAGCTCTGTGAACAGGCGCATCAGGCGTTCGCCCATATCCGGGTCGACATTACCGGTCGGCTCGTCGGCGACGATGAGATCCGGCTTCGCCACCACCGCCCGGGCGATGGCCACGCGTTGTTTCTCGCCGCCGGACAGCGTCGCAGGACGGGCCCCCATGCGATCGGCAAGACCCACCCATTCGAGAAGCTCCACGACGTCCTGGCGGTAGGCGCGCGGCGCGAGACCCTGGATGCGGAGCGGAAGCGCCACGTTGTCGAACACCGTCAGATGGTCCAGCAGCCGGAAGTCCTGGAACACGACGCCGATTCTGCGGCGCAGCCGCGCCATCATGGGCCGCCGCGCCCGCGCGGTGTCAACGCCGAAAACGCTGACCACACCTTCGGACGGGCGCTGGGCCAGGTAGATGAGCCGCAACAGAGTGGATTTGCCGGCGCCCGAGGCGCCGGTGAGGAAGACCAGAGATCCCGGCGCGATGGTAAAACTCACATCGCGCAGAGCTGGCGCCTCGCCATAGCGCATGGCGACGTCGCTGAAGCGAACGATCGGTTCGACCGGCGGGCGCTCTGCGGCGGAGAAAGCCCCGGTCTGCGGCCTGCCGCGGGGGGGGGCGCGTTCAGATCTGTCACGCATGCCTGCTCCCTCCCGGCTCGGAGCCAACCGCCCCAGCGATGCGGGCGGCAAGGATTTGGAAAGCCGACACCCGGCATTCCTGACCCGTGCGACCGGCCGCCTTGCCGGTCGTTGCTTTGGCATAGCTTGCTTCGCCCGCCCGCCGCCACCGCGTCGGGCGCCGGCATGCAGGCGGACAGCGAAAAAGTGTCGGGCAGGCTATGATTTTGACATGTCCCACCTGCGCGGCGCGCTACGACGCCGACACCGGCGCCTTCCCGGCGACGGGACGTGCTGTGCGTTGCGCCGCGTGCGGGCATTCCTGGCTTGCCGGGCCGGACGGTTTGGCGGTCGACGGCCCCGTGCTGCCAGGCCCGCCGGGCTTGAGCCGGGCTGAGGTCGAGCGGGCCCGCCGCGAGGCGATGGAGCCGGCGCGCAGCTACCGCGCACGGATAAAGGCCGATGCACGGCGCGCCGCATGGATCCGCTCGGCGGTGACCTGGAGCGCCGCAGCTGGCGCGGCGGCCGGGGCGCTGGCTCTGGCGTTTGTCTGGCGCGATGAGGTGGTGGACATCTGGCCAAAGGCGGCGAGCGTCTTCGCGATGGCGGGGGCGCCGGCAAACGCCACGGGAATGGAATTCCTGGATGTCACGGCGCAGCGCAGCTTTGAAGGCGACATGCCGGTGCTCGCAGTGCGCGGTTCAGTGCGCAACGTATCCGGAAAGCCTGCGCGCACACCGCCGGTGGTCGTGGTGCTGCGCGACCAGACCGGACTGAAGCTGTTCGAGTGGACAGTGCGCACCGCGCCGGAGGCGCTGCCGCCCGGGCACAAAGTGGCGTTTCAGACCCGGGTCGGCCATCCGCCGCTGGAGGCGTTCGACGTATCCGTGACCTTCGCCAGCCCGTCATCGGCGCCGGACGGCGTGAAAGATCCCCCGGGGTCAGCGTCGGCCGGCTTGGTAGGGCCGGCGCCTGCGCCACCGTCGCCGCTCGAGCCGGATCCTGCGGCGCCGGCCGGCAAAACCCCTTCCGCCGGAGCGCCGATGGCGGCACAAGACGGCTATGATGTCCGTTCCTGAGCTGTCGATTTCTATCCTCGTGGATGAGGACGCGCTGCAGGCCCGCGTCGATGAGCTCGGCGGCGAACTTGCCCGACGGGTCGACGATGACTGGTCGCTGGTGGCCCTGTTGTCAGGCGCCATGCCCTTTGCGACCGATCTTGCCCGGGCCCTGGCGCGCCGACGGCGCCACCCGGTCCTCGATTTTCTTTGGGTGCAGTCTTATGGCGACGCCCAGTCCTCAAGCGGTCACGTGGTGATGAAAGCGGACCTGTCGCGGCCGGTGGAAGGCAGACGGGTGCTGCTGGTGGATGACGTCCTCGACACGGGCGCGTCGCTGATCTTTGCGCGCGATCACCTTCTGAAGAAGGGAGCCGCCGAGGTGCTGACCTGCGTTGTTGCTGCGAAGCCCTCTGCCAGCATCACGGCAGATCTGGTCGGCTTCACGACGCCGGACGCTTATCTGGTCGGATACGGCATGGAC
>JBILMQ010000031.1:0-18902 GCA_044375455.1 Caulobacterales bacterium | reverse complement strand
GCCGACAAGGATGAAGATCCGCATGACTGCCCCGCGGCTCGCGCCCATTGTGCGCAGAACGGCGATATCGCGCCCCTTGTTCTTTACCAGCATCACAAGGCCGGTGATGATGTTGAGCGAGGTGATCAGCACGAGCACCAGGAAGATGATCCGCATCATCGCGCGCTCTACCTCCAGGGCGGTGAAGTAGGCTTGGTTTTCGGCCCGCCAGTCGGCCACCGGCGCGCCTGGCGCGAGCGCCTGCAGCGCTGTGACGGTGGAGTCGACGTCATCGGGATCGGCGACCCGAACTTCGATGCGGTCGACACGCTCGCCGCGCCCTAGAAAATCCTGTGCTGCAGTGAGCGGAATGAAGACGAAAGCCTGATCGAAGGCCTGCACACCGCCCTGGAACAAACCGGCGATCTCAAAACTCTGCCGCGCCGGGGCCACGCCGAACGGGGTTGTCGCACCGGTTGGCGCAATCAACGTGATGCGGTCGCCCACATCAAGCCCGAGATTGCGCGCAAGCCGGTATCCGACGAGCGCGCCTGTTCCGTCGGATCCAGCCCCAAACCCGGCAGCGCCGCCGACCACCACATTGTCGTGCACGATGGCCACGCGGGCGAGATCCTGCGGTCGCATGCCGCGCACCATGGCTCCAGACTGACCGCCTGGACCTGTGGCCAGGACCTGCGCCTCGACCAAGGGGGCGGCTGCGCGCACCTCCGGGCGGAGCTGCACACCGGCGATGACGTCGCGCACCTCCTGCGGGGACAGCTGATCGGCCACGACCAGGGCATGCCCGGAAATGCCGAGGAGGCGATCCAGAATCTGGCTGCGAAAGCCGTTCATCACCGACATCACAATGATCATCGCGGCAACGGCGAGCGCGATGCCAACGAGCGAGATGATGGTGATGAGGGCGATTCCGCCATAGCGCCGCTTGGCGAAAAGATATCGCCAAGCAAGCATGCGCTCAAAGGCGCCAAAGGGCTTGGACTGGCCGATAACGGGTTCTGCGGCGGCGTTCATGGCCTCACATCGCCTGCGATCACGCCGAAAGCTTGGCAAGGGCGGACTCCAGGCTCAGTTCCGCCTTCTGACCGCTGCGCCGATCCTTCAGTTCCACGACCCCTCGCGCGAGCCCCTTCGGACCGACGATCAGCTGGTGGGGCACGCCGATCAGGTCCATGGCCGCAAACTTGGCGCCCGGTCTTGCGTCGGTGTCATCGTAAAGTGGTTCCAGCCCGAGCTTGACGAGAGCGGCGTAAGCGGTTTCGCACGCCGCGTCGGTTTGCACGTCGCCCTGTTTCAGGTTGGCGAGCGCGACGCCGAAGGGAGCGACTGATCTGGGCCAGATCACGCCGGCCTCGTCATGTGACGCTTCGATGATGGCGGCCACGAGGCGCGATACCCCGATCCCGTATGAGCCCATATGCACCGGGCGGTCGGTTCCGTCCGGCCCGGCGACGCTGGCGCGCATTGGCTTGGAATATTTTTCGCCAAAATAGAAGATGTGGCCGACCTCGATGCCGCGTCCCTGGCGTCGACGCGCCGGGGGCGCCTCTGCCTCGAAACGGGCGGGGTCATGCATTTCCTCGGTAGCCGCGTAGTTTTTCAGAAAATCACCAACCGCGCGCGCGCGCCCGGTGCGCCCGGCGTCGGTGTTCTCGAAGGAGACGTCCGCGCCTGCCCAGTCGGCCTCTTCATAGGCGGCGTCATAAAATACTGCGCTCTCCCCAGTGGCCGCGAGAACAATGAATTCGTGGCTGAGATCGCCGCCAATCGGACCGGTATCGGCGCGCATCGGCACCGCGCGCAGCCCCAGGCGCTGGAACGTGCGCATATAGGCGATGAACATCTTGCGGTAGGCGTCGCGCGCGCCGGCCTCATCCAGATCAAAGGAATAGGCGTCTTTCATCAGGAACTCACGCCCGCGCATCACCCCGAAGCGAGGCCGGCGCTCGTCGCGGAACTTCCACTGGATGTGATACAGATTGAGCGGCAGATCGCGGTAGGACTTCACGCTGGCGCGGAAGATTTCCGTGACCATTTCCTCATTGGTGGGGCCATAGAGAATTTCGCGTTCATGGCGGTCTTGGAACCGGAGCATTTCCGGCCCATATGCGTCATAGCGTCCGCTTTCGCGCCACAGCTCAGCCGACTGGATCGTCGGCATCAGGAGTTCAATCGCCCCGGCGCGATCCTGTTCCTCGCGCACGATGGCGGCGATCTTCTGCAACACCCGGTGTCCGAGCGGCAGCCAAGCGTAGATGCCGGCTGACTGCTGGCGGATCATGCCGGCCCGCAGCATCAGGCGGTGCGACACGATCTCGGCCTCGGCCGGCGTCTCCTTCAGGACAGGCATGAAAAAGCGCGACAAACGCATGGTTTATCCTTCAGCCGCTGTCATTTGGCGGTGGCTGACACCAAGACCCAGAATCGCTGCGGCGCCAACGATCCTTCCCGCCGTCGCCGTCAAAACCGCGTCGAAATATCAAACACGTCGTAGGTAATGAGGCCCCACAGGATCCCGAGAAGCACCAGAGCCAGGACCGCCGCAGCCATGAACTTGCGCCGCAGGTGCGTACGCGCCGGGGCGCCTGGGTCCGACCCGGGCACAACGCGCCCTTCCTCCGCCTGGCTGCGCACCCCCCACGGCAAGACCATGAAGAGCGCAATCCAGAACAGGACAAAGTAACACGCGATGGCGGTGAACACACCCACGGCAGTGACCTTAATGCGCGTCGCGCGGTGTTTCCATCAGTTCGATCAGCGTCCCATGAAAGTCCTTGGGATGCAGAAAAATGATCAGCGTGTCATGCGCGCCCATGCGCGGCTCGCCGAGAACGGTTGCGCCCTTGGCGACCATTTCATCGCGGGCGGCGTGGATATCGGCCACTTCAAAGCAGACATGGTGCTGGCCGCCTTTCGGGTTTTTCTCCAGGAAATTCAGGATCGGCGACGTCTCGCCGAGCGGTTCGATGAGTTCGATCTGGCTGTTGGCGACGTTGACGAAACACACCTTGACGCCTTGCGCGGGCATGTCGCGGCTCAGGGTGATGTCAACCACTCCGAACATCTCGCGATAGGTCTTCACCGCCGCCTCTATCGACGGGACCGCGATGCCTACATGGTTCAATCGCCCGATCAGGGTCATGTTCCGCTCTCCTTGGATGCGACGCACCTCAGACCACCATCACGACGGCGTCAACCAGCGCCTTCTTGCCCCAGCGCCGCTCGACGGCGCGGCGGGCGGCGCGCGCCACAGCGTCTTCCACCAGGTCCGGATCACGGCGGTCCTTCTGGCTCATGCCGGCAAGCGCGGCTTCAGCGGCGTCGGCCACCGGGTCAAGGCTTTCGTCGGCCGGGCGCCCGTCCGGCTCGGCAAGGCCGCGCGCGCGTACTTCAGGCCCTGCGATCAACTTGCCCTTGGCATCCATCACGAGGCTGACCGACACTTGGCCGTTGGCGGCCATCCGGCGACGATCCTTCAAAGGCGCACACTCGGCCGGGACGATCACAGCGCCGTCGACATGAAGCCGGCCGGCAGGCGCTTCATCGATCACTTCGGCCGGCCCGGGCGCAAGCCTAATCACCTCGCCGTTGCGCGGCGCGATGGCGGTCTCCACCTGCAACGCACGGGCGAGCCTGCAGTGCTCCATGAGATGGCGGCGCTCGCCATGCACCGGGATAGCGATGCGCGGGCGCGCCCATTGGTACATCTGGCGCAGATCATCCCGATAGGGATGCCCGGACACGTGGATGTCGCGCTCGCGGTCCGTGATGACGCGCACGCCGCGATCGGCCAACCGGTTCTGCAGATTACGGATGGGGATCTCATTGCCCGGGATGACGCGGGAGGAAAAGATAACCGTATCGCCCTCACCGAACTTCACATGAGGATGGCCGCCCTGTGCAATGCGGGCCAGCGCAGCGTTAGGCTCGCCCTGACTGCCCGTGCACAAATAAAGAACCTTGTCGGCCGACAGATAGGACGCCTCCTGCACATCGATGAAACCTGCGTCCTGAAGCAGTCCCACCCCCCTAGCTGCGGCGGTGATGCGAAACATCGACCGGCCAACGAGGCATACGCTGCGCCCGGCTTCGCGCGCGGCAATGACAGCGCTCTGCAGTCGCGCGACATTGGAGGCGAAGGCGGCGACAGCTACCCTGCCCTCCTGCTCGCGGATGACGTCGCCAAGATGTTTGCGCACATCAGCTTCAGAGCCTGCCTCGCCCTCAAACAAGGCGTTTGTGCTGTCGCACACCATCGCCAGCACGCCCGCGTCGCCGATGCTGCGCAGCGTCGCGACGTCGGTGGTCTCCCCGATCAATGGGTCTGGATCAATCTTCCAGTCACCCGTGTGCAAAACCGCCCCGAGCGGCGTGCGAACGATCAATCCGTTGGGTTCGGGGATGGAGTGCGTGAGGGTGACGTACTGCATGGCGAATGGGCCGAGCTGGAGGGTGCCCTTCATGGGCACAATGGTGAGGATCGGGTCTGGGTCGATCCCCTTCTCGATCAGCTTCTGGCGGACCAGTTCGGCGGTGAATGGCGTCGCGAAGATCGGTGCGCGCAGGCGCGGCCACAGCCAGCCGACCGCGCCGATATGGTCTTCATGGGCGTGGGTGAGCACAATCCCAAGAAGATTATCGCGTTCCGACTCAAGATAGGAGGGGTCAGGCAGGATGACGTCCACGCCGGGCGTCGTTTGATCGCCGAACGTCACGCCGAGGTCCACGATCACCCACTTGCGCCGGTCTGGCGGACCGTACCCGTAGGCGTTGAGGTTCATGCCAATTTCGCCCGCGCCGCCAAGCGCGAGGAAGACCAGTTCGTCCCGTCCGGCCATGGCGCTCACACCGGTCCTGCGCGGGCATGATCATCCTTGTTGCGCCGCCAGATCTCCCACAATCCACGGATCGTCAGATCGGCGTCGAAATAGTCGATTGACCGGGTCGCCCCTTCGAACAGCGAGGCTACCCCTCCGGTGCCGATGACGGTCATGGGCGCCCCGTACTCTTCCTTGACGCGCGCCACGAGGCCATCGATCAGATCGACATAACCCCAGAAGATGCCTGACTGCATTGCGCTCACCGTATCCTTGCCGATGACCCGATTGGGTCGCTGAATGGCCACGCGCGGAAGCTTTGCCGCAGCGGCATGCAACGCCTGCAGGGACAGATTGATCCCTGGGCAGATGATGCCCCCTTCAAAGGCGCCGTCCGCCGCCACAACGTCGAAATTCGTGGCCGTGCCGGAATCGACCACCAGCAAGGCGCCGGGATAGCGCATATGCGCGCCGACGGCGTTCACCAGGCGGTCGGCGCCCGCTTCCGACGGCTTCTCGATGCGCACTTCGATGCCCAGTTTCACGTTCTCACCGATCACCATGGGTTCGACGTGGAGATAACGGCGTGCAAGATTGCGCAGATTAAACAGCGACTGTGGCACTACGGAGGAGATGATGCAGGCATCAAGGCGGTCAAACGCCAGGCCCGCCATTGACAGCAGGTTATGCAGCCAGACGGCATATTCGTCGGCTGTGCGCGAGCTGTCTGTGGCAGTGCGCCACTGGTTCGTCCAGTGATCCCCGTCGTGGATTGCAAACAGCGTGTTGGTGTTGCCTTGCTCGATCGCCAACAACATCGACATCACTCCTTCGCAGGAGGCGGAAAAAACACCTCGCCGGCCGTCACCGCATGGCGGACGCCAGCGGTGTCGATGACGATCAGTGCGCCCGCCTCATCCAGGGTCTCAAAACGCCCGACAACGGCGCCGGCGGGAGCTTGCGCCTCGATCATCTCGCCGCGGCCAAAGGCGCGCGCCAGCCAGGCCGCCCGGATCTCGGCAAAGCCGGTCGCCTTGAAGCGTTCGAGCCAGTGCTCGAAGCGCTCAGCAAGCACGGCCGCGACATCATCAGGCGCAGGGGCCGCTCGCACAGTCAGCGCGGCCAGCGAGATGGTGCGTCGGCCAGCGATCTCGGGCGCCTCGGCGAGATTGGCCCCGATGCCCACAGCGAGCCAGCGGCCAGCCGGACCAAGGCCGGACTCTAGGAGGACGCCTGCAAGCTTTGCGTCACCGGCCCACACATCGTTCGGCCATTTGAGCCGCAGATCGGTCGCACCGAACATCTCCAGCGCCTGGGCGGCGGCGACCGCGGCGGCATAAGACAGCAAGGCCGCCTGCGCTGGCGGCGCTGCAAGGGTGAACAAGCCTGTCAGGTGCAGGTTGCCGGGAGGCGAGAGCCACGTGTGGCCGCGTCTGCCGCGCCCGGCTGTCTGGCGCGCGGCAAGCAGCCAGAGCGGTCCCGGTTCGCCCGCTTCGGCGCGCCGGCGCGCTTCGTCGTTCGTCGAGTCGATGATGTCGAACCGGACAATCGAGGAGGGGCGCCTGGCCTGCGCCATCGCCTCAGAACGCCGTCGCCGCCGCCTTGGCGGCAGCTTCCACATAACCTAGCGCCGCGATGCCGGCGAGCACCAGCACTGCGGCGAAGCCAGCGGCGAGGCCGGCCCATGGCTGGGTGCGGTCGAGCGCCGGCGCCTCCGGGTCAAACCACATGATTTTCACGAGTTTGAGATAATAGAATGCTGAAATCACGCTCATCACCGCACCGAAAATAGCGAGCGGGACAAGCCCGGCCTCGACGCCGGCGAGAAACACGAAGTACTTGGCGAAGAAGCCGGCGAGCGGCGGCACGCCGGCAACGGAGAACAGAAGCGCTGTGAGGGCAATCGCCAGTCCAGGTCTTGTCCTGGACAGGCCGGCAAGATCATGGATCGATTCCACACCCACGCCCGCGCGCCGCATCAGCAGCACGCCGGCGAACAGCCCGACGGTGGTGGCCGCGTAGACCGCCAGATAGAACATGAGGCTCCAGGCGCCCGTCTCAGGGCCGCACGCCAGCGCGATCAGGGCGTAGCCGACATTGCCGATCGACGAATATGCCAGAAGCCGCTTGATGTTGGTCTGGGTCAGAGCGCCGAACGCGCCCACGATCATTGACAGCACGGCGATTGCGACAATGACCTGACGCCATTGATCTTCCATCGGACCAAAGGCTTCAAAGAGAAAGCGCGCGAAGAGTGCGAGGGCGGCCACCTTCGGAGCGGCGGCGAAAAATGCGGTCGAGGCTGTCGGTGCGCCTTCATAGACGTCGGGCGTCCACATGTGGAACGGCGCGGCTGACGCCTTGAAGGCGATGCCAGACGCCATGAGGACAAGACCGAACAGCAGGCCGACGCCGCCGGTTTCAGCGGCCTTGGCGATTGCCTCGAAACTGGTTGAGCCCGCGAAACCATAGACAAGGGACGCGCCGAACAGGAGCAGACCGGACGACAGCGCCCCGAGCACGAAATATTTCAGCCCGGCCTCGCTGGAGCGCCCATCATCGCGCGCATAGGCCGCCATGACGTAGAGCGACAGCGACTGCAGCTCGACGCCGACATAAACCGTCATCAGATCGGTCGCGGAGACCATGAGATACATGCCGAGCGATGCAAAGAGCATCAGCGCATGGTATTCTGGGCGGTCTATCTTCTCCGCGGCCAGAAAGCCTTGGGCGAGGATCACGCTCGCAGCCGCGGCGAGCGCAATGATGATCTTGGCGAAACTGGAAAAACTGTCTTGGGTGAAGCCCTGGAAGCTCCCGCCGGCAAAGGCGTCCCCGTAGACGGTGAGCGGCGCGGCGGCGTAGGCGCAGGCGGCAAGCAACACGCCCACGCTCAACCAGGCGGCCGCCGGCGCGCTGCGGTCGCCGACGAATGCGGCGACCATGAGGACGCAGATGCATCCCCCCGCCAGGATCAGCTCCGGGCGCAGAATAATCAGCGTTTCGAGAAGGGCTGGGGTGTCCATGGGAAGCCTAACGCCTCATCTCATTTAAGCGCTGCAAACGGCGCGATCATTGCTTCGGCAGAGGCCTTGGTCAGATCGAGCGCGATCGAGGGGTAAACCCCGAGCCATAGGGTTGCGATGATGAGCGGCGCGAACACCGCAATCTCACGCGCGGTTACGTCCGTGATGCCGGCAAGCTTGGGATTAACGAGCTCACCGAACGTGACCCGCCGATACAGCGTCAGCGCATAGACCGCCGACAGGATCACCCCGACCGCCGCGCAGGCCGCCACGATCGGGTTATCGAGGAAGGTCCCGGTCAGCGTCAGGATCTCTCCCACGAACCCGCTGGTGCCCGGCAGTCCGACATTACCCATGGTGAAGAGCATGAAGATCGCCGCATAGACAGGCATGCGATTCACCAGGCCGCCATAGAAGGCGATCTCGCGGGTGTGCATGCGGTCGTAGATGACGCCCACGCACAAGAACAGCGCGCCGGAAATCACGCCGTGCGACAACATCTGAAAGACCGCGCCCTGTACGCCGAGTGCTGAGCCTGAGAAGATGCCGATGGTCACGAAGCCCATATGGGCGACCGAGCTGTAAGCGATCAATTTCTTAACGTCGGTCTGCCTGAACGCCACGAGCGAGGCGTAGATGATGGCAATGACCGAGAGCGTGTAGACGAGCGGCGTGAACAGGACGGATGCATCGGGAAACATTGGCAGACTGAAGCGCAGAAAGCCGTAGCCCCCCATTTTCAGGAGCACGCCCGCCAGAACCACTGAGCCGGCGGTGGGCGCCTGCACGTGGGCATCCGGGAGCCAGGTGTGCACCGGCCACATCGGCAGCTTGACCGCGAAGCTCGCAAAGAACGCAAGCCAGAGCCAGACCTGCAGATCCTCTGCAAAGCGATGCTGCAGCAGGTCGGGAATGCTGGACGATCCCGCGGTCATGATCATCGCCGCGATGGCCACAAGCATGAGGATCGAGCCGAGCAAGGTATACAGAAAAAACTTGTAGGCCGCGTAGACGCGCTCCGCGCCGCCCCACACCCCGATGATGATGAACATCGGGATGAGGCCGGCTTCGAAGAAGATGTAAAACACAATGAGATCAAGCGCGCAGAACACGCCGAGCATCATGGTTTCGAGAATAAGGAAGAGCGCCAGGTATTCGACGACGCGCTCCTTGATCGCGTCCCAGCTCGCCAGAATGCACAACGGCATGAGCCACGCCGTGAGGGCCACCAGCGCCAGGGCGAGCCCGTCGACGCCGAGATGATAGTCAAAACCGCCGAACCAGGCCGTGCGTTCGACGAACTGAAAACCGGGCGCGGCCGGCGAGAACTGGGTAAGCAGGTATATGGTTATCGCCGCTGGCGGCGCTGTCGCCACGAGCGCGAAAACCTTCGCAAAACCGTCAAGCGTCGCCTTCGGTGCAGCAGCGCGCGCCAGCATGAGCACAATGGCGGCCAGTGCGGGCGTAAAGATGAGCAGTGTCAGCCAGGGGGCGTCGGTCACGGGGCGCCTCCGAAGGAACCGGCCAACACGAAGCCGCCGAAAGCCACGGCCGCAATCAGCATCAGGAATGCATAGTGGTAGACATAGCCCGTCTGCAGGCGGACAAGACGCCGCGCGCACGCCCGAGCGACCACGGCCATTCCGTTGGGGCCAAGCCCATCGATCAGCCGCTGATCCCCGATCTTCCAGAACAGGTCTCCGAGCGCCTTCGCACCGCGTACGAAGACAAAATGGTAGAGCTCATCGAAGAACCATTTGTTCGAGAGAAAGGTGTGCAGCGGGCCTTTGTTTGCGGCGATGCGCGCGCCCATGCCCTGGTTCAGAAGATAAAACCACACCGCGAGCACAAACCCGAGGATAGAGGCGCCGAAGGGCGCCCACTTGACCCAGAGAGGCACGTAATGACGCTCGTGCAGCACGTGATTGTGCGCGCCGTGGAAGATCGCCGTCTTCCAGAAGGCCGCGCCGTCCTTCTCGACGAACAAGTTGAAGAAGATGAATCCTGCCGCAACCGCGCCGAGCGCAAGAACGGCGAGCGGGACCAGCATAACCACAGGTGATTCATGCGGCTCATGCGCATGGCCGTCCTGCGCGTGCTCCGCCTGCGCGTGTTCTGCCTGCATGTGGTGGGCGCCCGCGTTCACACCGGCCGCGTGATGGTCGTGTGCGTGGGCGTGGCCCGGCTCATGAGCGCCGCCGTTATGGGTTTCCTGTTGGCCTGCGTCTGCCCACATCGGCCGACCCTGAAACGTCATGAACATGAGCCGCCAAGAATAGAAGCTGGTCAACAGCGCCGCGGTCAGACCCAGCCAAAACGCGAGCGTCGCGGCATTGGTCATCTGCTGCGCGGCGTAGGCCGATTCAAGGATCGCATCCTTGGACACGAAACCAGCCGAGCCGAAATGCGTGCCTGGCAGGCCCACCCCGGTGATCGCGAGGGTGCCGAGAAGCATCATGATCCAGGTGAATTTCATGCGCCCTGCAAGCGCCCCCATCCGGCGCATGTCCTGTTCGTGGTGCATGCCGTGGATCACGGAGCCCGCACCAAGGAACAGCAGTGCCTTGAAGAAGGCATGCGTGAACAGATGAAACATGGCCGCCTCATAGGCGCCAATGCCTGCCGCAAAGAACATAAAGCCGAGCTGAGAGCAGGTCGAATACGCCACCACACGCTTAATGTCGTTCTGCGCCAAACCGATGGTGGCGGCAAAAAAGGCCGTGACTGCCCCCAGGATGGTGATGACATCGCGCGCGATCGGTGCGTTCTCATAGATCGGCGAGCACAGGCAGACGAGATAAACCCCGGCGGTGACCATTGTGGCTGCGTGAATCAGCGCCGACACCGGGGTCGGGCCCTCCATCGCGTCGGGCAGCCAAGTGTGCAGGAAAAACTGCGCCGAACAGCAGCAGGCCAATGGCCTCCAAGGCACGGATTTCGTAGCCGGCGATCGCAAAGACCGCGTCGACTTTGGCGGGCGCAGCGGCGAAGACGTCCTTGAACTCGATCGAACCGAACAGCAGGAAGACCGCCATGATGCCGAGCGCAAACCCGAAGTCGCCAACGCGGTTGACGACGAACGCCTTGATCGCGGCGTCGTTGGCGCTCGCCTTTTGATACCAGAAACCGATCAGCAGGTACGAGGCGAGGCCCACGCCCTCCCAGCCGAAGAACAGTTGCATGAAGTCCGCCGCCGTGACCAGCATCAGCATGGCGAAGGTGAAAAAGCTCAAATAGCTGAAAAACCGGGCGCGGTGGGGATCCTGCGCCATGTAGCCCCATGAATACAGGTGCACCAGAGCTGAGACTGAGGTGATCACCACCATCATTGTGACAGACAGGGCGTCTACGCGGATCGACCAGTGAGCGGTGAAGCCAGCGACATCAATGTAGCGCAGCAGTTCGATCACATAGGCTTCCGGCGCCCCGAAGAAGCGCAGGAACAGCACCCAAGACAGGCCCGCCGACACGAAGAGCACACTCGTCGTGACGCTCATCGCGACGCGGTCTCCCACCAGGCGCTGGAACAGTCCGGCGACCAGCGCGGCGATCAGGGGGCCAAAGACGATGATCGGTTCAATCATCGCACTAGCCCTTCATCAGATTGAGATCGTCGACCGAGATATCGCCGCGGTTTCGGAAGTAGACCACAAGGATCGCAAGGCCGACTGCGGCCTCGGCCGCAGCGACCGTCAGCACGAACATGGCGAAGACCTGCCCCACCAGGTCACCGAGGAAGGCAGAGAAAGCGACCAGATTGATGTTCACCGCAAGCAACATCAGTTCGATCGACATCAGAATGACGATGACGTTCTTGCGGTTCACGAAGACGCCGAATACGCCGATGGTGAAGAGCGCGGCGGCGACAGTAAGGTAATGGGCCAGCGAAAGGTCTCCCATCAGTCGATCCCCTGACCTGACTTGACATCGAGCATGGCGACGCTGGCCTCACGCTTGCGTCCGACCTGCTGGCTGACGCTCTGGCGGCGCACATTCGCGCGCTGACGCAGCGTCAGCAGGATTGCGCCCACCATCGCGACGAACAGAATGAACCCCGACGCCTGAAACAGCAGGACGTAGTCATCATAGAGCACATGGCCGAGCGCTTCGGCGTTGGTGGCGATGTCGCGGGGCAGCGGCTGGGCGAGCGAGTCGGGCGCGATCCCCGCCTTCTTCCAGGTCAGTCCGACAAGGACGAGTTCGATCAGCAGACCGACTGCGACCAGGACCGCGACCGGCAAATAATTCGAAAAGCCTGCCCTCAGCTGCTCGAAATCGACATCGAGCATCATAACCACGAACAGGAAAAGAACCGCGACTGCGCCGACATAGACGACGAGCAGCAGCATAGCGAGCAGTTCGGCCCCGGCGAGAACAAACAATCCAGCTGCGTTGAAGAACGCCAAAATCAGGAACAGCACCGAATGCACGGGGTTGCGCGCCCCGACCACGCCGAGTGCAGCGGCGAGCATGATCGCCGACAGGATATAGAACGCTGTTGTCTCGAGCGCCATGGCCCCGCTCGCCCCTCTCCTGCCCGTAGCGTCGCCGCCTGCGGGCTCGTTGTAGTTGACCGGCGCAGATCTGCGAACCGGCCGCCTTCTATCTGCTTCGCACCGCCCTGTCTCTCGCGCAGTGCGCCCCGGATCGCCGCACACGCCTAGCGATAGGGGGCGTCCAGCTCCAGATTTCTGGCGATCTCACGTTCCCAGCGATCGCCGTTCGCGAGCAGTCGCTCTTTGTCGTAGTAAAGTTCCTCGCGGGTTTCCGTAGCGAATTCGAAATTCGGTCCTTCGACGATGGCGTCGACGGGACAGGCTTCCTGGCAGAAGCCACAGTAGATGCACTTCACCATGTCGATGTCATAGCGCGTCGTGCGGCGCGATCCGTCTTCCCGCGGCTCGGCCTCGATGGTGATCGCCTGGGCCGGACAGATCGCCTCGCACAGCTTGCAGGCGATGCAGCGCTCTTCGCCGTTTGCGTAGCGGCGCAGCGCGTGCTCACCGCGGAAGCGGGGCGACAAAGGGCCCTTTTCGAATGGGTAATTGATCGTGTGCTTGCGGGCGAACACCTTGCGCATCGCAAGTGCAAACGCGCCGAGAAAGTCCAGCATCAGCACGCCGCGGGCCGCCTGGGAGAAGCGCGACATCGGGGGCTCCCTCACGATGCGCCGGCCGCAGTGTAGACCCGATAGGCCCCCACCAGCGCCACCGCAACAATTGACGTCGGCAAGAATATCTTCCAGCCGAGCCGCATCAGCTGGTCGTAGCGGTAGCGGGGCACGATTGCCTTCACCATCGCAAACAGGAAGAACACGATCCAGATCTTGAGGTAGAATATCAGGAAGCCCACCCATGGGTTGGTGACTTCCGCCCACGGCAGATGCCACCCGCCCAGAAACAGGATGGTCATCATCGCACACATCAGCACGATGTTGAGATATTCCCCGATCATGAAAAGCAGATAGGGCGTAGAGGAGTACTCGACCTGATAGCCCGCCACGAGTTCGCTCTCAGCCTCGGGCAGGTCGAAGGGCGGGCGGTTGGTTTCGGCAAGCGCGGAGACGAAAAACACCACGAACATGGCGAACATCAGGACGCCGACGCCGGCGCGCAGCGGGTCGCTGGGGTTCAGGAAAGAGAAGGCGTGCCATTTCCACACGCCCCCCGCTTGGGCGTCCACCACGGCGGTCAGGCTCAAGGATCCCACGAGGATCAGCACCGTCACGATGACGAAGCCGATGGACACCTCATAGCTCACCATCTGCGCTGCTGAGCGCAGGCTGCCCAGAAACGGGTACTTCGAATTCGAAGCCCAGCCCCCCATGATGATGCCGTAAACGCCCAGCGAGGAGACCGCAAACAGATAGAGAATTCCCACGTTCAGGTCAGCAATGACCACCCCGGGGGCCCATGGGATCACTGCCCAGCCGATAAACGCGAGCACGAAGGTGATGAGCGGAGCCAGGATGAATACCGTCTTGTCCGCACCCGCCGGAATGACGATTTCCTTGACCACGAATTTTAGAAAGTCGGCAAAGGATTGCAGGAGACCGAAGGGACCGACAACATTGGGGCCCTTGCGCATCTGCGCCGCTGCCCAGACCTTGCGGTCAAACAGGAGGATGAAGGCAAGGGTGAGCAGCAGCAGAACAACGAAGCCGATAATCTGACCGGTTTTCATGACTGCCCATTCCGCCTCGGGCGCGAGGGCAAGAAACGGCACGTAGTCCGCCTGCAGTCCTGACATCGTCCCTACTCCGCCGCCGCCGCAGGCGCCGCTGCGGCGGCCCGGCGTGTCCTGGAACATTCCGCCATTGTCTTTGACGCCCGCGCGACCGGGTTGGTCAGGTAGAAGTCGGAAATCGGATAGACGAAATCTGCCGCTGCAACTGCTCCTGGAGCACCAACGCTGGCAAGATCGAATTCGCCCGCCGTCGCTGGGCCCGGCGCGTAGTCAAGACCGCCCAGAACCGGCTGCTCGCGCACCAGCGCCGCGCGCAACTCCTCAAGGCTGTCGTAACCGAGCGGCGTTTGACTGCGCTCGGAGAGAGCCCGGAAAATCGCCCATTCCTCGCGCGCCTCGCCCTTGGCGAAGACCGACCGCACGGACATCTGAACCCGGCCTTCGGTGTTGACGTAGAGCCCGTTCTGCTCGGTAAAGGCTGCAGCGGGCAGGACAAGGTCGGCGCGTGCGGCGCCCGCATCGCCGTGGCTGCCGACATAAATCACAAAGGAGTCTGCCGCGCCGGCCAGGTCAATTTCATCTGCCCCAAGAAGGATCAGCGTGTCGAGCCCGCCAGCAGCCATGGCGCGTGCATCCTTGCCGCCCGGTCCCGGCAGGAAGCCAAGGTCGAGCCCGCCGACGCGCGCGGCTGCGGTATGAAGAACGTTGAAACCGTTCCAGGCGTCTTCGCCGGCGCGCACCATGCCTGTGGCCGCCGCGATATCGGCGCAGGCGCGCAGCACCTGGGCGCCGTCGGATCGCGCGAGCGCGCCCTGTCCGACGATCAGCGCCGGGTTGCGGGCGTTTCTCAAAATCTCAAGAAAGCTTCCAGCACCGGCGGCGAGTTCAGCGAGCGCGCCACCCCCCGCCCCAAGTTCGGTGACCTCATAGGTAAGATCAACGGGCGGACCGATCCGTCCCACGCTGAGCGGGCCGCGCAGCCAGGTTTTGCGGATCCGCGCGTTGACCAGCGGCGCCTCCCAGCGCGGGTTGGTCCCAACGAGCAGCAGCGCATCCACATCCTCAAGTCCGAGGATGGTCGTGTTGAACAGATAGCTCTGGCGCTGACCAGACAGCGCTGCGCCATCCTGGCGGCAGTCCATATTGACCACGCCCAGCCGATCCAGGAGATCCTTGAGCGCTTTCATGCCTTCCAGGCTGGCGAGATCGCCTGCAATTGCGCCGATGCGAGCGGGATCGCCTGCCAAACGCTCGGCGGCGAGGGTCAGGGCCTGAGGCCAAGCGATCGGCGCGAGGCGCCCCTCGCGGCGGGCGTAGGCGCGGTCGAGGCGCTGACGCTTGAGACCATCGCAGGCATAGCGCGTTTTGTCCGAGATCCACTCCTCGTTGATCTCCTCATTGAGCCGTGGCAGCACCCTAAGGACCTCTGCGCCGCGCGCATCGACCCGGATGTTGCTGCAGACCGCATCCATCACATCGATGGTCTCGGTTTTCTTGAGCTCCCAGGGCCTCGCACTGAACGCATAGGGCTTGGAGGTCAGCGCGCCGACCGGGCAAAGATCAATCACATTGCCTGACAGCTCCGACTGAACTGCTTGCTCAAGATAGGTGGTGATTTCCATATCCTCGCCGCGGCCCGCCGCGCCGATTTCCTCCGCCCCGGCGATTTCGGCGGCGAAGCGGACGCAACGCGTGCACTGGATACAGCGCGTCATCACGGTTTTGATCAGCGGCCCCATGAACTTTTCTTCGACCGCCCGCTTATTCTCGTCGAATCGCGAGGAGGCTCTGCCATAGGCGAGCGACTGGTCCTGCAGATCGCACTCCCCACCCTGATCGCAGATTGGACAGTCCAGGGGGTGGTTGATGAGCAGAAACTCCATCACCCCTTCGCGCGCCTTGCGCACGACATCGCTGCGGGTGACCAGCTCGGGCGGCGCCTGATCAGCCTTCGGCGGCGGCAGATCGCGCACCTGCTGGGCGCAGGACGCGACCGGCTTGGGTCCGGAGCGCCCGCCGATCTTCACTTCGATGAGGCACATCCGGCAGTTGCCGGCAATCGACAGGCGCTCGTGATAGCAAAAACGCGGGATTTCTGCGCCAGCGGCCTCACAGGCCTGCAGCAGCGTGTAGTCTCCCGGCACATCTATTTCCCGCCCGTCGACGAGGATTTTGGTCATGATTCCGGCTCGGTTGAACGCGGCTGGGTGATGGGCGATTTATCGCCGCGCGGCAAGAGGCTGCCGCGTCGAGATTTGACGCGGTCCAGCGCGCCCCTGCGGCGCCGGCGCATTTTGACAAGATTGGCAGGCCAGCCGCCCGCACCGAGGGCCTTCGGACGCCCGTCCGTGGGGGAGCAAGCGCCGTCTGAGCAAGTGATCGCGGCTGAGTCGCCGCGGCGTGCGCGGGCGATTCGCCGGTGCGATGGGTCCCGGTCGGCCAGCCTGCCGGGCGGCCTTCCCACGTTATTGGGTCAGATCCAGGCCCTCGACCGCCAGCGCGGTGTAGCGATTGGTTCGGCAGGCCATGGCGCGATGCGACCGCAGTCGGCGATGTGGCTCACCCACCGCGGAGGTCTGCACACCAGCTCCGGACCTGCATCTGGGCGTCCATCCGGCGCCGGGGTCACGGCGATATGCCCTGCCCAAGACAGCCGGTCCCACAGGTCTGAAACGCCGCCGCCGACTTCCAGACCACGAGCGTGACGCGACCCTGTCTCAGGCCCGTCTGCGTGGACGGCGGTGGTGGGGCCTATTCCGCGGCGACCGCTGCACCCGCCACATGCGGTTTGCCGTTGCGATAAGAGGCGATGCGTTCTTCGATCTCGTTGCGGAAACGCCAGATCAAGCCCTGGATGGGCCATGCGGCCGCGTCGCCGAGCGCGCAGATCGTATGGCCTTCGACCTGGCCCGCCACGTCGAGCAGGAGATCAATCTCACTCGGTTCAGCGTCGCCACTCGCCATGCGCTCAAGCACCCGCCACATCCATCCAGTCCCCTCCCGGCAGGGCGTGCACTGGCCGCAACTCTCGTGTTTGTAGAAATACGCGATCCGCGCGATGGCGCGCACCAGATCGGTGGATTTGTCCATGACGATTACGGCGGCCGTGCCGAGGCCGGACTTGAGGGCGGACAGGCTGTCGAAGTCCATCAGAACCTCCTCGGCCATCTCGGCGGTGATCATGCGCACGGAGGAGCCTCCGGGGATTACCGCTTTGAGGTTCGACCAGCCGCCGCGCACCCCGCCGCAATGCTCCTCAAGCAGCTGCCTGAGGGGAATCGACATCGCCTCCTCAACGTTGCAGGGCCGGTTCACATGGCCCGACACGCAGAATACCTTCACACCGGCGTTGTTGGGTCGGCCGAACCCGGCAAACCATCCTGCGCCGCGGCGCAGGATGGTTGGCACGACCGCGATGGACTCAACATTGTTGACAGTGGTGGGACAGCCGTAAAGGCCCGCATTGGCCGGAAACGGCGGCTTCAGCCGCGGCTGTCCCTTCTTGCCCTCAAGGCTTTCCAGGAGCGCGGTCTCCTCGCCGCAGATATAGGCGCCAGCGCCGTGGTGGACGTACAGGTCGAAATCCCAGCCGTGGATGTTGTCCTTGCCGATCAGGCGGGCCTCGTAGGCCTCACGAATCGCGGCTTCCAGGATCTCGCGCTCATGGACGTATTCGCCCCGCACATAGATGTAGCAGGCGTGCGCCTGCATCGCGAAGGAGGCGACGAGGCAGCCTTCGATCAGCAAGTGCGGATCGTGACGCATCATGTCGCGGTCCTTGCACGTTCCCGGTTCGGATTCGTCCGCATTCACGACCAGGTAGTGGGGCCGGTCCTTCAGCTGTTTTGGCATGAACGACCACTTCAACCCGGTCGGGAACCCCGCCCCGCCACGCCCGCGCAGGCCTGAGTCCTTCACCTGCTGGATGATCCACTCACGCCCGCAGGCGATCATGTCCGGCGTCATATTCCAGGCGCCGCGCAGGCGCGCTGCCTCCAGGCGCCAATCCTGGCGGCCGTACAGGTTGAGAAAAATCCGATCCTTATCCGCGAGCATGAGATCAACCCGTTGCTTGGCCGGCCATCCGCCGACGGTGGCGCCCGGTGCGCGCGATGATGGCGGCGATCATGCCGGCGACACCGAACCCGACTGCACCGACCCCGACTGCACTGAACCCGACCGCACTGAACCCCGCGGGTCTCAGCCAGTTCGGCGCCCAGGCCGGCGGTATTTTGGCGACCAGCACGCAGAGCGCGCCGGCGAGGGTTATGCAGATTGGAACGAGGAAGAACCGCCAGGCGACATGGCGCAACTCGCGCCGATAGCCGGCGCGCTGAACGGGATCGGCGAGGTCCGGGACAGGCCGCGTCATGCTGCGCCCTCCGGCTTGGGGGCGTTGGGCAGGGCTGTGAGCCCTTTGCCGAGCGACCCATCATAGAGCGCGGGATCAGTCAGGCTTGTCTGCTCTCCCTCGGGGGCGCTGGCCTGGCGGGCGCGGCGGCTGCCTGGCGAGGGCGCGTTGGCCCCAGACCGCAGGTTCGCGATCAGGGTCTCGACATCAGCGGCCGTCAGATCCTCGTGATAATAGTCATGGAGGGCCAGCACGGGCGCATTGACGCAGGCCCCGAGGCACTCGACCTCTTCCCAGGACAGAAGGCCGTCGTCCGTCGGGTGATGCGCCGCCCCGATGTCGCGCCTGCAGACCTCTTTGATGTCAGTTGCGCCGCGCAGCATGCACGGCGTCGTGCCGCACACCTGGAGATGATGGCGTCCCATCGGCGAAAGGTGGAACATTGTGTAGAAGGTCGCGACCTCGTAGACACGAATATAGGGCATGCCCAAGAGTTCGGCGGCGGCGCGCATCGCCGGTTCA
>JBILMQ010000249.1:0-5552 GCA_044375455.1 Caulobacterales bacterium | reverse complement strand
AGCCAGAAGCTGGTCCAGCAATGCGTCGGGAATGGTCGGTTGCTTGCGTGGTGGCATCGTGGGTCTCCTCCTCGAGACACTTTACGCCGCCGCGTACACAAAAATCCCGACAGTCCCGGTGTGGGGTGGTGGTTGGGTCACCCTGTCACGCACACGCGTGTCATGCCACTTTGAGACCTCACCGCTTGCCTTCCCGCTATCGGTCAGCGGATGCCGGAAACCCGCACATTTCTGCCGTCCAAAGCCTAAACTGGAGCATCGCTGTTGGGGCAGTAGCGGACACGCTCTCGGCGCGACGCGTTCGCTGTTGGGGGCTTCTGCCCCCACCGCACCGGCGGCGAGCATGGGTTCGCCTGCAGCAGCGATGAGTGGGCCGTGCATCGTTTTGGCGACAAAGCCCCCCACGAAACACAGAACCATAAGCCCGGCGCAGCCGACCTCCGGTCCAAAGCCCAACTGCACCTGACCGCGCAAATCAACTCCGACCGCCGATCCCGCAACTGCAGCGATCAATCCTGCCGCGCGCGTGACAATTGCGTTCTGTCTTCGGTTCTCTCTTTCATTGCGCGTCCTCCGCGCCTAGTCGCTTGAGCCGAGACTCTCTCCATTTGTGCAGCACACCGGCAAGTGCGCCAATCGCGAGGCACAAGAACATTGTACCACCGAAGCCGGGATCGATCCCCAAACCCTCTTTGAGCAGAAGGTAGATCCCGATGCCAAGTGCGCCCAGCACCACGCTGCCGACGATTTCCCATAGCCATCCGATGGAAATCAGCGCGTTCATTTCAACATCACCGTCGAGGCCATGCCGCCGACAACGGGGGTGGCCCACCGACCGACCGCTGTGACCATGCCGAAGCCCAAAAACCCGGTTCCGAAACCGGCCAAGGCTCCAAGGGCGATCCGCGAGCCTGACCCGCCGGAGCGCCACTCGGCAAAACCACCAAGGAAAGCGCCGCCAACAGCACCCATCGGCCCCGGCCCGCCCGCCACGTCATCAATCTATCGAGCATCTGGTTCGCGCACACACACTGCCGTTTGCTTTTGTCCAATCCGAGTCGAAGTTGCGTTTCAACGCTTGGGTGGTCACCCGATAGACACGCTACCCTTGGCTTCTAGTACGTCAACGAACATAAAGTGGCATCACGGGCTTGTGAGAGGATGGTGAACCTATATTGAGGGAACAGCCTTGTTCTGACGGCCCAAAGCACGATCAAGTTACTGATGGGGCAGTGTCGGGAGAGTTCTGCAAATTCGCCTGAGGTGGGTCGGTCATGGCAGGCTGGCGGTGTTCAACGTCGCCAACTCCCTGCAGGAGCGCCACCATGACCAGTATTAAGATGAAGCCGTCTCTCGCCATCGCTAATCCTGACGGCCAAGCTCAACGGCATCGACCCGCGAGCCCGACAGTGACGAAAATCGCCGTGCCGCGTCTGACGTGTGGCTGCTTAGCCTTGTTCGTCGAGAACCAGTTTCAGCGCTGTGATGCCTGCGGCATGCTTGGCAGGATTGGCGCCTTTCAGCTTACGAATGTTCAGCAGCTTCCACTGAACGCCAGAGAGCTGCTCCGCATGAGGAGTCGGAAACAGCGACCAGTCAGGATCGCCGTGCTCGAAGCTGAGAAGGAACGCGCGGTCATCGTCCGTTAGCGCAGAGCGAATGGCCCGATGAAGGCGGGTGAATGTCTCTCGGTTGGCCGAATAATCGAAGGGCTGCAAGGTCATGCCTGCGAACTCCGCGTTGAAGGCGGCCTCGCGATCCTGCATCTGCTCTGCCAGAAGCTCTGCGATTGGACGGTTGTGACCTAACAGCCCAGCGATGAGACCAAACTTCACGTCATCGGTAAGCCCTTCAGCATCGAGCAGAAGCTGCACGTCAAACAGATCACGCGGGTGCTGGCGATCCAGCGCCGCGCAGATTTTTCCGCCGAACAGCTCGCCGTGGGCAAGTACGGGGATTTCGACGAAGGCCTCGAATTCCGTCTGCACACGCTCTGAACAGGGCAATGTGCGGACCGGCAGCAAATGGCCGCGCAGCGTTGGGTTCACTTCAATCTTGATCTGTGTCCGCAACCTTTGCACCTGGAGTTTCACCTCCATACCGCCGCCTTGATCGACCAGTGATGTATGGGTTCTGGGCAGCGCGGCTTCGATCCGCGATCTCACCCGGCGCAGAGCATCGCCGATTTTCTTGAAGGCCGTGTCGCGGTCATCGCCCGGCAGGTATGTGAGGTCGATATCGACCGAGAGTCTTGGCAGATCACGAACGAATAGATTGATGGCGGTTCCGCCCTTCAGCGCGAAATCCTTTTCCTCCGCAACGAAGGGCAGAACATCCAGCAACAGCCGGACTTGCGCGCGATAAGCCTCCTTCATCAGGACGCCAGCTCCTTGGGCACAATCAACCCGAATTCCGAGATATAAGCCCCACCCGGTGTGATGGTGCGATCGCCGCTGCCCAGCGGGATCGCCTCGCGGTTGAGGCGCGACATGACTGGCAATCCCGCGCGCGTTCCAAGGAACAGGAACAGCCGCTTAACCTTGAACGACGTGCAAGCCTCCAGCAGCGCCTGCATCACTGCCGGGCGCAGGGTCCGCAGGCCTTCGATCACCTGCGATATCTCGACAAGGTCAATGGCGTTGGGGGAAAGATGCAGGGCTTCGAGGATCGCCCGTTCAGGGCCTGATGTTTGAAGGTCGAAGCCGCCGAGTTCAGCGGGGCGCACGCCAAGGTCAGTGGGCAGAAAGCGCGTCTGCGTCAGGCTTATCTGCTCTGGCCACGGATACTCCCGAAACCACTTGGGCAAGGTGACGCCGGTCTCGGCAAACAGGAAAACCGTCTCCCGCCCAGGTCGCGCATAGTGTGATGATCCGTCTGCCATCAGTGCGGTCAGAGCACCGACGTGAACGCGCAGCACGACCTGCTTTTGCAGGCTATGGAGCGCGCCCTGCCAGGTGACGGTTTCGCGTGGGCGCTTGAAGGTGCCGTTTCCTAGCCGCTCCAGCCAGCCGCTCTTCACGTATTCGCGGGAAAGGTCGCGCGACACACCCCTCTCGCGAAGCCATGCATGCGTGGCGACGGTCTGCGGGGTCCAATCCTCCAGCACCGTCTTCAGTTTTTGCGGTGAATTCGCAGCCATGCATCGAATCTAACATAAAAAACGATGAAGCGAAAGATCGGCCTTAATTTTTTCTCTAGAATCGTAGCCAGGCCTCGAATCTAACATAAATTATAAGGCTAACCGCGCCCCGCATCCGGCTTTGGACCGGCATCACGGGTTGGCGTCGATCTTTCGGATCGCCGCCCAGCGTTTGCGTCTCGTCCACGGCTTGAGCGCGGCTCGCCGCGTGCTGGTTGGCTGAACGTCCCCTGCAGCGCCACGCGGAGCTTGGGCAGGCGATGCAAGGGCGGGTGCGAGGTGTGGAGCGGTAGGGTCGCCGTTGGGGCAGCTTGAGACCTTCGTTGCCCTGGCGGAGCCTGGGATAACGGACCTGATTTAGAGCGAGTGTTGAACGCGAACCGAATAGGTCGTTCAGCTGGTTGCCCACCCGCCACCCCGCTCGATGAAGGCATCTCGGTTCTTCGCTGCAATCGGAACAGCGAGAGAAAGTGCTCCAAACAGGATCTCGATATTGTAGGCGATGAGGTCAGCGAACCGCTTCATGCGCTTGCGGTCGAGATCGGTAAACGCTGCCACCAGGCCGGCAGCCATCCGCGGCGCATGCATTTCAATGAGCGGGCGTTGGTTTGCCCGTGGAACGCCGATGGCGTCCAGGAAGATTTCGACATCATTGCCGGTGATGGTTTCAAGTGTGGTCGCGCCGCCGATTTTGAAGGCCAGCTCGTCCGTCAGCTGATGGTCAAGCCGCGTCGGTATCACGTCGTAACGCGGTGTGAGGCTGACCCCGCCGCCGGGATGGTGCAACAGCGCATGGTTCTTGGCATGGGCATCGACATTGCCGATCATTAGATCAAACAGCACGGCGCGCACGAAGTCTTCGCGCGCAGCGCTTGGGTCTAGCGTCTGCGCTAACACGCCGCCGATCGCGCGGGCATCGAAGCGAAGCGCCGTCTTGGCATTGCGCTCGTATTTGAGTGTCGCCGGCAAGCCCAGAGCTTGGGCGAAATCTTCCTGGTGTAAGCGTGCAATCCTGCCGTCAGCAGTGAGGCCACGGTCGAAGCGCGTGGCGAGCAGGACCTCGATCACCCCCACACGCAGTATGCGGGCTTCGGCGGTCACAAGCCCGACGCCGGCGCATAGATCGAGGGCCGCAGCTTCGAGCGCCGCGTCCTCCTTATGACGCTGGTCGGGCGCCTTGATGATGTGCGTTGTTGGCGCGCCCGAACCGCTGCGCGGCTCACCGAAGCGACCATCGGCCAACAGCGTGAGCGCGATTTTGCTTTGCACGCCGGACAGCGGCGAGGGATCGCGCACGCTTTCCGGCAGCGGCGCGCGTTCGTGCAGCGCTTGCACGATCGCCTCCACCTGCGCATCGCTCAGGGGCTCATAGTCCCGCTCCAAATCCCCCGGAATCTTTGACGGCGTCGCACCCTGGGGAAGGACTGAAATGGCGCCCGGACAATCCCGGCCGATATGCGCGAGCAAGCCGGCCACATCGTCGCGTGAAAGACCTTCGCGGGCCATCACGTGGCGGAGCACGCCATCCCGCTCCTGCAGCAGATTGTCGAAGAAGGCGCGCGTGGGCGTATCTTCGTAGGGTTCTTCGCTCAATGGCAGCGACAACGACAACGCGAGTGCGGCAGGGTTAGCCGCATGTTCGGGCGTGTAAGCAAACGCAAGCGCGCCCTTGGCGTCGCGCACCAGCACGCCGACCGGGTCGACGAAACTGTCGAGCCGCACTTCCAAAATGAGCTCGTTCATGGCGCAGACCGCGCCGTGAGGCGCACGCCTGCGGCCGCAGCAACCTTGAGCACCTTTTCGAATTCGAGCGTGGCCTTGCCGTTTTCAACTTCCGAGACGAACCGGCGGCCGACATTGGCCTTTTCAGCCAGCTTCTGTTGCGAAAGGCCGCGCTTTTCGCGTGCGTTGCGGATCATACCGCCGAGCGTGAAGGTTGAAGCGATGACCGTATCATCCGCGGTTGCAGCGTCGGTCACAGGCAGGACTGTTTGCTTTGCGTAAGAGCCTTGCGGCTGGCCAGTGCGAGGCGGGGTGTCCATGTCCCGGGCGAGTTGGGCCAGCGCGGAGCGTTTTTTCAGATCTGAGAGCTTCACCGCCGGCTGCAGAGCATCGCCGGCGTCCCGGAGGGGATCCAAAGCTGTCAGTGCATTGGCGTCCGAAAAGAGCACGTAGCGGCTTCTTGCCGCCGGCCCGCGACGGCGATCAGGCGTCTCTGCGGTTGGCGCTGCATGCGAGCCGTATTGGCTGCTGCGCGCTGCGGCGCGCGCCAGATCAATGGCTGAGAGTGTGGCAGACGGGGGTGAGGTGGACATAACTTTCGCTCCCGAACGGGAGCATAATGCAACGCCCAACCAGACACAACCAGTATTCGATCCCGTTCGGGAGCAGAACTGGGCGCGGCTGGTACCCT
>JBILMQ010000248.1:0-5556 GCA_044375455.1 Caulobacterales bacterium | reverse complement strand
CGCCGAACTCGTCGACGAGGTCGAGGACGGCGAGATAGTCGCGAAGCTGCTCGCGGGTCGATTCCTCAGTGAAGTCGGGGGCCGTCAGGGTGCGCCAATGAAACGTCACGCCGCGATCGACGACGAATCGGAAGGCATCCTCGATCCGGCGGTCGCTGACGCGGCGGCCATATTCGAGCAGCCACGCCTGATCGACCTTATGCTCGAGAAAGCCGACCTGATGGAGCGTGCGGGCGCCGAAATAGCCGTTCGTCATGCCCATCGACGTATCGCCGAGCATGAGTACGAGCGGCCATTTCTCTGCGATTTCGTCCTTCACACGCGCGGCGATCGCAGCCGCGGCGGCCGATATCGGCGGCGGCGCCCGTACGGCGGCGCTCTCTACAGTGACACGACCTGTCCGGCACCACTCGTCGAGCCGCGCCATCATGAAGGGATCTTCGGTCCAGTCCGCCGCATCGGTCCAGGCCCGCGAATGCGCCCGCCCCTCCGCCTGCAGACATGCCCCGGTGTTGAGCAATCCGACCAGGCCAGGAAAAACGCCGGAAAAGTTGGACATCATCAGAAGCGGATTAGACTTGCCGATCACGCCGTCCACCGTGTGCGGCCCATACACCCAGTGCGTGAACAGCCCGATCATCGGGTCCTGGATAGGGCGCAGATGCGTCACGGCCTCGTCCGGACGTGTGATGAACGGCGCAATGCGATAGCTGCGCCGCCCAAGGCTTGTCAGCGCCCGTTCAAGCTGGGCGTTTGCCGTCTCGAGCAGCGGAACGGATAGCGCGTTGGGCGCAGCGCGATAGTCGCCGGGCCGAAAGATCGCGATCGGATCAGACACAGGACATCTCCTCAGGGTGCGGGCGCAGACGAAGCCGTGCGACGCTCGGAAAGGCGGCGCATCAGCGCATTCAAGGGCGCGCCCCGCCGGCCGAAGGCCTCGGACAGGCAGGCGTAATCGAGATAGAGACTGCGATAGGCGGCGCTTGCGTCAGGGTTCGGGCGCAGGCGGCGATCAGGGCGCGCATCCATGGCGGTTTGCGCGGCGGCGACGCTTTCGTGCATGCCGGACGCAGCGGCGGCGAGAATGGCCGCCCCCAATGCGCCGGCTTCGATGGACTCGAGAATGTCGAGATCACGGTCAAGAACGTCCGCAAAGATTTGTGGCGCCAGTGCGCTACGGGCGACGACGCCGCCGCACGCCACGACCTCGGTAAACGTCAGACCGCTGCGGGCCATGTGGTCGATGATCGCGCGCAGACCATACGCGGCGGCCTCGACATA
Organism: Caulobacterales bacterium; assembly: GCA_044375455.1. GTDB lineage: Bacteria > Pseudomonadota > Alphaproteobacteria > Caulobacterales > Aquidulcibacteraceae > JBEIHX01. The sequence goes on along the minus strand of JBILMQ010000248.1, from coordinate 4,275 downwards.
GGCTCTGAACAGCTGTGCGGGTCGTGTCTGAAGCGTGAGGCCGAACACGGCGCCGGACACGAACGGATCGTTCACGGGCGCACGCACGCCATTGACCCAGTCGAGGGCGATGAGCCCGCCGGCCCCCGGTGGGAGGCGCCGCGCCTCGTCTTCGAGCGACGCCAATGACGCGCCGTCGACGAGGCGTGCAGCCGCGCTGAACATGTCGCCGACCGCGGCCTGTCCGGCTTCGACGCCGTCACACTCCGGCAGTATCGAGCCCCGCACCACGCCGCTCACGCCAGCCAGACGCGGCACGGACACGCCGGGCGCGGCGACGCCCATGTGACAGGCGCTGGTGCCCACGATCGAGACGAGCCGGCCCGGTCGCACGCCCGCCCCCAACGCCGCCGCATGGGCGTCGATCACGCCCACGGAAACGACCACGTTGCGGGATATCCCGATTGCATCGGCGATGTCGGGAGTGATGACGCCGGCGGGGGCGCCAAGCGGTGACGGTGCGGGAAGCGTCGCCGCAAGCCGCGCGATCTCGGGATGGAGCGGCGCGAGTGTGTGGACAGCGCCCCAGCCGCCCGCCGCGACGTCGACATGAAGCGCCTTGTGCCCTGCAGTGCAAACAGACCGTGGCGCCGCTTCGAGCGTGCTGGCGCCGATCAGCCAGGCGGTGGCGAAGTCGCACAGCTCCAACCAGCCGGCGGCGGCGGTCGAGACGTGCGGCGCACTGCGGGCGCATCGCAGGATTTTCGACCAGTACCACTCCGCCGAATACGACCCGCCGCACGCCGCAAGCGCGGGTGCGCCGACGCGCGCGAGCGCGTCCGTGATCTCCTCGGCCTCGGCGCCGGCGCTGTGGTCCCGCCACAGCCATGCCTGGGCGTCGAGATCGGCGGCGAATGCAGGATCGACGGCGAGCGCGCGGGCGTCCCGCTTGACCGGTATCGGCGTGGAGGCGGTGGCGGCGACACCGACGCCGCGGATATCGAGCGCGTTTGGCGTCGCAGCGCGGGCGCTGTCGACCGCAGCCCGCGCGGCGGCGATCATCGCGATCGGGTAGTCCCCGGGCGCCTGACGGCTCACCAGAGGATTTGCCGGATCTTCGAGGATGCCTTCCCGTCCGGAGCGCAGCGGCGCATCCCCCGCGCCGAGCGCCTCCCCGGTCCGCGCGTCTGCAACCACACAGCGCACGCGGGACGTCCCGATATCGAACCCAAGGCTTGCCGAACGCATGGCTCGACTCACGCCGCCAGGACGACGAAGCCCGCGCCTTCGAGCGCGGGGATCGAGAAGCGCACGCGCCCCTCGTCCTGCGTGAAAGGCAAGGACGTCCGATCGGGGCCGAGAAGGACCTGCGTGACCGCTTTTGTGGTTGCGACGTCAACGGCGATATCCGTGAGTCGCGGCAGGTCTTCGATCACTTCGATGGGGCCAAGCGGTGTGGACCCGCGCAATTCCCGTGGCGCATAGACGATCTGCAGAAGATAATGATCCGGCCCTCGACGCAGCGTGACGGTGGCCCCGCGGGGGGCCGAGGTTTTGAGCGTGCGCGTTCCGATCGCGTCGTCGATGATCGCCGCCACGTAATCACGCAGCGCGGCGTGACCCATCTCGCGATAGTGGGTGAAGATCGGGTGCGCGATCCAATAGACACCGCCCTTCGCCACCGCACCGACGAAGGGCGACGGATCCGGTCGTGGCGGCGTGGCGATGTGGCCATTGAAGCGGCGCGCCGATCGATCGAAGTACGGCTCGTGGAGCCGCGCCAGAACACGCCCGTCACGCACCGACGCACGCCACGAGCGCGACCACAGCAGCAAAGGTCCGTGCGCGTAATCGGGCGAGAACCCCGTGACCGGCGCGACATAGGTATGGTTGAGCGGGCTTGGGCCTTCGAACGTGGCGCCGGGATCGAGCGCGAAGGTTTTTCCCGCCAGATCAAGCCCGCTTTCAGCTGACAGGACGACCCGGCCGCCGTGCGCGCAGTATGCGGCGAGCCGGGCGGCGAGATCGGGCGAAAGCCTGATCTTGTCCGGGAGAACGAGCGCCTTGTAGGCCGCGAAGTCCGAATGCAGATCGATGACATCGAACAGGAACCCCGCCTGCTGAAGAATGCGCACGGCGCCCTCGTCTTCGGCGATGTGGCGCGCATCGCGACTGACGGCGCCGGGATCGCGCACCGCGATCGAGGACAGCAGGCCGACATCGGCGACGGGGCGCGTGCCGGCGAGCGGCGCTTCGCGCTGCCGCACCCGGGCGTAGCTCGCGCCGATCATGCGGTAGACGTCGGCATCGAGTTCGCCCGCGGGGTCGAGCTGGTCCCCGACGCAGACGCGCGCGCCGTGCGCCTGCATGGTCGCGAGCTCGGCCTCCAACGCGTTCGGATGCTTGATCGCGCCCAGTTCGCCCCAGACGAAATGGAACCGCACCGTCACGCCCATGAAGTCGCGCGCCATCGGATCGACATAGCGCGCCGAAAGCGGAAAATGGTCGTAGCCCCAGCCGCCGGTGGGAACGGCTTCGATCTCGATGTGCGAAAAAGCGTCGAAGAGTTTGCGGTCCCCGCGCGGCACGAGGCTCGTATTGTGGAACACGGACCATTCGGGCCGAACCTCGCGCACCGCCGCGGTGGAGTCGGCGATCCAGGCGTCGAACACCGCCTTGGCCTGGATCTGCCGATGCGCCGGATCACGCCAATCGAGTCCGGCGGCGTCCATGGCGTCCCGGCAGACATGGCAGCAGCACTCGTGGCGGCGGATGATGTCGAGCCAGATGCCTTCGCTTGAAGGAAACCGCTGCGCCATTTCGCGGATCTGGTCGAGCACCTCGAGGCGGTAGCCCGACGCCAGGCACAGATAGGACCAGAACGGATCCAGGTTGCGCCCCAGCATCATGTGGAACGTGCCATCCGGAAGAATCCGCCGCCATCCCGGATTGCGCTTCGCAACGCGCTCGTCCCAGCCGACGGACAGGTACGTCGTCGTCCGGATGCCGGCGGACGCGCAGGCATCGACCTGCGCCTTGAGGAGATCGAAGCCCAGGTTGGGATGACGCACCCCGACATCGGTATCGTAGTAGGACCAACCGTGGTGGCACTTCCCGAACAGCACCACGGAATCGGCGTGCGCGTCGGTCAGCGTGCGCGTGAACGCCGCCGGATCGAACCGGACGCCGATGTCGGGAACATGTTCGGACGTATGGAAATCCAGATGTATCTGCCGACGCGGCACTTCGAACGCCATGACCGCCGCTCCACTCAGCCCCAGAAGGTCGGCGCGGGCGGCGCCACGCGCCCGGCCGTGTAGACGAGACCGTCCGCCCAATCCTCGGCCTGCAGCAGCGGGCCATCGAGATCCACAACTGCGCAGCGCTGCGCGATGATCATGGCCGGGGCCATCGACAGGGACGACCCCGCCATGCACCCCACCATCAGCGCAAACCCATGCTCTTGAGCAACGTCCGCAAGGCGCAGGGCCGTGGTGAGGCCGCCGGTCTTGTCGAGCTTGATGTTGACGATGTCGAAGCGGCCACGGGCGCGATCAAGATCACGCTCGTCGCCGATCAATTCGTCCGCGGCGAGCGCGATCGGGCAGCGATAGCCGTCGAGCGCGGCTTCAGCGCCGACGGGAACAGGTTGTTCGAGCACCGCGACGCCGAGATCGGCGAGAGGACCCGCATAGGCCTTGAGATCGTCGGGAGACCACGCCTGATTGGGATCGACGACGAGACGCGCCTGCGGCGAGCCACGACGCACAGCCGTGATTGCCGGCAGCGGATCACCCTGTCCGACTTTCACCTTGAGCCACGCGAAGGCGCGCAGCTCGTTGGCCTTGCGCTCGTAGCCGTCGAGATCGCGGATGCCGATCGTATAGCAGGTGTCGACAGGGGAAAATAATGTCAGGCCGGCGCGCGCCCATGCGGGCGCGCCGCTCGCCTTCGCCTCCAGATCCCACAAGGCGCAATCGACGGCGCAGCGCGCGCCCCCAGGAGGCAAAAGCCCGAGCAGATCCTCGCGCGTAGCCCCGGCCTCGATAGCCGGGAGTACGGGGGCGAGCGCGGTGATCATAGTTTCCGGCGTTTCGCCAGCGTAGGGGATACCGCAGGCTTCACCCCGGCCGCGGCGGCCAGCTTCATCTTCGATCTCGACGATGATCACGCGCTGCTGCGTGGAGACGCCGCGCGAGATTGCGAAAGGCTCTTTCATCGGCCATGCGCGGTCCGTGATGGCCACGCGCCGGGTCATGACACGGCGCGAATCGCTGCCACCGCGCGATCGATCCC
>JBILMQ010000247.1:0-5561 GCA_044375455.1 Caulobacterales bacterium | reverse complement strand
CGCAGTAGGCAGTCCGCCCCGCGGCTGTGCCTGATCAGCCCGCCTGAAGCTGCGCGCCCGGATCTGCGCGCCCGGATCTGCGCGCCCGGATCTGGGGGCCCGGATCTGGGGGCCCGGGTCTGGGGGCCCGGGTCCTGACCCCGGCCCCTGGCTCCGGCCCCTGGCTCCGGCCCCTGGCTCCGGCCCCTGGCTCCGGTTTGCGTGCTGCAGTCTGTTGGCCGCAGGCTCCCGTCAGGTTTCGCGCCTCGGGCGCAGGCCGTACACACGCGGGGCCTTACATACGGGGGCCGTACACACGCGGGGCCTTACATACGGGGGGCCGCACACAAGGAGGGGCCGCGCGGAGCGCCTGCCGCCCGGCGTGGCGGTCAGGCGTTTTCGCCGAAGAAGCGGGCGACATCGGCGATCAGCGACTGCTTGGCGGCGCGCACGATCTCGCCGCCAGCCTGCGGGCTCGCCTGGCTTGGGTCTGATCCAATGCGCCCGTCCGGGAAGCGGCGGCGATAATCGGCGGCGTCGCGGATCGGTCCGGTCGGGGCAATCCTCGGGCTCATCGCCACCGTCTTCCGGGCGTCAGGATAGCGGTAATAGGTCACAGAAACCTCTGAGGCGGTGGCATGGCTGCCGTCGCCGACCGGAAACAGTCGGGCGCACACCTCGCTCACCCCCGGCAGTTCCCACCAGTTCATGAGGGTGCAGGCGAAAGGCGCCGGTTCGCCCTTCAGGCTCCAGGGGGCATAGCATTCTGCGAAAGCCGCCTGGATGGTCGCTATGTTTCCACCATGGCCGTTGAAGAAATAAAACTTCTCAAAACCATGTCGGCGCAGGCTGGAGATCCAGTCCTGGAGCGCTGCAATCATCGTGGATGGACGCAGCGTTATGGTGCCGGCAAAGCCCATATGGTGCTGGGCCTGACCGACGCTGAACGTCGGCGTCACCAGAAACCCGCCCTCGGGCGCCGCCTCGTGGGCGATCGTCTCTGGACAAATTGCATCGGTGCCAAGCAGTCCGTTCGGTCCATGCTGCTCGGTGGATCCGATCGGGATGACCACCCCGCGCGAGCGGGTCAGATAGGCGTCAATCTCTATCCAGGAGGCTTGGGCAAGCAGCATGTGTCGGTCTCCAGCAGGCGCGCGGCTCTGGGCGTCTGGCCGCCCGCGCCGGCGCCGTCCAGGCCCCATGTGCAGGCCCGGCGCAGCCGCCGTCGGCGAAGCAGCGCACGTCGATGCGCTGGTGTGGCATGTCCGCGCCGGTGCGTCGACCTGCTGTCGGATGGCGGGCCGTGCGTGCATGACCCCACGGCCTGCAGCGGGGTGATCGCCGTCAGTGGCGGTCCGACCCGGACATCTGCCCGCGCAGGCGCACGAACTCCGGCGTGGTTGTCCATTGCAGAAATTTCACCTGAAGTTCACGCGCGCGGTAGTCGATCGCAAAGGCCTCAGTCTGACGCAGGATGTTCATGCCGACGATCATCGCCGGCTCCTGCGACAGCCCCCACAGATCGAAGACATGCAGGTCGGCCACCGCCGTCTCAACCATCACGACCTCGATGGCCCCCATGCGCAGCCGCGGCAGGATCGTCCAGCGCGCCGGGCTCGCCACATTGGTTGCGCCAGTCACCGTCACCTCCATCTGGGGATCGACCGCCTCATCGGCGGCGGTCAGGGCGCGGATCAACGCCGTGTTGGCGACCGCCGCCTCGGCGCCGGTGTCGATCACGGCCTTGAAACGCACCTTGCCGATCTGGGCTTGCGCCATGGCCAGGCGGCCGAAGCGCAGGGTCAGCGGCGCCACGCTGAACCCGCGCGGTGCGCCCCGCGGTGAGCCCTGACTGATCACCAGCGTCTGGTTGGCGTTGTCAAACAGGAGCCGCTTGCCGCTCAGGCCCTGTGTGCCCAGCAGGCCGTCGGCCTGGCCGAGCACGTCGCTGTCGAGCACCGGCGTCTCCAGGTTTGTGAGGCGCAGTGCGCCCGCCTCGATCCGGGCGGTGCGGGCGATGTCGCGCACCGCAGACCCGTTGACCGCATTGACTTGGCTGCTGCCGATGCGTTCCAGGGCGAGCCTGTCGGCGAGCGCGCGCGAGATCACGCTGCGATTGGCCCCTGTGTCGACGACAAACCTGAACGGGCCTTGACCGTTCACCATCACATCGGCCAGCGGCCGTCCCCGGCGATCGCGCTGCGAGACCGCCGTGACGAGCGGCGCATCCGCGTCCACAGCGCCTGGCGCAGGGCCCGCCGCTGCGGTGGTGGCTTCAGGCTGCACCGGGTTGGCCGGGGGTGACCCTGGATTTGCCGGGCCTGCGGCCGGAGCGGTCAGGCCGGCGCCTGGCGCAGGCCCGTGCTGCAGTGCGGCGACGACGGGCGCCATCGCGGACAGTGCGACGGCCGCGACCAGCGCGCAGAGTACACGTTGCATCAAGATCCCATTCGGCAGGCGGAGCAGGATGACAGGTTCGACAGGAGCTGTCGCGCTGCTGCACGGCTGATCGCGACAGTGTTATTGCAGTCACGGTGTCACTGCAGCCACGCTGCCCGCACAGTGTGGTCGCCATGGGGCGGATCGGCCTCGCCTCGCGCAGGGCCCCGCTCGACGCTTGGCCGTCAGGCATGTCAGCATAGGCAGATGAGCCTTTCTGCCGACACCCTGCCGGATCGCACGGCGCGCGCGATCGATATTCTTGCCGACCTGGTCGCTTTCGACACCACGTCACGCAACTCCAACCTTGGGCTGATCGCCTATGTGGAGGCGGTGTTCGCCGCCCGTGGGCTTGCGACGCGCCGCGTGGCGAATGCTGACGGAACCAAGGCCAACCTGATCTGCCTGGTTGGCCCGGCGACACCGGGCGGCCTTGTCCTGTCTGGCCACACCGACGTCGTGCCGGTGGACGGTCAACCCTGGACCAGCGATCCGTTTCGTCTCGTGGAGCGCGACGGGCGCCTCTTCGGGCGCGGCGCGGCGGACATGAAGGCGTTTTCAGCGCTCGCCCTGGCGCATCTCGACGACATGATCGCCGCACCGCTGCTGCGGCCGTTCATTTTCGCGCTGAGCTATGATGAGGAGGTGGGATGTCTGGGCGCTCCGGACATGATCGATGTCATCATGGCCGAGTATCCGCGCCCCGCCGCGGTCATGGTTGGGGAGCCGACCTTGTGGAAAGTCGTGTCAGGCCACAAGGGCATTTCGGTGTTCCGGGTCGAGGTCGGTGGCCGCGAGGCGCATTCCAGTCTCATCCATGCCGGGGCCTCGGCGATCATGGGCGCAATCGAGCTGATGGGTCTGGTCGCAGAGATGGGAGGAGAGGCGGCGGCGGCGGCGGATCCTGCCTCTGCTTTCCAGCCGCCCGGGGCCACCATGACGGTCGGCGTCGTCACCGGCGGCACCGCGGCCAACATCCTGGCGCGCCGGTGCGAGTTCCTGTGGGATTTGCGCTGCCCGCCTGACGTTGATCCTGAGGTCTATGTGCGCCGCTTCATGGCGGCTGCGTCACGCGTCGAAGCGCAGATGCGCACGCGCGCGCCAGAGGCCTATGTGCGCGTGGAGCGTCGCTCCGCCACGCCGCCCCTGGCGCCGGAGCGCGACGGCGCAGCGGCGGCCCTGATGCGGGCCGTGACTGGGGACAATGGCGAGCAGGCGGTGGCCTATGCCGCGGAGGGCGGCCAATACCAGCGCGCCGGCCTGTCAACGGTGATCTGCGGTCCTGGGGACATCGCCCAGGCGCACCAGCCGGATGAGTGGATCGCCCGTGATCAGATCGTCCAGGGCGCGGCGGTGTTTCGCCGCCTGATCGCACGCGCGTCTCAGGCCTGGCAGGACGCACCATCGCCGCCACACTGAGACGCCACGCTGAGACGCCACGCTGAGACGTTACCGGGGCGCCGCTGGTCCTGCAACGCAGGCGGTCAGCGGCCGTGGCCGGTGCGTCTGGCGTCGGCGCCGGGCTCATGGGGGCAGGGCGATCGCGCATGTGTGGCGGAAAGGTCTCATTGGCCGGATTTGATCCGCGTGGTGCTGCGCCGGCAGGCCGGGCGTGGTCTGGCGATCGCGCAGGCGTGATCAGTCCGGCTGAGGCGCCAGAAAAACCGGCTCTGGTCCGATGCGCCCTGGCCGGCGTAGAAGAGGCCATGACGACGTCTGCGCAACCTTCCGCCCGCAAAACCCTCGGCCAGGGGGCCAAGCTCCTGGTCGATGTCGGTCCGATCGCGATCTTCATGATCGCCTATAACGTGGCGAACCGACTGCAGCCGGATCAGGCTCTGTTCATCGCCACTGGCGTCTTCATGGCCGCCACCGCCGCCGCGCTTGGCTATGCCTGGCTTGTGGAGCGTCGCCTGCCCGCAATGTTGATGGTGTCGGGCGTGCTGGTTCTTGTGTTCGGCGGGCTGACCTTGTGGCTGCATGACGGCCTGTTCATCAAGATCAAGCCAACCATCGTGAACCTGTTCTACGCGGCGGTGATCTTCGGCGGTCTGCTTGTCCGGGTAAATGTCTGGAAGCTGCTTTTCGGCTCGATCTGGACGCTGTCCGATACAGCCTGGACCACGCTCGCTGTCCGTTGGGGGCTGTTCTTCATTTTTCTTGCCGGTCTCAACGAGTACATCTGGCGCAGCTACAGCGAAGTGTTCTGGGCCAATTTCAAGTTCTGGGGCGTTCTGCCGCTCACGCTGATCTTCGCCCTTTCGCAGATCCCTCTCGTCGTGAAGGATGAGAAGGCCCAGAAGGACGCTGCTGCGAGCAACGCGCCTGCCGGGTAGGGGCGCCGCTCGGAAAGTCCGGTCAGGAGCGCGCGTGGCCGACGCGACCTTTTCATCTCTGCCCACGACGATATTCGACGTGATGAGCGGGCTCGCCCGGGCCCACGACGCGGTCAATCTCGGACAGGGGTTTCCCGATGATCCCGGACCTCAGGACGTCCGGGAAAAAGCCGCTGAGGCGCTGCTCACGGGATCCAATCAGTACCCGCCGATGTCAGGGCTTCCCGTGCTGCGCGAGGCAGTCGCGGCGCACTATCTGCGGCATCAGGCTCTGAGCCTGGACTGGCCGACAGAAGTCCTGATCACCTCCGGCGCGACAGAGGCGCTCGCGGCGAGCTTCCTCGCCCTGATCGAACCAGGTGATGAGGTGCTGGTGTTTCAGCCGGCCTATGACGCATATCTGCCGCTCATCCGGCGCGCCGGAGGCATTGCGAAAGCCATCAATCTGGCGCCGCCGGACTGGCGGCTGGATCCCGACGCCATCTCTGCAGCGATTGGCCCGCGCGTGCGCTTCGTGGTGCTGAACAATCCTCTCAACCCGGCTGCCGCAGTTTACGATGCAGCCGCGCTGGCGCCGCTGGCGCAGATCTGCGTGCGCCACGGGCTCGTCGCGATCTGCGACGAGGTCTGGGAGCATGTGGTGTTTGACGGCCGGACGCATTGTCCATTGATGTCCCTGCCGGGCATGCGCGAGCGCTGTGTGAAAATCGGCTCGGCGGGAAAGATCTTCTCGCTGACCGGCTGGAAGGTCGGTTTCGTGATGGCGCCGCCGGCTCTGCTGAGCCTCATCTCCAAGGCGCACCAGTT